>JBOGEI010000001.1:0-62187 GCA_050701935.1 Microbacterium sp.
ACCCCGGATCGTGCGCTCTTCTCCGTGCCAGAGGGAGACGGCTGGCGCGACATCTCCGCCGCCGACTTCCAGACCGCCGTCGTCGCCCTGGCCAAGGGCTTCGCCGCCGCAGGCATCCAGCCGGGCGAGAAGGTCGGTTTCCTCGCCAGAACGACGTATGAGTGGACGCTGGTCGATTTCGCACTCTTCTACGCCGGTGCCGTGATGGTGCCGATCTACGAGACCAGCTCCCCCTCCCAGATCCAGTGGATCCTCGAGGACTCCGGCGCTATCGCGTTGATCGTGGAATCGCCCGAGCACTTCGCCCGGGTCGATGAGGTCCGTGGCGACCTGCCTCTGATCCGCGAGGTGTGGCAGCTTCACCTCGGCGCCATCGACACTCTGACCGCGCAGGGCGCATCGGTGACCGACGGCGAGATCGAGCGTCGCCGCTCCCTCGCAGTGGGCTCCGACATCGCGACGCTCATCTACACCTCCGGCTCGACGGGCCGCCCGAAGGGATGCGTGCTCACCCACAGCAACTTCGTCGAGCTCTCCCGCAACTCGGCCAAGGCATTGGACGAGGTCGTCCAGACGCCCGGCGCATCCACCCTCCTCTTCATCACCACCGCACACGTTTTCGCCCGGTTCATCTCGATCCTCGACATCCATGCGGGAGTGCGCACGGGACACCAGCCGGACACGCGCCAGCTCCTGCCGGCGCTCGGGTCGTTCAAGCCGACCTTCCTCCTCGCGGTCCCGCGCGTGTTCGAGAAGGTCTACAACTCGGCGGAGCAGAAGGCCGAGGCCGGTGGCAAGGGCAAGATCTTCCGCGCGGCAGCCGACGTCGCGATCGAGCACTCGAAGTTGCTCGAGGCAGGCAAGCCGATCCCGTTCGGGATGAAGCTCAAGTTCGCCCTGTTCAACAAGCTCGTGTACAGCAAGCTCAGAGAAGCCATGGGAGGCAACGTCGTCTACGCCGTCTCCGGCTCGGCACCGCTCGGCTCGCGGCTCGGACACTTCTTCCACAGCCTCGGCGTGGTCATCCTGGAGGGCTACGGCCTGACCGAGACGACGGCGCCCGCCACTGTGAACCTCGCGGACAAGTCGAAGATCGGCACGGTCGGGCCGGCCCTTCCAGGGGTCGGGGTGCGGCTCGCCGAGGATGGCGAGATCGAGGTCCGCGGCATCAACGTCTTCAAGGAGTACTGGAACAATCCCGAGGCGACGGCTGAGGCCTTCAGCGAAGGCGGCTGGTTCCACACCGGCGACATCGGCAGCTTCGACGCCGAGGGCTTCCTCACGATCACCGGTCGCAAGAAGGAGATCATCGTCACGGCCGGCGGCAAGAACGTCGCTCCCGCCGCGCTCGAGGATCCGATCCGCGCGAACCCGATCATCGGCCAGGTCGTGGTCGTCGGCGATCAGCGTCCATTCATCTCGGCGCTCGTCACGCTCGACCCGGAGATGCTGCCGACCTGGCTCGCGAACAACGGGCTCGAAAGCACGATGTCTCTGGTCGATGCGTCGAAGAACCCGGCCGTGCGCGCCGAGGTGCAGCGCGCGGTGGACACCGCGAACGCCCGCGTCTCGCGTGCGGAGTCGATCCGGAAGTTCACGATCCTCGACTCGGAGTGGACCGAGGCCTCCGGCCACCTCACCCCGAAGCTCTCGATCAAGAGGAACATCATCATGAACGACTTCGCGGATGAGATCGCCGCGATCTACGACGAGCCCGTCGCGACGACGAACGTCCCGATCGGCGGCTGACGCTCACGATATGAAGAAGGGCCCCGCGCGTGCGGGGCCCTTCTTCACGTCTTCACACCGCGTGCTCTCAGAACCAGGAGCTCTCGCGCACCTCGCGCATCGCGGCCTTGCGGGTCTCTGCATCGAGCCGGGTCAGGAAGAGCTTGCCGTCGAGGTGATCGGTCTCGTGCTGCAGCGCCTGCGCGAGGAGGCCATCGCCCTCGAGGACGACAGGCTTGCCATCGAGGTCGATACCCTCGACGCGAGCCCAGGGGTGACGCTGCGCATCGTGCCAGAGGCCTGGAACCGAGAGGCAGCCCTCCCCCGTCGGCTCCGGCTCACCGCGAACCTCTGTCAGCACCGGGTTGAGCACATAACCGATGTCGCCGTCGATGTTGTAGCTGAAGGCGCGCAGAGCGACACCGATCTGCGGTGCCGCGACGCCAGCGCGCCCGGGCAGCTCCACGGTGTCGATCAGGTCGGCCACGAGTGCGCGTACTCCGTCGTCGATCTCCTCGATCGGCGCACAGACCGTACGCAGAACCGGGTCGCCGAAGATGCGGATCTCACGGACTGCCATCAGGCGGCCCTGGCCCGCAGGCCCTCGACCAGCAGCGCCGCGAGTTCGCGGGCGGCGATCCGGGTCTCCGGCAGCAGGTTCGCGAACACGATCGTCCCCCCGCCCGCGATCTGCGGGTCGTATGGGACTCGGACCACGCTGCGCGCACGAGTGGCGAAGTGCGCCTGCAGTTCGTTCAGGCGCACCAGCGGTGCTCCCGGCGTGGACTGGTTCAGCACGACGATCGCCTCACGAGCCTGCTCGGCGTAGCCATTCGTCTCGAGCCACGTGAGCGTCTCGGACGCGAGCCGAGCCTCATCGACGCTGAGACCCGAGACGATGACGATCTGGTCCGCGAGGTCGAGCGTCGCCGACATCACGGAGTGCACGATCCCGGTCCCGGTGTCGGTGAGCACGAGCGAGTAGTAGTGTGCCGCGACACCGGCGACGTCGCGATAGTCGCTATCGCTGAACGCCTCGGCGATGCGTGGATCGGAGTCGGACGCGAGCACATCGAGACGGGTCGCATCCCGAGCCACGATGGCCGAGATGTCATGGTAGCCCCTGACATCGTCGTGGATCCTGACGAGATCGCGCACCGACTTGCTGTGGTTCGAACGCACGATGCGCTCGGCGAGCGTGCCGCGATCGGGATTGGCGTCGACGGCGATCACGCGATCTTCGCGCGCGTCGGCGAGCGCCATGCCCAGCAGTGCGGTGATCGTCGTCTTGCCGACGCCGCCCTTGCGTGAGAGCACCGGGATGAAGCGCGCTCCACCGGCGAGCGGGGCAGCGATCCGCGCCGACAGCGCCTTGCGCTCGCGCGCACGGCGTCCGTCACCGATGTTGATCCGTCGCCCCGAGACCGCATAGAGGAAGTGACTCCATGCTCCCTCGGGCTCCGCCTTCGTGATCCGGTGCGGGTCGAGCAGACGATCGGCTGTGAGCAGATCGGCGGACTCGCGAGACGATTCGCCCAGATCGTCCAGGCGCTTCGAGGTGAGCGTCACGTCTGTGCGCGCTGTCGCCCGTGCGGGCTGCGGCACGACGGACCTCTCTTCTGGAGTGGACACGGTGTTGCTCTCCTTCTCGACGGAGGCCCGCACCGCTGATGCCGGAGCGGGAGTCGTCGCGATCTCGGAACGAGCTCTGGCGAGGAATCGCGCGGCAGCTTCCTTCTCCGCTGCCTGAGCTTCGGCTGCATCATGCTCGTCGACGGTCGGTTCCGGTTCCGGTTCCGGTTCCGGTTCCTCGATGACGATCGCATCGACGACATCGACGGTGCGATCGGATTCGAGCGCGGACACGTCGATCACGATCGGTTCGACGACCGGCGCCTCCTCGATCACCCCCGTGACGACCGGTGGCTCCACGATCGGCGTCACCGTCGGAGCGGGCTCGTCGATCATGGGGTTCAACGGCTTCTCGACCGTCGCCGGTTCCGCCGTCGCCGACGACGCGGGCCGAGGACTCGGTGCTGCGCGCAGGACCGGCTTCGTCTTGGCCGGGGAGCTCACCTTCGGCTCCACAGCACGAGGCGGATCGACGACGAGGTCGCCGATGACCTCGCCTTCGACGACCCCGTCGTCGGCGAGGTCATCGTCCTCGTCCTTGGGGAGGGTCACGCTGACCTGGGCGGTCCTGCCGAGGATGCCGATACCGGCCGTGTCCACAGACGCGGCTTCGTCGAGCACCCCCAGCGGGTTGTCCTCGGGGTCAGTGGTGTTCTTCGGTGTCACGATGTCGCTCCAAGCCTGCGCGGGCCTCGGGTGCGCACATGATGCGCGGCCTCGCCCGCACAAGGTTAGTGCGCCGGACGGATCACGACCAAAAGATCTCCGGCGTCCACCTGCTGCGTCTCGGCGATCGCATGACGTTCGATGACGCCGTCGACGGGTGCGGTGATGGCCGCCTCCATCTTCATGGCCTCGATGGATGCGACAGGCTCCCCCGCTCGGACAGTGGATCCGACCTCGGCCTTCAGCGTGACGACGCCGGAGAACGGAGCCGCGACCTGGCCGGGTACGGAGGTGTCGGCCTTCTCGACTTCGATCGCGTCCACCTTGATGGATCTGTCGCGGACGAACACCGGACGGAGCTGTCCGTTGAGAGTCGTCATGACCGTGCGCATGCCCTTGTCGTCGGCATCGCCGATCGCTTCGAGCCCGACGTACAGCCGCACACCGCGATCGATCTCGATCTGATGCTCCTGCCCCGCCACGAGCCCGTACAGGTAGTCGCTCGTATCGAGCACCGAGAGGTCGCCGAACAACTCGCGGCGCTCGGCATACTCCGCGCTGGGAGCCGGGAACAGCAGCGTGTTCAGTCGCGTCCGCCGTTCGGTGCTGCTGCCGGCAAGCGCGGCTTCGTCATCCTCGGTGATCGCGGTGAGACCGACACGCACCGAACGCCCGGCGAGCACCTTCGTGCGGAAGGGCTCCGGCCATCCACCCGGCAGCTCGCCGAGTTCGCCGGCCATGAAGCCGACGACGGAATCCGGGATGTCGTACTTCTCGGGGTTCGCCTCGAAGTCTGCGGGGTCGGCCTTGACGGCGGCCAGGTGCAGTGCGAGATCTCCGACGACCTTGGACGAGGGCGTCACCTTGGGAACACGACCGAGGATTCGATCGGCGGCGGCGTACATGTCCTCGATGAGCTCGAAGTCGTCTGCGAGGCCGAGCGCCTTCGCCTGCTGGCGGAGGTTCGAGAGCTGACCGCCCGGAATCTCGTGGTGATAGACGCGGCCCGTGGGTCCCGGGAGACCCGACTCGAACGGAGCGTACTGGCGACGCACCGCCTCCCAGTACGGCTCCAGATCCGAGACGGCGTCGAGGGAGATCCCGGTGTCGCGCTCGGTATGCGCGAGCGCAGCGATCAGGGATGACAGCGAGGGCTGGCTCGTGGTCCCGGAGAGCGGCGCCGATGCGGCGTCGACCGCATCCACACCCGCAGCGCTGGCCGCGAGGAGAGTCGCGAGCTGGCCGCCGGGGGTGTCGTGCGTGTGCAGGTGGACCGGGAGGTCGAAACGCTCACGCAACGCCGTGACGAGCTTGGCCGCCGCGGCCGGACGCAGCAGACCCGCCATGTCCTTGATCGCGATGATGTGCGCCCCGGCCTCGACGATCTGGTCTGCGAGGCCCAGGTAGTAGTCGAGGGTGTAGAGGTCTTCGGCGGGATCCAGCAGGTCACCCGTGTAGCAGAGCGCCACCTCCGCGACGGCGGTTCCGGTGTTGCGGACGGCCTCGATCGCCGGACGCATCTGCTCGACGTCGTTGAGCGCATCGAAGATGCGGAAGATGTCGACGCCACTGGCGGCCGCCTCGGCGACGAACGCCTGGGTCACAGCCGTCGGGTACGGCGTGTAGCCGACGGTGTTGCGACCGCGCAGCAGCATCTGGATCGCGACGTTCGGAAGCGCCGCGCGCAGTTTGTCGAGTCGCTCCCATGGGTCTTCGCCCAGGAAGCGCAGCGCGACGTCGTAGGTGGCGCCACCCCACGCCTCGACCGAGAGCAGACCGGGCGTAAGCCTTGCGAGATACGGTGCGGCCGCAACGAGATCTTTCGTACGCACCCGCGTGGCCAGCAGGGACTGATGCGCGTCGCGGAACGTCGTGTCCGTGACCGCCAGCTCCGTCTGCTCGCGCAGGCTCCGCGCGAAACCCTCGGGTCCCAGTTCGAGGAGCCGCTGACGCGACCCCGGCGCAGGTTCGGATGCCAGGTCGACGGCGGGCAGCTTGGTGACCGCGTCGACGACGCCGGGATGCACGCCGTGCGGCTTGTTCACAGTGACGTCGACCAGCCAGTTCAGCAGCTTCGTGCCACGGTCCTTCGAGACGCGACCGCGCAGGAGCTCTGGACGCTCGTCGATGAACGAGGTGCTGACGTCGCCGGCGATGAATGCATCGTCTTCCAGGAGCGCCTGGAGGAAGGGGATGTTGGTAGAGACGCCACGGATGCGGAACTCGGCGAGGGCACGACGAGCGCGCGCCACGGCTGCGGGGAAATCGCGTCCTCGGCAGGTGAGCTTCGCCAGCATCGAGTCGAAGTGCGGGCTGATCTGCGCCCCCTGGTGCACCGTGCCGCCATCGAGACGGATACCGGCGCCGCCCGGCGAGCGGTACGTGGTGATCTTGCCGGTGTCCGGGCGGAATCCCTGTGTCGGGTCCTCCGTCGTGATCCGGCACTGCAACGCCGCACCTCTCAGGTGAAGGTTCTGCTGCTGGAGACCGAGCTCGGCGAGAGTCTGACCGGAGGCGATCCGCATCTGGCTCTGCACCAGGTCGACATCGGTGACCTCTTCGGTCACGGTGTGCTCGACCTGGATGCGGGGGTTCATCTCGATGAAGACGACTTCGCCCGTGCGCTCCCCCGCCGTCTCGAGCAGGAACTCGACCGTTCCGGCGTTCTCGTAGCCGATGGACCGGGCGAAGGCGATGGCGTAGCCATGCAGCGCGATGCGGACGCTGTCATCGAGGTTCGGCGCCGGGGCGATCTCGACGACCTTCTGATGACGCCGCTGCACAGAGCAGTCGCGCTCGAAGAGGTGCACAGTCTCACCCGACTTGTCGGCGAGGATCTGCACTTCGATGTGACGGGGCCGCACCACCGCCTGCTCAAGGAACATCCGCGGATCGCCGAAGGCACTGGATGCCTCGCGCATGGCCTCGGCCAGAGCCGGGGCGAGATCGCCTGCCGTCTCGACGCGGCGCATCCCCCTGCCACCGCCGCCGGCGACCGCCTTCGCGAACAGCGGGAATCCGATCTCCGCCGCCTGCGCCACCAGCGCGTCGACGTCGTCGGAGGCTTCAGTGGATCGCAGGACAGGAACCCCCGCCTCGACCGCATGACGTTTCGCCTCGACCTTGTTGCCCGCCATCTCGAGCACCTTCGAGGGCGGTCCGATGAAGACGATCCCGTTCGCCGCTGCCTTCTCCGCCAGCTCGGGGTTCTCGGAGAGGAACCCGTAGCCGGGGTAGATCGCGTCCGCGCCCGACTCGAGTGCGACACGGATGATCTCATCGACGTTCAGGTACGCGCGTACGGGATGGCCACGCTCGCCGATCTCGTAGGCCTCGTCGGCCTTGAGTCGATGCACGGAGCCGCGGTCTTCGTGCGGGAACACCGCGACGGTGCGCGCTCCCACTTCGACTGCCGCACGGAAGGCACGGATCGCGATCTCGCCGCGATTCGCCACAAGGATCTTCTGGAACATGCACACCTCTGGGAGCTCGATGCGCAGCGTTTTCGATGCGCATGGGGCGGGGCTGAGTGTTCCCCCAGCCTAGGGGAAGGTAACGTGGTCTCCGTGCACGTACTCAGCGTCAGCTCTCTCAAGGGGGGCGTCGGCAAGACGACCGTGACACTCGGGTTGGCCTCAGCGGCCTTCGCCCGAGGAGTCCGGACTCTCGTCGTCGACCTCGACCCGCAGTCCGACGTCTCCACCGGGATGGACATCCAGGTGGCCGGACGCCTCAACATCGCCGACGTCCTGGCGAACCCGAAGGAGAAGGTCGTCCGTCAGGCGATCACCTCCAGCGGCTGGGCGAAGGTGCACCCCGGAACGATCGATGTGCTCATCGGCAGTCCCTCGGCGATCAACTTCGACGGTCCGCACCCGAGCGTGCGCGATGTGTGGAAGCTCGAGGAGGCCCTCGCTTCCGTCGAGGCCGACTACGACCTCGTCCTCGTCGACTGCGCCCCTTCACTGAATGCACTGACCCGAACGGCGTGGGCGGCGAGCGACCGCGTCATGGTCGTCACCGAACCCGGGCTCTTCTCTGTCGCGGCAGCCGACCGTGCCCTCCGCGCGATCGAAGAGATCCGCCGCGGACTCTCCCCACGGCTGCAGCCTCTCGGCATCGTCGTGAACCGCGTGCGCCCGCAGTCCATCGAACATCAGTTCCGCATCAAGGAGCTGCGTGACATGTTCGGTCCTCTCGTCCTCTCGCCGCAGCTGCCGGAGCGCACATCGCTGCAGCAAGCTCAGGGTGCCGCCAAGCCGCTGCACATCTGGCCGGGCGACTCGGCTCAGGAGCTCGCGGCCGACTTCGATCAGCTGCTCGACCGCATCATCCGCACGGGACGCATCGCCGTCCCCGAGAGCGGCCAGCAGAGCTGAGAGCCACGACACGCACAGCGAAACGGCCGCCCTCATCGAGGACGGCCGTTTTCTGTGTGACGCGGACGCGCGTCAGGCGGAGCGTTTGGTGCGACGAGCGGTGAGCTCGTCGACGGGGTCGGGAGCGGTCGCATCGAACGCGACGAGCGTCGACTCGACTTCGCGGAGCACCTTGCCGACGGCGATGCCGAACACGCCCTGGCCGCGGCTGACGAGGTCGATGACCTCATCGTTCGAGGTGCAGAGATAGACCGAGGCGCCGTCGCTCATGAGCGTCGTGCCTGCGAGGTCGCGGATGCCGGCGCGACGCAGCTCTTCGACTGCGGTGCGGATCTGCTGCAGAGAGATGCCGGTGTCGAGAAGACTCTTCACGAGCTTGAGGACGAGGATGTCGCGGAAGCCGTAGAGACGCTGGGACCCGGAGCCGCTCGCACCGCGGACGGTGGGCTCTACCAGCTCGGTGCGGGCCCAGTAGTCGAGCTGGCGGTACGTGATGCCGGCGGCACGAGCGGCGACAGCGCCACGGTAGCCGACCTCGTCATCCATGGCCGGGAGACCGTCCGTGAAGAGGAGTTCGGGTACGAACCGCGGGTCGCCTGTGAGCTCATCCGCATTCATCTGAAATCCTCCCTGGAACGGTTATCTTCCACGGTAGAGCAGTGCCAGGGCACCGGCAATGACATCCGTGCGACCGCGAAGGTGTGTCGCAATCAGTTCGTTACGAAAGCACTCGCGACAGCGCGTCCTTGACGAAAAGCGAGCGCACTTCGTCGATCCGCGAGGCGAGTTCAGGGGCCAGCTCGCTGGCCTTCGCACGAGATGCGGCATCGGTCCGGCGCAGCAGCGCCGACATGGCTGATTCGATGAGGGCGACCTCTCGCTCCGCCCCCTGGCGCAGGGAACGGAGATGCCGCGGTTCGATGCCGTGCCGGTCGAGGGCGACGAGACCGCGGAGCAGGATCACCGTCGCCTCCTGGTAGTTCTCCTGCGCGGTGATGACGCCGGTGCTGATCGCATCGTTGAGGAGCTGCGGTCCTGCGCCAGCGGCGGCGAGGAGCTCGTCACGGCGATAGCGGCGCGGTGTCGGGGCGATCGACGGCGGCGGCACGAGCGCGGACGCATCTCCACCGGCATCGACCTCGTCGAGCTGTTCGCGGATGACGCTCAGCGGCAGGTAGTGGTCACGCTGCAGTGTGAGCCCGAGCCGGAGACGCTCGATGTCGGAAGCCGAGAACTTGCGGTAGCCCGAGTCCGTACGAGAGGGGCTGACGATGCCCTGCACCTCGAGGAAACGAAGCTTGCTGGAGGTCAGATCGGGAAACTCCGGGGTGAGCCTTGCGAGCACCTGACCGATACTCAGCAGGCCCGCGGACGCAGAGCGTTCGCGGGCGGGAGAAGCCGCCATCAGGCGTTCGCCGCCACGCGGTCGCGAGGGGAGGCGAAGAAGTTCAGGCGGAACTTGCCGACACGGAGTTCGGAGCCGTCGACCAGCGCGCTGCGATCGACGCGCTCACCGTTGACATAGGTTCCGTTGAGGGAACGCTGATCGATGATCTCGAACGTCGATCCGGTGCGGGTGATCTCCGCATGCCGACGGGAGACGGTCACATCGTCGAAGAAGATGTCGGCCTCGGGGTGACGGCCGACGGTCGTCACGTCGGTGTCGAGAAGGTAACGCGCACCGGCGAGTGCGCCGGAACGGACCAGCAGAAGCGCCGATCCTGCGGGCAGGGCGGCGATCGCGGTCTGCTCGATGTCGGTGAGTTCCACCCCGAACGGCACGAAAGACAGGTCGGAATCATGCCCGAACGTCTGCGTCACGTCGTGTCTCTGCTCACCGGAACGGTGGATCGCGGCTTCTCCGGCCGGTCGGCTGTCGCTGTCAGTCACTGTGCCCTCCTGGTTGTCCAGACTAACGGATGCCGAGCCGCTCGCGGGAGGCCGCTTTCATACTCAGCCATCACATACCGGTTATTCATAGGGTGGACTCGTGAAGACCAAAGCTCTGCGCCATCCGGCCGTCCCGATCGCCCTCGCCGCGGCCTTGCTCGCCGCGCTTCTCGTGCTCTTCTCCCCCCTCTCGGCATCCGCACACGATGCGCTGGTGTCGTCGTCGCCGGCAGCCGACGAGTCGGTCGACGTGGTTCCCGCCGAGTTGACGCTGACGTTCAGTGCGAAGCTCATCGAGGGCGAGGGGGCGACCGAGGTCGTCGTGACCGACCCCGCCGGCGAATCGATCATCGATGGTCCCGCGACCGTGGACGGTGCGATCGTCTCCCAGCCGCTGCGCGGGTCAGGACCTGCCGGTCAGTACCACGTGATCTGGAAGGTCGTCTCCAGCGACGGACACCCCACATCCGGTGAGTACTTCTTCACCGTCACCGTCGGCGACGACGGTGCGGCGTCGAATGAGCCCAGCGCCGCTCCGACGACCGCGGCACCGACCGCCGAGCAGACCGCGGCGCCTGCACCGACGTCTACTCCCGCGGCCGATTCCGGATCCTCCTCCGGCGCGTCAGCATGGATCTGGGGACTCTCGATCGGCGGCATCCTGGTGATCGTGGCACTGATGCTCTGGTACACGATGCGCGCGCGGAAGAGCGGCTCCTCGCCCGATTCCGACGCCCCTTCGGAGCGATAGGCTTAACGCATGCCTCATTACGACGTCGTCATCCTCGGTGCAGGTCCTGGTGGATACGTCGCTGCGGTTCGCAGCGCGCAGCTCGGCCTGTCCACCGCAATCATCGAGGAGAAGTACTGGGGTGGTGTCTGCCTCAATGTGGGCTGCATCCCCTCCAAGGCCCTCCTGAAGAACGCGGAGCTCGCGCACACCCTGAACCACAAGGCGGAGTTCTTCGGAATCTCCGGCGAGTTCACGATCGACTTCGGCAAGGCGTTCGACCGCAGCCGCGAGGTCGCGGAGGGCCGCGTCAAGGGCATCCACTTCCTGATGAAGAAGAACAAGGTGACCGAGTACAACGGTCGCGGCACCTTCACCGGCCCCAAGGCGATCTCCGTCGCCAAGGCCGACGGCACGACCGAAGAGGTCACCTTCGACAACGTCATCATCGCCACCGGATCCAAGGTCCGCCTGCTGCCTGGCGTCACGCTCAGCGAGAACGTCGTGACCTACGAAGAGCAGATCATGACCCGTGAGCTGCCCGAGTCGATCGTCATCGTCGGCGCCGGTGCCATCGGCATGGAGTTCGCCTACGTGCTGACGAACTACGGGGTCAAGGTCACGATCATCGAGTTCCTCGACCGTGCGCTCCCCAACGAGGACGCGGACGTGTCGAAGGAGATCACGAAGCAGTACAAGAACTACGGCGTCGACATCCTCACCTCGACCAAGGTCGAGTCGGTCGTCGACAACGGCACCTCCGTCACCGTCACCTACACCGGGAAAGACGGACAGCAGTCGTCGATCGAGGCCGGCAAGGTCCTCATGTCGGTCGGGTTCGCTCCGAACATCGAGGGCTTCGGTCTCGAAGCCACCGGCGTGAAGCTCACCGAGCGCGGTGCGATCGACATCGACGACCACATGCGAACCAACGTCGACGGCATCTACGCCATCGGCGATGTGACCGCCAAGCTCCAGCTCGCCCACGTGGCCGAGGCCCAGGGCGTCGTCGCCGCCGAGACCATCGGCGGCGCAGAGACCCAGACGCTGGGCGACTACCGGATGATGCCGCGTGCCACGTTCTGCTCGCCGCAGGTCGCCTCGTTCGGCCTCACCGAGCAGCAGGCCAAGGACGAGGGTCGCGAGATCAAGGTCGCCACCTTCCCGTTCATGGCGAACGGCAAGGCGCACGGCCTGGGCGAGCCCGTCGGCTTCGTCAAGCTGATCGCCGACGCCGAGCACCTCGAGCTCATCGGCGCGCACATGATCGGCCCCGACGTCTCCGAGCTCCTGCCGGAGCTGACACTGGCCCAGAAGTGGGACCTCACCGCTCTCGAGCTGGCCCGCAACGTGCACACGCACCCGACGCTGTCGGAGGCGCTGCAGGAGGGCTTCCATGGCCTCGCCGGCCACATGATCAACTTCTGATCGAGGTTCATCTCCATTCATCACGAAGGCCCGGTCCGCATCTCGCGGATCGGGCCTTCGTGCGTCAGAGGCCACGCATCGTGAGCAGCCCGGCCGTCCACCCGCGCAGCGGTGACGATCCGAGCGTGCGCATCAGCAGCTCCCTCCCCCGCACGACCGGAGCGGAGGCCGGAGCCCCCATCGACATGTAGAACGCCGCACGGCGCTGCGCTCGTGCTGCTGACCTGCGAGCCTGGCGATCGTATGCGGTCAGGTCCGGCATCCGCTCCGGGAGCGAGCGTGCGAGCTCCCCTGCGAGGCGCATCGCGTCGACCCATCCGAGGTTCATCCCCTGCCCGCCGATCGGACTGACTTCGTGCGCAGCGTCGCCCAAGAGCACCACCCGCCCGCGATGCATCCGCGTCGCCGTGTGCTGAGCTGCGACAAAGGTCGTGGGCATCGCCGCCTGATCGAGGTCGATGCCGATCCCGGTGCGCTGCCTGATCACCGTGGAAAAGCGCTCGGGGGTGCGAAGATCTGCGGATCCGTCGCGTACCACCCATCGTCGGCGCCCGCCCGGAAGCGGGAAGGACTCCACGAGGCCTGCGGGTTCACAATGCAGAACCGCCCGTTGCTCCGGCGACGCCTCAGCGACGTCGAGCATCGCGTAGGAGGCGCGTCCCGCACGGCGCCGCCATCCAAGGTCGAGATCGTCACGGACACGGCTCCTGACCCCGTCTGCCACCACCACCACCGCGGCCGTGAACTCGCGCGGACCGTCCGAGCCCTCTGCGCAGACCTGCACGCCGGCTGCCGTCTCTCTGACCTGCCGTGCGGTGCATCCGGAGATCACGGCGTCTGCGGAGAGCTCCTGCAGGCGCGCACGCAGCAGAGCCCCCGTCCGCTGCTGCGGAAGGATCAGGACCGGGCGATCCGCCGCGAAGGTCAACGTCGCCAGAGTCCGTCGACGGCTGCGCACCTCGCCACCCTCGAGCTTCAGCGCCTCCGTCCGCACCGCGGCGCCGATACCCGCGGCTTCCAGTGCCTCGAGCCCCGGATGATGGATGCCGATCGCTCTGGTTCGGTCATCTGCCTCTTTCCGGCGCTCGCAGACCGCCACCCGCAGCCCTTCCTGCACCAGCAGACAGGCCAGCAGCAGACCGACCGGCCCCGCGCCCACGATCAGCACGTCATGGTCGGGCACGATCACCCTCCCACCGCAATTCCAGGCGAGAGGGCACACCCCCGCGGACCGTCCACCCGGCAGGGGCGATCGCGGCGAGCTCGGCGAGCGTGTAGGAGCGGCGGATGCTGATGAGACCGTCCTCGCGGATGAACGAGTCAGCGAGCAGGGTGCCGGAGATCGGCCAGGTGGCTGCGGCGAACAGCAGACGGGCCGTACGGCTCCGGGCGATGTCGTGATGCGACACCAGCCCACCGGGCGCCGCGAGTTGCACGGAATCGCTGAGCACGGCCTGGAGCTCGGCGTCGTCGAGGTGATGCAGCACATGGTTGGACAGCACCACGTCATACATCTCACCCGCGGCCACGAGCTCGTTCGTGAGGGCGCGGCGATAGCGGATACCCGCGCCACGATCGTGCGCCGATGCCCAACGGATCGCGCGCTCATCGGCGTCGAGAGCGGTGATCTCGGCGTCGAGCCCGTCCTGACGCAACCGCCACGCGAGCAGGCGACAGAGGTCTCCCCCGCCCGCGCCGACATCGAGGATCCGCAACGACCGGGTGCGCTCCGCCCGCGGTCGGATGTCGCGCCGATAGAGCGCCCCGGGACGGGAGACCAACGCGTTCACGAGCCCGAAGCGTCCGTAGGTCCTGGCCAGCATCCGCGCATCGGCGCGCGGATCATCCATCAGCTCCCGGGCGTCGACGTCCCGCACCGCAAGGGCCGGGCTCATGACTGCGTCGGCACGAGCACGGTCATCAGCGCACTCTCAGCGGTCAGTCCCGGACCGAACGCCATCGCGGATACCCGGTCACCTGCACTCGGCCCCTCCTCCTCCAGGATGCGTTTGAGGACGAACAGCACGGTCGCGCTGGACATGTTCCCGTTCTCCCGCAGCACCTCCCTGGCCGGGTGCAGCTGCGCATCGCTGAGGTGCAATCGCTCCTGCACCTTGTCGAGGATGCTGCGCCCACCGGGGTGAATCGCCCAGTGCTGAACCGCCTCTCCCACATTGCCGGCCTCGAAGGCCCCACCGAGATCCTCCTCGGCGCCGTACAACGGTCGGAGCGCACCGATGATCGTCTCGCCGATGATCTGCGGCACAGCCGTTGAGAGGATCATCTCGAACCCGGTGTCGCCGATCGTCCAGGCCATGTCCTTCTCACCCTCCGGAGCGATCGCGGTGTGGAAACGGTCCAGGCGCAGTGCCGGCAATGGCGTCGGGAGGTCGCGCGCCGTGACGATGCCTGCGGCTGCCCCGTCGGCGAACAGGGAAGAGGCGACGATCGTGTCCGGATTCTCCGATGAGCGCAGATGCAGGGTGCACAGCTCCACGCTCACGACCAGGACGACGGCACTCTCATCCGCGAGGCAGAACTGACTCGCGGCACGAAGCGCAGGCATCGACGCGTAGCAGCCCATGAATCCGAGGTGGAAGCGCTGCACGGCGTCGGACAGCCCGAGCGCGCGAACGATCTCGTACTCCGGGCCAGGGGCGTGGAACCCGGTGCACGAGACCGTGATGACGTGCGTCACATCGGCGGGCTCGAGGTCGGGGTCGGACTCGATCGCCCGCCTCGCGGCCTCGACGAAGAGCCTCGCCGCCTCACGCGTGTACACGTCGTTGCGCGCTTTCGTGCCGGGTGCCAGCAGCGCCCCCGAAAGGCGGTCGAAGAAGACGGGATCTGCGACCTCGGATTCGAGCGACAGCTCGTCGATCACCGTGTGTCGCGTGTCGATGCCCGAGACGTTGAACGATGTGGTGACGATTCGCTGCGCGAGCCTGCCGAGGCCGGGCTGCTGCGCGAAGACATCACGCACCTGCTCCTGGACGAGGACGGTGTCGGGAACGATCGTCTGCAGCGATCGAAGCACAGGCGGTCGGCTCATGCTGTCACTCAAGCACTCGCTGCCACCCCGGGGGAAGGGGTTGCGCGCGGCCGCGCTCTCTGCCTAGAAGCCCCGTGCGCGTCTAGAAGCCCAGTGCGCGGGCGAGCTTGGAGTCGGAGCCGGATTCACGGCCGCCGGCTTCCCGAACAGCGTGCGCCACGGCGTCGAAGAAGGCAGCACGTCCTGCGTCGTCAGCCGGGGCGGCGGGGCCGAGCTCCATCTCCCACTCCCGCCATTCGCGCTGCACACCCTGGCGGAGATCGGTGGCACGCACCCGGTCGTCGACGAACTCCGCCACGACGCCGTTCGGGCCCGTCAGCAGATACGCCGTGCGGTCGTTCTCGATCCGGGCGAGCGGTGTCAGCGGTGCAGTCGTCCACTCGGACACGGTCTCGGCGACGGCGGATGGGAGCTCGTCGCCCTCGCCGAGCGGCCAGCCGAGTTCGAGCCGCCCGTCGCCCTGCCGCGGCCCCTTCACATGCCAGCCCTCGTCGGGACCGCCCGTACGACGCCGCAGCGCCACGCCTGCGCGTGCGAGCACGCCATCAGACGTGTCGAAGTACCGGGCATCCAGAGCCCGGGCCTCGCCGGTGGTGATGGTGTCGACACCGGGAACGGCGCTCCAGTTCGGCAGCGGCGTCTCGATGTCGACGTCGTACTTGCGCTCGACCTCTATCGTTCGGGACGACTCAGTCATCGTCGAGCGTGAGGTCCTCGAGAGACTCTTCGAACCAGTAGTCGATCTCGGTGGGACCGTCGTTCGGACCGGTGTTCTGCGGTCCGCCACGGCGGTTGTACACCACCTGCGTCTCGCTGTAGGGGACGATCAGCTTGTCGTCCGCGTCGCCGAGAGGGATGATCTGCCCGTCCAGCGGGCCGCCGTGAAGTCGTGCGAGTGCCATGTGCTTCACAGTAGCGCCGTCGTGACGGTATCGGTGCGAGGCGGGCGGATTCATCCGAGGACGACGCCCAGGAGCGCGCCGGCGATCATCCACGGGCCGAAGGCGATCCGGGTGGCTCCGTCCGCTCTTCGCAGGAGGATGAGCACCAGCGCGTAGAGCGCCCCCAGGACGAAGGCCGAGGCCGCGCCGATCGCGAGCGACTGCCAGCCGTGCCAGCCCAGCACGAGGCCGATGACAGCGGCGAGCTTCACATCACCGCCGCCCATTCCCGCACGACTCATCCCTCGCAGCACCGCATAGAACCCTCCGAGGATCACCATGCCGATGAGGGCGCGGGCGAGTGTCGCGCCCTGCCCCGTCGCCACGGCGTCGGTCACGGCGAGCAGGATCAGGCAGGCGAGTGTCGGCAGCACGATCCGGTTCGGGAGGCGATGCGTGCGCGCGTCGATCACGACCAGCCATCCCCCGATGCCGATCAGTGCGGTGTGCACGAGCGCGATGAGGGCGAGCCGGATGTCCATCCCCGCAGGTTAGGAGATCGACAGGTCCGGCGCAGACCACCTGTGGACAACCCTGTCGATGTCCGATGTACGAACTATCGTCGTTCGCACAGCTTGGTATATTAGAATATATCTTCGAGAAAGGATGCAGGGTGATCGGGCTCGATGCGGTGGTCTCGCTCTCCCCGGGCAGCGATTCCCGGGCAGGAGAAGTCCTGCGACTGCGCCGCGAGATCAGCAGGATGCAGCGGCGACGCAGTGAACATGCACTGCTGCCCCTCGACCCCGCCTTCGCCGCGCTCCTGCCGGAGGAAGGTCTGCAGACCGGCACCTCCTACACCGTCTCCCCCTCGCCGAGTCTCGTGCTCGCGCTGCTCAGTGCGGCATCGCAGAAGGGACTCTGGTGCGCAGTGGTCGGCATGCCGAACCTCGGCGTCGAAGCAGCAGCCGCGTTCGGCATCGACCTTGCCCGTCTGATCCTCGTCCCCAGCCCCGGTGAGCGCTGGCTCGCGGCGACCTCCGCCCTGGCCGAGGTCGTGCCCCTGATCGTCGTCTCCCCCGGCATGCGGGCGCGAGACGCCGACGTCTCCCGGCTGAGCGCCCGCCTGCGCGATCGGGGGTGCACGCTCCTGGTCACCGAGTCTCCCGGCACCGAGCGCTGGCCGCAGAGCGAGGGCACGATACGACTTCACGACCCGCACTGGCACGGCCTGGGCGCCGGCTGGGGGCTGCTCTCCGACTGCACGGTCACGGTGACCGCGCAGACACGGCACAGCCCTCGCCCGTCGAGTGTGCGCGTGCAGCTGCCGGGAGGGCACGGCACCCTCGAGGCCACCGCAGCAGAGCTCACCGCACTGCCCGTGCTCACCTCCGAGACCGCCGCTCCCCGCGAGTCTGCTCCCGGCGAGCTCCTGCGATGGGCGGAAGCCGGATGAGCAGCCCGCTCCGCGTGCTCGTGCTGTGGTTCCCCGACTGGCCCATGCGGGCCGCCCTCGGCAGCGCGCCCCCGCATCCGCCCACCGCTCTGGTGCAGGCGAACACGATCGTCGCCTGCACCGCGTCTGCCAGAGAGCACGGCGTGCGCACCGGTCAGCGGCGCCGGGTCGCGCAGGGACACCTCTCGTCGTTGCGGGTGCTCCCCCATGACCCCGACAGGGACGAACGCGCCTTCCTCCCCGTGCTGCACCTGATCGAGAAGCACGCTCCCGGAGTCACACTGCTGCGACCAGGGCTCGCGATCCTCCGCGCCAGGGGCATCTCCCGCTACCACGGAGGAGAGGCGGAGGCCGCCGAAGCGCTCACCGCCGTCCTGGCCGAGGCCGGCTTCCCCGAAGTGCGCGTCGGTGTCGCCGACGGTCCGTTCACGGCCGAGATCGCCGCACGAGGCCCTGCCCCCTGCACGGTCGTGCCGCCGGGCGGATCCCGGGAGTTCCTGGCACCGTTCCCCGTGCAGGTGCTGCGCGACGAGCAGATCACCGGGCTCCTCATCCGGCTCGGGGTGCGCACGCTCGGTGAGTTCACCGCCCTCGCCCCGCTCGACGTGCGCGACCGCTTCGGCGAGCACGGCGCGCGCCTGCACGCCCTCGCCGCGGGCGCCGACTCCCGTCCGCTGGCACCGCGCCCGCCCGACCCGGAGCTGGTGCGCGACATCGAGTTCGACTCCCCGCTGGGAGGGACGGATCAGGTGGCCTTCGCGGTGCGTCAGACGGCTGATGCGGTGATGCTCGCCCTCGGCGACGCCTCGCTCGTCTGCACGGAGGTGCGGATCGACCTGACCGACGACAACGGGGTGGTCTTCTCCCGATCCTGGCTGCATCCGACCTGCTTCGACGCCTCCGACCTCGTCGACCGGGTGCGCTGGCAGCTGGAGGCTCTGGCCGCGCAGTCCGCGAAGGGCCCGGTCGACGAGGCACGGGCGTTCGGCGGCATCGTGGCCGTGCGCATCGTCCCCGCCGCCGTCGACGATGCCGCGCACCACCAGCCCGGTCTCTTCGGATCAGGTACCGATGAGCGCCTGCACCATGCCGTCTCGCGCGTGCAGACCATGCTGGGTCATCAGGGCGTGGTCACCGCCGCCGTCGCGGGCGGACGCTGGCTCGCCGACCGCCAGGTGCTCACGCCCTGGGGTGAGCGCGCAGTCCCCCCGCGCGACCCCGGGTCCCCCTGGCCTGGAAGCCTCCCCGATCCACTGCCTGCGGAGGTGTTCCTGCCCCCGCGACCGATCGGAGTGCTCGCCGCAGACGAGAGCGCGATCAGCATCGACGAACGCGGGACGCTCTCGAATGACCCCGCCCGCATCGACGGGGCCGCCGTGCAGGCGTGGGCCGGCCCCTGGCCGGTGCACGAACGTCGCTGGACGTCGGGCGGAGGAAAGCGAGGACACCGGCTGCAGATCGTCGACGACCACGACCGCGCGTGGCTGGTCTTCCGCACCGGCGAGCGCTGGTGGGCCGAGGGGAGGTATCGCTGATGGGCTGGCACAACCCGCCACTGTCCTGGAACGATCTGGAACGCACCCTCAGCGGCGAGGAGTCGCCTCCGACGCCTCCGAGCTCAGAACCCCGGGGGCAGCGGACGGATCCAGGACCGGTGAGCCGCCGCCGCAAGCGCACGCCTCCCATAGCCATCCCCCGCCCCGAGCATGCGATCCCCTACGCCGAGCTGCACGTGCACTCCTCGTACTCGTTCCTCGACGGCGCCTCCTCGCCCGAAGACCTCCTCACCGAGGCCGACCGCCTCGGGCTGACCGCTCTCGCCCTCACCGACCATGACGGCTTCTACGGCGCTGCACGCTTCGCCGAGGCGGCAGACCTCATGAAGAGCCCGTTGCAGACGGTGTTCGGGGCCGAGCTCTCCTTGGATCTGCCCGCACCGCAACGGGGTTCCGCCGATCCTGTCGGCGAGCATCTGCTGGTCCTCGCCCGCGGGATGGAGGGGTATCACCGGCTCTCGGGGGCGATCACCGCTGCGCAGCTGCGCGGTGGCGAGAAGGGGCGTCCGGTCTACGACCTCGACGACCTCGCCGCACGGGCTGGCGGGCACTGGACGGTCCTGACCGGATGCCGCAAGGGCGCCGTGCGCCGCGGGCTCGAGGTCGGAGACGCGGCCACCCCGCTGCGCTCCCTCATCGACCTGTTCGGGAGCGATCACGTCGCCGTCGAGCTCTTCGATCACGGAGATCCGCTCGACACCCGCCGCAACGACGCTCTCGCCGACCTCGCCCGTCGACTGCACCTGCCGGTGGTCGCGACCAACAACGTGCACTACGCCACGCCCGCACAGGCACCGCTCGCCGAAGCCGTCGCCGCGGTCCGTGCGGTGCGCAGCATGGACGAGCTCGACGGCTGGCTGCCCGCACACGGAGGCGCGCACCTGCGCAGCGGAGCCGAGATGTCGGCGCGTTTCCGGCGCTACCCCGGAGCGATCTCGCACGGGCTCGAGCTCGCCGCGGCATCCGCCTTCCCGTTGCGCCTCGCACGGCCCGCGCTTCCGCAGCAGAAGGTTCCCGAGGGGCACACGCCCATGAGCTGGCTGCGTCATCTGGTCTGGGAGGCGGCGCCCTCGAAGTACCCGCGGTTGGACGACGACGGCCGCCACCGGATCGCACGCGAGCTCGACGTGATCGAGGAGAAGGATTTCCCCGGGTACTTCCTGATCGTGCACGGCATCGTGACCGAGGCGCGAAGGCTCGGCATCCTCTGCCAGGGACGAGGGTCGGCTGCGGCGAGCGCGGTCTGCTACCTGCTGGGGATCACCGCCGTCGATCCGATCCTCTACCGCCTGCCCTTCGAGCGGTTCCTCGCGACCACCCGCACGGAGGAGCCCGACATCGACGTGGACTTCGACTCCGACCGCCGCGAGGAGATCATCCAGTGGGTCTACCGCGAGTACGGCAGGGAGCGGGCAGCGCAGGTGGCGAACGTCATCCAGTACCGCCCGAAGAACGCGGTGCGCGACATGGCGAGAGCGCTCGGTCATTCCCCCGGTCAACAGGACGCCTGGTCCCGGCAGGTCGACGGCTGGGGCGCGGGGCTGGAGCCCGTCGAGGGCCACGACATCCCCGAGAACGTGCTCGCCTATGCCGGTGAGCTGCTGAAGGCACCGCGTCATCTCGGCATCCACTCCGGCGGCATGGTGCTCACCGCGCGCCCCGTCGGCGAGGTGGTGCCCGTGGAGCACGCCCGCATGGAGGATCGCACGGTCATCCAGTGGGACAAGGACGATTCCGCCTTCATGGGGCTGGTGAAGTTCGACCTGCTGGGGCTCGGGATGCTCGCCGCCCTCCAGCACTGCTTCGACCTGATCCGGGAGACCACCGGCGAGCAGTGGCGGCTCGAGACCATCCCGAAGGAGGAGCCGGCGGTCTACGACATGCTCTGCCGTGCGGACTCCATCGGCGTCTTCCAGGTGGAATCCCGAGCGCAGATCGGGCTGCTCCCCCGCCTGCAGCCGCGGTGCTTCTACGACCTCGCGATCCAGATCGCACTCATCCGTCCAGGGCCCATCCAAGGCGGCGCGGTGCATCCGTTCGTGCGGCGCAAGATGGCGAAGGACCGCGTCGACGAGGAGAACCGGGAGCGTGCCGCTCGCGGGCAGGAGCCCGTGGAGTTCGCGATCCCCTACCCCCACAGCGATCTCGAGGACATCCTGAAGCGCACGCTGGGCATCCCGATCTTCCAGGAGCAGCTCATCCAGATGGCGACGGCGATCGGCGACTGCACGGCTGATGAGGCCGACCTGCTGCGCCGCGCCATGGGCTCCAAGCGCGGCCTGGAGAAGATCGAGAAGGTCAGGGACAAGCTGTACGCGGGGATGGCCAGGCGCGGTCTCGTCGACGAGGCCGCCGATCGCATCTACGCGCAGATCCAGGCGTTCTCGAACTTCGGCTTCGCCGAGTCGCACTCCCTGTCCTTCGCCCTGCTCGTCTACGCCAGCTCCTGGCTGAAGCTGCACTACCCCGCCGCGTTCCTCGCCGGTCTCCTGCGCTCGCAGCCCATGGGCTTCTACTCCGCGGCGACCCTCACTGCGGATGCACGGCGGCACGGGGTGGAGGTTCGCCGTCCCGATCTGCACGTCTCCGGCGCGACGGAGACCCTGGAGCCGATCGTCGAGGCGCCGGAAAGCGGTCCCACCGGGCGGGAGTCGTGCGTGGCCGACCCTCAACCGCCGGCGGTCCGCTTCGACAGGGATGCACCGGACGAATCAGCCGCGCACCGGAGGGACGGCCGATCCGCTGTTCGGCTGGGGCTCAGCGGCGTTCGCGGAATCGGTGTCCCGATGGCAGAGAAGATCGTCGCCGAACGCGAGGCGAACGGCCGATACCGGGACCTGCACGATCTGGTGCGACGCACTGATGCCACCGCCGCGCAGCTCGAAGCCCTCGCCACCGCCGGTGCCTTCGACTGCCTGGGCCTGGAGCGCCGAGAAGCCATCTGGATGGCCGGAGCCGCAGCGGATGACCGTTCTCGCTTCCTCCCGGGGACGACGGTCGCCGTGCAACCGCCCCTGTTCGCCGATCAGACCAGCTACGAGCGTCTCTCTGCCGACCTGTGGGCGACCGGGGTGTCGACCGACGATCATCCGATGGCGCACTTCCGCGAAGAGCTGCGCACGCGCGGTGTGCTGACCGCCGTCGATCTGCAGGGGCACGAGGTCGGTCGACGCATCGAGGTCGCCGGTCTCGTCACTCACCGTCAGCGACCCGCCACGGCAGCCGGGATCACCTTCGTGAACCTCGAGGACGAGAGCGGCCTGGTCAACGTCGTCTGCTCGGCCGGGGTCTGGAACCGCTATCGCCGCGTCGCCCGGGATTCACCGGCGCTCATCATCCGCGGAATCCTGGAGAGGTCGGCCGAGGGCGTGGTCAACGTGCTCGCCGACGGGTTCGAGGATCTGCGCACCGGTCTCACCCATCGCTCCAGAGACTTCCGCTGAGGACTGCCGCCCCGCCCGGAGACGCTCGGCTCACCAGAAGCGCTCGGGCTCCTCTGCCGGAGGACGATCCGCTCCGCCCCACCGGTCGGCTTCGGCCTTCGCGGCGTCTGCGGCCGCATCGGCTTCGCGGAGAGCGACCTTGGCTCCGGTCGGGCCGGGCCCGATGGGGTCGACGAGCAGCGTCGTATGGGCGCCCGCTCCTCCCATCGTCACGGTGCACCTGAGGACGCGGCCGATCCAGCGGGAGAAGTCGCCGCTCGGGTCTTCCGCCCGGCGGTAGCGGATGCCTGTGTCGAGGTCGACGAGAGCGAGGACCACCGGCTCGTCGGTCAGCGGATCGACCTGCTCGGTCACCTCGATGCGGTGGCCGTGAGCGATGGCGACCTGAGCGGTGAGCACGAGCAATCTGTCCATGAGTCCACCCTAGAGAAGCCCGTCAGGAAGACAACAGGGAGTGCCCGCGAGTAACATTCGCAAATTTCTTTGTCCCCCAAATGGCGGACAAGCCGATTAAGCGATATTCTGCTCTCCGTAGCGGGGGCTACGAGGCTGATGGACTGGGGAATCAGCCGTGAGCGCAGCGAGATCTTCGCCGCCTCCCCAACCGTCCGGGAAGGACGGTGAGCCCTCTCGAAGGCACCGTCTGGGGCGGGTCGTCGAGAGGGCCAATCCCCCCATCCGACTGCGCGATCAGTCGAGTGGGATGACCTCGAGCGTGTTCGAGCGCACGGGCTCCTGCCCCATCTCGGGAGCGTACGGGCTCGGGGTGTACTTGCGGAGGTATTCGGCGTCGATCGCGGAGTTGATCGCCTCGTCGGCGATCCGCTCGAAGCGCACGTCCTTCGTGACACCACCCGCCGAGACGCGACCGCGCAGGCTGGCAAGGGCCGGTGCGTACCACTTGCCCGCAAGACCCGTGTAGGAGCGGACGAAAAGGCGTCCATCGACTGCGACCGCCCAGATCCCCACGGTCTTCGGAGTCGTGCCGTCTTCGAGCTGGGCGGAGAGATCGAACATCTCAGGCTCCGCGATGCGGGCGAGCTCTCCAGGGTTCCAGGTCGTCATGAGTCCTCCTCGGGATCGGTGGGGGCGGCAGAGTGCATGCTACGTCAGATCCGGTCGGACTCTGAGAACGGTTGCGGGTGCGCGCTGACCAGACGCGTGCGCAGCGAGTCGAGGAGCAGACCGACCCCGAGCTCGAACGTGCGATCCGACCGCGCACTCCCCCGCTCCGCACCGTCGATGAGACGCCCCAGAGTGCGTGTGGCCCCCTCGGGCTGCCAGACCTCGTCAGGGGAGGCGAGATCGAGACCGAAGCCGATCGCGAAGGCATCGATGACGGCGATCACCGAGAGCACCTCATCTTCGGGGAACCCGCCATCGACGAGCACGGATGCGAGATCGTCGTACGCGGAGATGACTGCCGGGTGCGTGATCGTCTTCCCCACGAGCAGCGGCACGAGCTGCGGATGGTCCGCGTACATCCGGCGCTGAGTGCGCAGCACCGCGAGCACGAACTCGTCCCAGCGTTCGCCGCGCCACTCGACGCGGTATCCCTCCACGAGCTCGCCGCGCATGAGCTCGAGGATTCCATCCATGCCGTCGACGTGGTTGTAAAGCGATGACGGACGCACACCGAGCTCACGGGCGATGGCGTTCACCCCGAACGGCTCGCCGGCCCTGGCGAGGGCGAGGCCCGCGGAGCCGATGATCTCCGGGGAGAGAAGCGGGGAGGACGGCCTCGGCATCGGGGACTCGCTTTCTCCGGAGGACCGGACGTGAGATCTGGGGGTTCCGCGAGAACCCTCTCCTGTGCATAATAATGAACACCATTCGTTTACGAACACCATTCGTTTACGACGTCGTGCTCCACCCGCCGCACGTCCGCTGTCTTCCCCCTCCGCGCACAATGCCGTGCCGACTCACTGGAGCCCCATGACCACGCTCGATCTCCGCACCAGAATCCCCCTCCGCTTCCCGACCGCGTCGGCGACCTTCGCCATCGGGATCGCGGGGTATCTGGGCGTCAATCTGTCGCCCTACATGATCACCGCAGCACAGACAGGCCTCGGCCTCGATGTCCTCACAGCCAGCTGGCTCGTCACCGCGACCCTCCTGCTGACCGCGATGACCGGCCTGGCGATCGCCCCGCTGTGTGCCGGAGCGCATCGCCGTACCGTCGCACGCGTCGGACTCGGTCTCGCGGTGGTGGGCTTCGCGACCGCGGCGTTCGCGCCAGCGGCCATGCTTCCAGGACTCCTCCTCGGCGGCGCCGGAGCGGGTGGCGCGGTCGCCGCATCGGGTGCCGCGCTCGCTGCTTTCCGCAACCCCGACAGGGTCGCCGGCTTCAACGGGCTCGCGAACCGCGGCGTCATCACGGTGGTGCTCGCCGTGATCCCCCTGATCGGCCTCGCCCCCATCGACGTGTTCGGCGCGCTCGCCCTGTTCAGCCTGATCGGTCTGATCGCTTCGGCCTGGCTCCCTGCCGCACCGGTCGTCGCCCCGCAGGCTGGGGCGGCCGTCGCCGAGGCGATGCCGATCGAGATCCCACCGACCGGAACCGTCCGCATCTCGCCCGCGCGCTCGCGATCGGTCACGATCGCCGGCTTCGGACTACTCATCGTGTTCGCCCTCTGGGCGGCCAGCGAGGATTCGCTCTGGGCGATGGCCGGAGTCATGGGCGCGGAACAGGCTGGTCTGACGCCCGAGGGACTGGGAATCGCGCTCAGCGGTGCCACGGCGGGCGGCCTGCTCGGCTCACTGCTCCTCATGATCGTCGGCGCCCGCTTCGGGCGTGCCCTTCCGCTGGTGATCCTGCTGGTCGCCGGCGGTGCCCTCAAGATCGTGGAAGGGTTCGTGACCGACCCCACCACCTTCATCGTGGTGTTCATCGTCTGGAACTCGGTGTATGCCATCGCGTTCATGTACTTCGTCTCGACGTCGGCGGCACTGGATGCAGACGGCCGCTGGTCGGGGCCGCTGCTCGCGGTCTACCTCGTCGGATCGGCTCTCACACCGGTGATCGGCGCCGCACTCGTCGGTGCTCTCGGCTACCAGGGCTTCGCCGTCGCCCTCGGGATCGCCAGCTTCGTCCTGGCCGTTCCCGCCGGGGCGATCGCGCTCGTATCGACGCGTCTGGAACGCACGACCCCGAAGGAGAGCATCGCATGACCCGCACCCTCTACCGGAACGGACGCATCTTCACCGGTGACGAGTCGCGCTGGGCCGACTCCGTCGTCGTCGACGGCCACGTGTTCGTCCACGTCGGCGCGGAGCAATCGGCCCCGCCCGCCGACACGGTCATCGACCTCCGAGGGAGCGTCGTCCTCCCTGGATTCACCGACGCACACACCCACCTGCTCATGATGGGCGAAGCTCTCGGACAGGTAGGGCTCACCGATGCCTCCACGCTAGAGGAGATCCAACGCCGACTGGGCGCCGCACGAGACTCGGCCAACGGCGTGCTGCGCGGACGCGGCTGGCTGTTCGATGCGATTCCCGATGGGGAGCCGACCGCCGCGATGATCGATGCGGTCGTCTCCGACATCCCGGTCTACCTCGATGCGAACGACTACCACTCCTGCTGGGTGAACACAGCAGCCCTCAACGAGCTCGGAATCACACGGGACACGCCCGACCCCATCGGCGGTCGCATCGCCCGCGACACCGACGGCGAGCCCTCCGGGATGCTGTACGAGACGGCCGCCCAGTTGCACGCGTGGGCGCACCGCGATGCGAGCACGACCGATGCCCAACGCGACTCCGCAGTCGAACGGGTCGTCTCGGCGTACCTCGCCGCCGGTGTGACCGGGGCCGTGGACATGGCCTTCGACGGTCTCGGGCTCGCCGCGCTCGGTCGGGCGTCAGAGAGCGGCCGGCTCCCGTTGCGCGTCGCTGCGCACTGGTTCGTCGCGAACACCGGAGAAGATGCCGCGAACCTCGCACAGGTCGCACAGGCTGCCGAGCACGCGTCGGTGACGACACCGGGCGTGAAGATCCTCGGGATCAAGCTGGTGCTCGACGGCACGATCGACGCGTGCACTGCAGCCATGGGCGCCCCGTACGCCGACGGCACGAACGCCGAACCCATCTGGCCGGCCGACCGGCTGTTCCCCGTGGTCGAGGCGGCGGACGCCGCTGGACTGCAGATCGCGCTGCATGCGATCGGCGACGCGGCGAGCACGCTGGCCCTGGACGCGATCGAGCACGCCATCGCAGCGAACGGCGAACGTCAGCGTCGACACCGGATCGAGCACCTCGAGTATGCGGCCCCTGCAACCGCCGAGCGCATGGCGCGGCTCGGAGTCACAGCATCCATGCAACCCGTGCACGCAGACCCAGCGATCTTCGCGAACTGGGCGGCTCAGATCGGGGACGACCGTGTCGATCGCGCGTTCGCCTGGTCGGAGTACGAGCAGGCTGGCACACTCCTCGCCTTCTCGACCGATGCGCCGACCGCTCCGCATGATGCGCTCGCGAACATGTACGTCGCCAGCACCCGCGCTTCGGCTCTGACGCCGGGGGTCCCTGCCGCGCACCCTGAGCGGGCGCTCCCGCTCGAGCGGGCGGTGGCGCATGCCACTCGGGATGCCGCGGCATCGACGGGCGACGGCGACTGGCGTGGACGCATCGCCGTCGGATACGCCGCCGACTTCGCCGTTGTCGACGCCGATCCGTTCGATGCAGATCCGGCGACCCTGCTCACTGCGAAAGTGGTGCGGACGGTGATAGCGGGGCAGACGGTCTACGACGCGTAGCTCCCCGCCTGCATTTCCAGGATATCCCCGAGGTGGGGGCTTGCCGCAAGGCCCCCACCATGGGGCAGAATCGACCCTCGCTCCTGTGATCGGCACTCGAGCGTGAAGGAGATCCATGCCCCTCGAACCCTTCCGCCTCACCGAGAACCTCCGCACGAAGACCACCCCTGAACTCCTCGACCGCGACCGTGCGCAGCTCCGGCGGATCGCGGACACGCTGGAGGATCAACGCGCCGAGGTGGCGCTGCGCCTTACCGAGGTGCGACGTCGGAACGCCGAGTTCGGCGATGCCGCTGTGGACCGCGATCTGGAGATCCGACGGTTGAGCGCACGTCTTCGGGTGCTGGAGCGCTTCGGCATCGACATCTGCCTCGGGCGGATGACACCCGATCGTGGCGAGCCGATCTACATCGGCCGCATCGGGCTGGCCGCTCCCGACGGCACCCGCCTCCTCGTCGACTGGCGGACGCCTGCGGCCGAGCCGTACTTCGCCGCGACCATGGAGGATCCACGAGGGATCATCTCCCGTCGTCGATACCGCTGGACCGACGGCCACATCAGCGACTACTGGGACGAAGCGCTGACGCCGGCGGCGTTCGATGCGGCGGCGTCCCTCGACGACCAGTCCGCGTTCATCGCCAGCCTCGGAGCCAGGCGCACCTCGAGGATGCGCGACGTGCTCGCGACGATCCAGGCCGATCAGGACGCGATCATCCGCACCCCCTCCGCGGGCGCGCTCGTCGTCGACGGCGGTCCCGGCACGGGCAAGACGGTCGTGGCCCTGCATCGCGCCGCGCACCTCCTCTACGCGGAGCCCCGGCTGACGCAGAGCGCCGGGGGCATGCTGCTGGTCGGACCCAACGCGCACTATCTCGCGTACGTCGAGGACGTGCTTCCCAGTCTCGGCGAGGACGCGGTGCGGCTGTGCACACTGCGCGATCTCGTTGCGGAGGGGGCGACGGCGGTCGAGGAGCCGAACCCCAGGGTCGCTGTGCTGAAAGCGTCGCTCGACCCCGGCGCGGTGCTCGATGCCGCAGCCAGGTCGTTCGAGCGCCCACCGCAGCACGCGATGCGGTTCGAATCCCCGTGGGCCGATCTCTGGATCAGCCGCGACGAGTGGGCGGAGCTGTTCTCAGGAGTCGACCCCGCCGCGTCGCACAACGAGGGGCGCGACGAGGTGTGGGAGGAGGTCTTGGAACTCCTCGTCGACCAGGTCGGTGACGAAGATGTCCCACCGCACGTCGTCAGGCGATGGCTGCGCCAGGAGGATGAGCTCACCGGAGCGTTCGTGCGTGCCTGGCCCCTGCTCTCTCCGGCTTCGGTGGTCGAGCGGCTGTGGACATCTCCCGAGTTCCTGCGGCGATGCGCCCCGAGCCTCTCCTCCACCGATATCGCGCTCCTGCAACGCGATGCCGGAGAGCGCTGGAGCGTCGCAGACCTCCCGTTCCTCGATGCCGCCCGCCGCCGTATCGGCGATCCCGACTCCGTCCGCGAGGAGCACCGGCGTCAGGCGGTGATCGCCTCTGCTCAGGAGCAGATCTCCCATGTCGTCGACCACCTGATCGAAGACGACGACAGTGAGATGAAGGTCATGTCCATCCTGCGCGGACAAGATGCGAGGAACGTGCTGCTCGGGGTCGACGCACCACCCGCCCTCACCCCGGACGAGCTGGCGGGACCGTTCGGGCACGTCGTCGTCGATGAGGCGCAGGAGCTCACCGACGCCGAGTGGCGGATGCTCGTCGCACGCTGCCCCTCGCGCAGCTTCACCATCGTCGGCGATCGCGCACAGGCGCGGCACGGGTTCACCGAGAGTTGGGAGGCGCGACTTGCCAGCGTGGGAATCCGCGACGTCAGGATCGCGCACCTGGGGGTGAACTACAGGACGCCGAGCGAAGTGATGGAGATCGCAGCGCCCGCCATTCTCGAGGCGATCCCGGATGCGAACGTGCCGATGTCGGTGCGCGAGAGCGGAGCGCCGGTGCGATACGAGGTCGCCCCCTCCCTTCCTCATCTGTTGCGCACCTGGCTCGCCTCACATGCGGAAGGGGTGGCGTGCGTGATAGGCAGCACCGACTTCGCCCCGACACCGCGGGTTCGAGCGTTGACCCCGGAGGGCGCGAAAGGCCTCGAGTTCGATCTGGTCGTCCTGGTGCACCCCGAGCAGTTCGGCGACGATGTCACAGGTGCAGTGGATCGCTACGTGGCCATGACCCGCACCACGCGCGAGCTCGTCGTCCTCGGGTGAGAGAGCACGGACCTTGCGCCTTCAGCCCACGAGCGCCCGACCGGCGCGGGCCTGCCATCGCTCGTCGCGGTGCTCGATCCGGATGGGGTAGTCGAACGCCTCGGTCACGAGAGCGGTCGTGAGGACATCACTCGCAGGCCCCTGCGCCACGATCTCGCCCTTCGAGACCAGAGCTGCATGCGTGGTCGACCCTGGCAGCTCCTCGAGGTGGTGCGTCACGAGCACTGTCGCGAGATCGGGCTGCGCGTCGTGCAGCAGGTCGAGGGTCTCGAGGAACTGCTCCCTGGCGGCGACGTCGAGGCCCGTGGACGGCTCGTCGAGCAGCAGCAGCGCGGGGTCCGGCAACAGCGCTCGCGCGATCAGAGCCCTGCCGCGCTCGCCCTGCGACATGGTCGGCCAGGTGGCGTCCTCCCGGCCGCCGAGCCCCAGCATCCCGATGAGGTGATCCGCCCTCGTGATGATCGACGGCGAGGGTTCCCAGCGGTTCATCATCTCCGTCGTCCCCGTCGCACCGGTCAGCACCACCTGTCGCACCGTCAGCGGCGAGCGCAGCGGATGACGCGGATTCACATGTCCGATCGATTCCCGCAATCGGCGGATCTCGACACGTCCGAGTCGCTGGCCGAGCACGTGCACGGATCCTCTGGTCGGGTGCGCCTCTGCGCCGCACATGCTCAGGATCGTGCTCTTGCCCGCTCCATTGGGGCCGATGAGGGCCCAGTGCTCTCCCGCCCGGACGGTGAGGTCGATGCCGGCAAGAATCCGGCGCGAGCTGCGGACGACGTCGACTCCGCTCAGCACCAGCACCTCGGACCGGTGGTTCGCCTGACGCTCCTCCCCGGTCATACGAGCGCGTCCCGCAGGGTGAGGAGGTGTGCCCGGCTCCGCGCGGCGGCGGCGGCCTCGTCGCGGTCGGCGATCGCGTCCACTTGGGCGGCATGCGCGTCGTGGTCGGCATCGTCGCCGAACTCGCGGCGAATCCGGAGCATCTCGATCATGGCCTCGCGCAGCCGTGGGGTGAAGCTGTCGAACAGGTCGAGGAGGACGGAGTTGTGCGATGCGGCGACGATCGTCCGGTGGAACGCGGTGTCGGCATCGACATGGCTCTCGATGTCGGAACGGTGCGCACCGCGATCAGCCAGGGCGCGGCGGATGCTGCGCAGATCGGCGGGCGTGCGCCGCATGGCGGCGAGCATGGCGGCTTCGGTCTCGATCGCGATGCGCGCTTCGATCACCGCGACGATGCCGGCTCTGCGCAGCACCGCATCCCAATCCTCGGGAGCATCGAGCGCGGTCACGAAGACGCCGGCACCCTGTCGAGAGGCCAGCACCCCACGCCCGGCGAGCTGGCGGATCGCCTCGCGCACGGTGGAACGGCCGACTCCGAGCTGCGGCGCGAGCGTCGTCTCTCCTGGCAGCTTCTCCCCCAGCGCCCATTCTCCGGCGCGGATCCGCTCCAACAGGAGTTCCGCGGCCTGATCCGCCAAGGGTTCTCGCCTCACCTGAGCCATGGGCCTCTCCGAATCTCTCGTCTACTTGTCTGAGGAGTTGTGTTACAGTCTAGCCATGTTCTCGTCAGAGCACCTTCTTCTTCGCCGCCACGGCGGGACGTAGCCGGACCGGCTCCCCGTCGTGGAGTCGAACGTGTGCCGGTCGCATCCCCGAAGCAGGAAGCAGCACCGCCATGACCACGACATCTTCTCCCCGCGTATCCACCCCCGCCGGGCCCGTCCCCGAGAACGCCCCCTCCTGGAACCGTCAGCGGCACTCCCAGATGCCCTCTCATCGCTACCGCGACGTGTACTCCCGCGTCGAGGTGCCGTTGACCGCACGGGACTGGCCGACTCGTCGGCTGACTACGGCGCCGCTGTGGGTACCTGTCGACCTGCGGGACGGCAACCAGGCCCTCGCCGAGCCGATGGATCCCGAGCGCAAGCGCCGCTTCTTCGAGCTGATGGTGAGGATGGGCTACAAGGAGATCGAGGTCGGATACCCGTCGGCCTCGCAGACCGACTATGACTTCGTGCGGCTGATCGCGGAGAGCGACATCGCTCCGGAGGACGTGACGATCGTGGTGTTCACTCCCGCGCGTCGCGACCTCATCGAGCGCACGGTCGCCTCGATCCAGGGAATCGCCAATCCGGTCGTCATCCACATGTACACCGCGACCGCACCGACGTGGCGCAGCATGGTGCTCGGCCACGACTCCGAAGACCTGAAGCAGGTCATCCTCTCCGGCGGACGTGACGTGTGGGAGTTCGCAGGAGACATGCCGAACGTGCGGTTCGAGTTCTCCCCCGAGGTGTTCAACCTCACCGAACCCGACTATGTGATCGACATCTGCGATGCGATGACCGCGCTGTGGCAGGCCACACCCGAGCGTCCGGTGATCCTCAACCTCCCGGCCACGGTCGAGGTCGCCACCCCGAACGTGTATGCCGACCAGATCGAGTACATGCACAAGAACCTCGCACGCCGCGATGCCGTGATCCTCTCGGTGCACCCCCACAACGACCGCGGCACCGGCATCGCCTGTGCCGAGCTCGCGGTGCTGGCAGGGGCCCAGCGGGTCGAAGGGTGCATCTTCGGCAACGGAGAACGCACCGGCAACGTCGACCTCGCGACGCTCGCCCTGAACCTGCACGCGCAGGGCGTGGACCCGATGATCGACTTCTCCGACATCGACGAGATCCGCCGCACGGTCGAACACTGCAACCGGATCGACGTGCATGCCCGCCACCCCTACGTCGGCGACCTGGTGCACACGGCGTTCAGCGGCACGCACCAGGACGCGATCAAGAAGGGGTTCGCCGAGCATCGCGCCAGGGCCGCAGCCGAGGGGCGCGCCGAACGTGAGATCGAATGGCGCGTTCCCTACCTGCCGATCGACCCCGCCGACATCGGCCGTGACTACGACGCGGTGATCCGCGTGAACTCGCAGTCGGGCAAGGGAGGCATCGCCTACCTGCTGGAGACCGAGTACGGGATCGAACTGCCCCGTCGACTGCAGATCGACTTCGCGCGGCACGTGCAACAGCACACCGACGCGACGGGCACCGAGGTCACGGCCGCCGGATTGTGGGTCGTCTTCGAGGAGGTCTACCTCTGCACCGACACCGACCCGGACGCCGGTATCGTGCTCGTCTCGTACGACACGGCCGAGACCGAAGGGAGGCCCCGCACTCGGATCACTGTGCGCATCGACGGGCGCGAGCACACCACCACCTTCACGGCCGGCGGCCCTGTCGAAGCTCTCACCGCAGCGCTCGACGCCCACGGCTTCATGGTCGACGTCCTCAGCCTGCACCAGACCAGCGTGGGCTCCGGTGCCGAGAGCGACGCCCTGACCCTCATCGAGCACCGCACCGATCACGGCAGCGTCTGGTCGGCCGGACGGGGAAGATCCGTCGTCTCCGCGAGTCTGTCCGCCGTGATCGCGGCCGCGAACAGCATGGGATCCACTCATCGCAGTGCACGCTGACGAGGGCTCGCCGAATCCCCCTCTCGGGACCGACCATCGACTTCGACGACGACCCGAGTCAGGACCGAACCCGTGCGATGCGCCGGTGACCTGCGTAGGCGATCCCACCGACGAGAAGCAGGCCCAGCGCGGTCCAGACCGGGCTCAGTCCGGGTCGCCGACGTGGCCGGGAGCGGTGAGGGAGAGCACCCGGTCGACGAAGGCCGCGTACTCCTCCATGTAGTGCGAGAGGAACTTCCTCGTGCCGTCGTCTTCGACCGTCCCGTCCGGGCCGAACATGTCGGGGCGATACGTCAGGTAGGCCTCGGGGGCGTTGAGTTGCGGAGCGTTGAGAAAGCTCAGCACGCTGCGCATCGACGACTGCATGACAGCGGTGCCGATCGCACCGGTGGAAGCACCGATGATGCCTGTGGGTTTGCGTGCGAACGAGTTGTGCCCCCAGGGGCGCGAACCCCAGTCGATCGCGTTCTTCAGCGCTCCGGGAATCGAGCGGTTGTACTCGGGCGAGACGATCAGAAGACCCTCTGCCCCCTCGACGGCTCTCTTGAACTCGGCGACGGCGGCGACCGGCTCGAGCTCGTCGTCACGGTTGTACAGCGGCAGGTCGCGAATGGGGATCTCGACCATCTGGAGGCTGGGCGGCGCAAGCTTCACGAGCGCGGTCGCGAGAACGCGGTTGATGGAGTCGTGGGCGAGGCTTCCGATGAGGTAGCCGATCCGGTGAGTCATGCGGAGTCTCCCTTGTTCGTCGCGTTCAGGATAGCCCCGTGCCTCTGCGCCGCAATCCGCGCAGAGAGCACCGGATTCAATGCACGAGAGCCTTGAGCACCACGAAGACGACCCCGAATGATGCCGTTCCCAAGGCTCCGAAGATGCGCGTCGTAAGGGGGCTCCCCCGACGGAGGAAGGCGACGTAGCCGAGGAAGGCGAGGATGACGACGCCGGACCAGAGCGCGAGATCGTTGGCGAGTCCGTCGGGGATGACGCGGGTCGTGCCCGCCAGCAGGAACGCCGCCGGTACCGTCGCCGAGCTGAGCATGCCGAGGGAGTGCTTCACGGAAGCTGCGAACGCCGCCCGCACGCCGACATCCTCACCCTGCTCGCGCTCGTCCCGATCGCTGACCCTCGCCACGGTGCCCGCATAGACGTGCGCACCCCAGAACACCAGGACGGTGACGGCGACCGTCACGAGCACCACCAGTGACGTCTCGCCGTGTGCGGACGACACCGCGACCAGTCCGCTCACCAGAATCGTGCCGTAGACCGCGGCCTCCGTGCCGAACCCTGAACGCAGAGCCCTGTGCACCCGGAGTATCCCGTCGTCCGCAGCCGTCCTCCGCCTGTTCATCTGCGCTGCCGCTCCTCATCCGTCGTGCCACCACTGCATCGGGTTCCATCATCCCTCGACGCGCAGGGGGACCTTCACGTCACCGCCGGCCTCTTCGGTGATCCGGGCCCCCATCTGCACGAAGGTCGGCGCCGAGATGAAGCCACCGGCGAACAGGGCCTGGCCTTGCCCGAAGTCCGCCGACCTGCGGATGGCTTCCTCCGATGCGAACCCGAAGACATCGGCGAGCTCGGCCAGATCTCGCGGCGCGTTGACCCGCATCAGGGCCAGGTTGTCGCACTGCGAGAGCACATTGGGGTGGATCTTCGTCGGCCGCTGCGTGGAGAGCAGCAGCCAGAGTCCGAACTTGCGCCCCTCGGCGGCGATCTGCACGAGCTGCTCGGTGAGCGCACGTTCGACAGCGGTCTCCGGATTCGGCGAGCAGAGGTTGTGTGCTTCGTCGATGACGATCAGGACGGGCCGTCGCAACTCACGCCGCGCCCAGAGATGTTCGAGCACAGCGAGGGCCGCGACCTTCGGCTCCGCAGGATGCTCGAACCCGCCGAGGTCGAGAACCGTCGCCCGGGGGCGCTCATCCACGACATCGACCACAGACGCCGCGCCGCGGGACCACACATTCCATTCCAGGACCTGCAGGTTCTCGATCCGCTTCGCGAGTTTGGCCTTCCCCGGATCTGCCGACCCGAGCAGGCCGGGCACCATGCCGGCGGCATCCAGCGTCTCAGCGTTCTGCTCCAGGTGGATCAGGGCGTTGTACTCGTCGGCGTCGGCGATCGGGTCCATCTGCAGCACGGGGCCGCCTTCGACGCCGCCGTGAGGTCCACGAAGCGCGCATGCAGCCGCTCTCCCTCGCCCGTGCCCGACCGGAAGACCCGGATGTCGGCCTCGGCCACCCTGGCGGCATCCGCGTCGCTCGCCGTGAGTCTCGTCTCGCGCAGCCGGGTGAAGTCGCCGTTGGGATCGAGGATGAGCATCGGAAGTTCGGTCTCCAGCAGGAGCTGTTCGAGGACCACGCCGAGCGCATAGGTCTTCCCGCTGCCGCTCTGGCCGACCCAGAACGTGTGCCGGTTGAACCGACGCGCGTCGAGTTCCACGGCGACTTCGGGATCGTCGAGGGCTGTGCCGATCGTGAGGTGCGTCATCGTTGCGGTGCGCCTTTCTCCTGCGGGGTCATCTGACCGGTCGGATCGGATCCTCCGACGGTCGTGCTCGACATCTTCCTCGATCGGGCGGGCGCGCACCAGCATGAAAGCGCGTCGCAGCCGTGCTCCCGCGGGATGCCCTCCACTATGGTGACAACGTGGGCGCGGAATGGAGACGGCGAGTGCTCGTCGTCGAGGATCAGGGTGCCCTGCGCATGCTCGTCTGCGACCTGCTCGAGCGTCATGGCTTCCACACGGCAGCTGCCTCCGACGCCGCCGAGGCGACCCGCCTGTTCACCGAGTTCGACCCGGACGCGCTGCTGACCGACATCGATCTCGGTTCCCGCCCGTCCGGCGCGGAGCTCGCAGCCATGCTCGTCGAACTCGCCCCTCACATCGCGGTCGTGTTCCTCAGCAGCTATCCCCGTGCGGCCGCCGGCGCCACGGCGATGGGCATCGAGCAGGCCGTGTTCGTCGCGAAGCAGGACCTCGACTCGCCGGCGACGCTCCTGTCCGCACTGGAGCGGGCACTGTCGACGCATCCGGCCCCTGAGACGTCTGCCGCGAGCTCTCCCGATCCCCTGGGAATTCTGACCAGGCATCAACTCGAGATCCTCGCCATGATCGCGCGCGGCTGGTCGAATGAACGCATAGCCGCGGAGACCGGCGGAACTGTGCGTGCTGTCGAGCGCTCGATCAGCCGCCTCTTCGGGCGCCTCGAGGTGACGCGCGACTCGGCCGTCAATGCCCGAGTGGCTGCGGCCGGGATGTATCTCGCCGCCTTCGGCCCCGCACGATGAGGGGGCTCGCCGGCGCCGCGCTGAGCGCCGTCGCCAACGGTCGCTTCGTCACGCCCTGGTCGGTCGCGATCTCACTCCCCCTATCGCTGACGGTGATGGCACCGGTCGGGTACGGCATCGAACCGCTGGCCGTCGTGCCCGCCATGATCGCGACGTGGATCTGCTTCGCGACGGCTCTCGCGGCGGTCGCCGTCATCGAGCGGACGATGCGCAGGACACGGACGAGAACCGTCATCGTCATCCTCGGAGTCCTCCTCTGCGCGGCGATGCGCCCGGTGGTGCAGGACGCTTGGCTCCACCTCATCGGGCTTCCCGCGCCGCCTATCGATCAGCTGCCGTTCCGTATGGCGACGAACGTCTTCGTGTGGGTGGTCGTGCTGAGCATCGTCGCTGTGCTCGAGGAATCGCTGCGATCGCTGCGGCGCACGAACACGCTCCTGCGATCCGTCGTCGCTGCGCTGTCTCAGGCTCAAGGGCGCGCGCAGGCCTTCGCTCAAGAAGCACGGCAGTTGCTCGAGGAGGCGCAGTCTGCCCTCGGCACCGCGATCGACGAGCTGCGTCCGACGTCGGCCGAAGTGCGGCGACTCGGCGAAGAGGATCTCCGCGCCTGGAGCCACCGGTTCGCCGCACTCGCCGACGCGAGCGATGAAGGAGACGAGAGCGTCGTGCACGCTCTTCGCCCCGACGACCGAGCCACGCGACGGTCGGCGGTGCTCCCGCTGACGATGTTCCGCCTTCCGCCGCCCGGCATCGTCACCGTCCTGTACGCCGTCTGCCTCCTCCCCTACGCGGCGCGCACGCAAGAGCCGGTCGACCTGATCACGGGCGCGGCCGTGCTCCTCCTCGGCGGTGCGATCGTGGATGCCGTGCCCCGTCGACGCGCGACAGCCCGGACTCCCCGAAAGGCGAACCGACTCTTCCTCCTGCTCTCGGCCACGGTCGGCCTCACCCTCTCGGCGCTCGCCGCGGCGCACGGAGTGGCCCCGATCATCGCCCTGGTATCAGCCATCGCGTATGTCGGGTTCGCCTTCGCCGCAGGAGCGTGCACCGGTGCATTGCACAGCCTTCGGCGGGAGCAGCACCGGTTGTCGGGCGCCATATCCCACGCCCAACGAGCGACGCGTGCCGGCACCCGCCCCACACGCCAAGCGCTGCAGGACACCGCCGAGCTGCTGCATCGAGATGGTCAGGGCGCGTGCGTCGTCTTCGCCATGGCCCATGCCGCGCCCACGTTGATCGAGATCCGAGATCTCCAGCACGACCTCACCGCCGTCGTCGACCGGATGCCGAGCGTGTTCGCCGCCGCGCACCGCCCCGCAGGCCAGGTCTCACTGACCGGACTGCTCGACACATGGGCGCACGTGATCGCCCTCCACACCGACATCGACGACGACTCGTTCCTCGCCCTGCAGAAGACGCCATGGATCGCGCAGGACTGCTACGACGTCATCGCCGAGGGATTGCTGAACGTCGCGAAACACGGGAGCGAGCGACGAGCGGACGTTTCATTGATCAGGGTGTCGACCGGCGCCGGCCCTCGACTGAGGGTGAGAGTGACGTCGATCGGAGAGGCACCTCCCGGCACCCGGCTGCGCGCGTCTTCGCGGATGCACCGGCTCGGAGCACGTCTCATCCCCCATCCCGGTGCCGTCACCCTCGAAGCGCTCTTCCCGCTCACGGCTGATCCCGTTGTCGTGTCAGCCGAACATCGCGCCTGAGCACCGATATCTCGGCCGTAACGTCGTCTTCGCCTCGCCCCAGGCGGCCTCGAAGACGAACGGACTCGAATGGACCAGCTCCACGATCTCATTCCCCTGGCCGTCGGCATGCTCATCTCGCCGCTGCCCATCGTGGCGATCGTGGCGATCGTCCTCGCTCCTCGCGGGCGCACGGCGGCACCCGCGTATGCGTCGGTGTTCATCGGCATCTCCCTCGTGTTCGTCGCGGTCGGCGCTCTCACATCTGCGAGCTCGTCATCGGCGTCCCCGTCCGGTACCGCGAAGACCATCTCCTTCGTCCTCGCGATCGTGCTGACGCTCGGCTTCGCCGCACTCGCGGTCGCGAGCTGGCTGTCGCGTCCACGTCATGGACAGGCTCCGAAAGCGCCCGCGTGGCTGGCTGCGCTCGACTCCGTCACCCCGGCGAAGGCAGCGGTACTGGGGCTGATCATGGCGCTGACGAACACGAAGAACATCCCACTCGCGCTGAAGGGCGGCTCCCTGATCGGCGAAGCCCACCTCCCACTGATCGCTGCGGGAGGGCTGTGCCTCGCACTCGTCATCGCAGGTTCGCTGCCACTGATCATCGCTGCCGTCGTGGCCACGAGCGGATCGAAGACGACCACCACGGCACTCGAGCGGGTCAAGGCGGAGATGATCGCCCACAACGCGATGATCATGACGGTTCTGTTCGCGATCCTCGCCGCCAACGAAGCCGCCCAGGTCGTCCGCCACCTGAGCTGAACCACGACCACGTAAGGAGCAGCACCCATGCCAGAAGGGCATCTCCGCATCGACGATGAGACCTGCATCGCCACGGCCCCGGCCGGCACCTTTCGAGGCCGCGTCTCTTGTGCGGTGCGGTCGTGGCGAGGGATCCGCTACGCCCAGGCGCCGGTGGGACCATTGCGCTGGCGCGATCCTCTGGCATCTCCCGTCGCCGCCGAGGAGGTCGATGCCACCGCCTACGGGAACGTGTGCCCGCAGAAGATCAACCCTGCCGTGCCGCTGGGCGACGACGCGGTGATGGACGAGGACTGCCTCGTGCTGAACGTGTGGGCTCCGTCAGGACCACGCGAAGAAGCACTGCCCGTGATGGTCTGGCTTCACGGCGGTGCCTACACGTTCGGGTCGTCGAGTCAGCCGCTGTTCGACGCGACATCGCTCTCGAGTCGGGGCGACGTCGTGGTCGTGACCGTCAACTATCGCCTCGGCGCATTCGGCTTTCTGGATCTCGCCGGCCTCCTGCCCGACGGGGGCTTCGATCGCAACCTGGCGTTGAAGGACGCGATGCTCGCGTTGCGCTGGGTGCAGGAGAACATCTCCGCATTCGGGGGCGATGCGGAGAGGGTGACGCTGTTCGGGGAGTCCGCGGGAGGAGGGCTCGTGACGACGCTGCTGGCGACGCCTTCGGCCGAAGGTCTGTTCGCCCGCGCCATCGCGCAGTCCTCCCCTGCCTCGAGCATGTACGGGATCGAGCGAGCGCGTGACGTCGCCGCCCGGTTCGTGCATGAACTGGGCATCGATTCGACGGATGCTGCGGCAGGTGCGGGGGCACTGCGCGCGGCATCCGTCGATGACATCGTGGCGGCCGGCATGGCTGTGTACTCGGCAGTGCCCGACGCCGCGCCGGGGATCCTCGCCTTCGCACCCGTCATCGACGGCGACCTGCTTCCGGAAGCGCCGGTCACCGTGCTGCGGGAGGGACGCGGCATCCGAGTCCCTCTCATGATCGGGACGAACAAGGACGAGGCTTCGCTGTTCAAGTTCATGAAGTCACCGCTCATCCCGATCACCGGCGACCGCATCCGGCAGATGTTCGCCGACATGGCCGAAGACAACCCCACGATCGAGCTGCCCTCCGTCGCTCAGGTGCACACGGCGTACGAGAACGTACGGCAGCGCACCGTGGGTCTCGGCATCGCCCGAGACATCGGGTTCCGCATGCCGACCCTGTGGATCGCGGAAGGGCACAGCACCGTCGCGGACGTGTGGCTGTATCGCTTCGATCATGCCGCGCCGTTCCTGCGGCTGATCGGGCTGGGTGCGACGCACGCGACCGAACTGCCGTACCTGTGGGGCAATCTGTCGGGCGGTCCGAAGGATCCGACGTTCCGGCTGGGCGGCCGTCGTGCGGCTGAGGAGATCTCAGCGCGCATGCAGGATCGATGGACCGCGTTCGCCCACGGCCTGACACCCGATGCTGCTGCGGAGACCGATGCTCCCAGCTGGTTGCCGTACTCCGCGGTGGCGTCAGAAGACGGTCGTCAGACGCTCGTGATCGAGCGGAAGGACGCCCTTGTCACCGATCTCGATGCCCCCCTGCGAGCCGCGTGGGGCGACGAGGTGCTCGACTTCCGCTGAGTTCGGATGCGCGATCCCGCCCGGATCAGCCGCCTTGCATCTGACGAGCGACCTCGTTCGCGAGGTCGCTCTCCGTGCCGTAGTACCCGTCCCCGATGAAGTGCGCTGCGTAGAAGGTCTCGCCGTACTGGTTCGTGTACATGAACTCGCCGCCTGGGGCGGACCCCAGATAGGACCAGGCGAAGACGGTGTCGTAGCGGATCCCGCTCTCGTCTTCGACTGCTTGCGCGGCCAGCGGCGCACCGGCGGCGAGCACCAGACCTACCGCCAGACCTACCGCCGTGAGTCGATTCCTCTTCATCTCATCGCTCCCATTCACTTGCTCATCTGTCGAGCCGGGCGTACGCCGCGGGAGATTCACGCTATCGACCGGCGATCGCCTGATCGATAGGGGTTTCCCGAGAATCGAGTTCCGGTTTTCCGTCTTGCTGGACCATTCCGAGTAGACAAGCACGACGGTGTGTCACGCCAACCGCAGTTCGTGGGCGTGCGCGACGAATCCTGAACAGCAGGTTGCGTGCCACGCTTCAGGAAACGAAGAAAGCCCCGGAGCGCCGCGTGTTTCTGCGGTTCTCCGGGGCTTATCTGGTCGGGCTGACAGGATTTGAACCTGCGACCCCTTGACCCCCAGTCAAGTGCGCTACCAAGCTGCGCCACAGCCCGTTGATCTGCACTCTCGCGCAGGCAACTCCCCTATCTTAGCCGCATCACGCGCCCCTCCGCGAACCGGCCCGTTGCGAGTGTCGCACAGCCGGCGTAGCGTCGCGGCATGGCGACGATCACGACCGAGATGGCGACGGCTGCCCGCTGGGATGATGTGCAGCACACGCTCACCGGCGGCGGCGACGGCGCCAGCTGCCAGTGCATCTGGCCGGTCCTAAGCAACAAGGACTGGAACACGACGACCACCCCGCAGCGCACCGAGATGTTCCGGGCGGAGATCAACGCCGGCCCGCCTCCGGGCATCGTCGCCTACGTCGACGGCGACCCCGCGGGCTGGATACGCATCGGCCCGCGCACCCGCCAGGCTCGGATCGCCCGTACGCGCATCATCGCGGCCGCGAGCACCGAGCCCTTCGACGACGAGTCGGTGTGGGCGGTGACGTGCTTCGTCGTGCGCAGAGAGCACCGCGGCTCCGGCCTCAACCTCGAGCTGCTCGAGGCGGCGGTGGAGTACGCCCGCGAGTCCGGAGCCCGCGTCATCGAGGGATACCCCATCGATACGCGGGGCGAGAAGCAGCACTCCAACGACCTGTTCCACGGCACGCTCGGCACCTTCCTCGCAGCCGGCTTCGCCGAGAAGACCGACCTCAAACCGGGCCGTGCGCTCGTCGCACTCGAGCTCGCCACGTGATCGCGCGATGCCCACGAGCCGCTAGCGTGATGGCATGAGCGACGAGAGCACGACCATCGACGATCCAGAACTCGGCACGTTCGACCGGGCCCGCTCCGAGCTCACCGACGGCACGGTGCTGACGCACGACTGGTTCGTCGGGACGGTCTCCGTGGAGGGCTCCGAGCTCGAGCTCATGCTCGAGGGCACGACGCCCGACGAAGTCGCCCCGCTCCTTCCGCGGATGCGCGACACGGTCAAGCGACTCTCCGCGCTGCGTCGCATCGCGACCGACGCCGTGATCAGGAACTTCAGCACAGGCGAGCTCCAAGCCCACGAGCTCGACGAAGCGGCATCAGACCTCACGATCGAGGCGATCGAAGCAGCAGCCGACGGCACCGTCATCCTGCACCTGATCGACAGCTGCGGCGAGCATTTCCCGGAGGGATACTGGCCCGCTGTGCACCTGAGCGTCGACGACAGCGTCGCTCAGGTCACCGTCGAATCGTGAGCGGGGGGCGCCCCCTGAGCCCTCCGGCGGAGTCGTCGACTCCCCGACCATACGATGGGGGGATGCAGCGCCGCGCACGGCCCACCGCCTTCGCGTGGGCGTTCCTCCCGTTCGTCGTGGTGTCGATACTTCATGTCGCACTTCTCGCCGCGGACAACCCGCTCGCCGGCCCGACGAAGCTCCTGCTTATGCCCATGCTCGCCGTCCCCGTGCTGGTGTCCGTGCGTCGCCTGAGGCCACGCACGACACTGTTTCTTCTACTCGCCGCCCTGGCCTTCTCCTGGCTCGGCGACGGCGCAGGGGCGGTCTGCCCCTGGGCGCCCGAGCTGCCCCTGATGCTGCTGTTCTTCGGCATCGCCCACGTGGCATACATCGTGCTGTTCGCGCGGCATCTGGCGATCCGCCGGACGCCGTGGTGGGCTCTCGTCTACGCCGCTTGGTGGATCGGAATGATCGCGTTCCTGGGTCCGCACACCGGCGGCCTACTGATCGGGGTCGCCGTCTACGGACTCGTGCTGGGTGGGACCGCTGCCCTCTCCACCCGCTGCCACCCTCTCGTCGCGGTAGGCGGCGCCTTCTTCCTGGCCAGCGACACGATCCTCGCGTTCCGCCTGTTCCTCCCTGATTCGCTGCCGTCGTGGAGCAGCCCAGCGGTGATGATCACCTACACGATCGGGCAGGGCCTCATCGTCGCCGGTGCCCTGATCGCGCTCCGGAGGAGGACCTCCTGATGGACGCCGCACGTGTGGACAGCTGGCTCTGGGCGATCCGGGTGTACAAGACGCGCTCGGCCGCGACGACTGCATGCCGCGCAGGGCATGTTCGCGTCAACGGCGACAAGGTCAAAGCAGCGCAGCAGGTGCGAGTGGGCGACGAGGTGCGCATCCGCATCGCAGGGTTCGACCGGATCCTCATCGTCCGCCAGCTTCTGGTCAAGCGCGTAGGAGCACCGGTCGCCGCGCTGGCATACGACGACAAGACTCCGGAGCGAGAGCCACAGGCGGCGCTCGGCCTGCGCGATCGCGGTGCCGGACGCCCCACCAAGCGCGAGCGCCGCGATATCGACAGGCTACGCGGTCGAGACGACGACCGCCCCGACTGATATCTCGGCATCCATCGCTTCCGCAGAGTTCACTTTTCGTAGTTTTGTTCTAAACTCGAAGACATGACGAACCCTACCGATCTCGACCTCGGACTCGAGGATCGACAACGCGTCTTGGACGCGTGGGTCACCACGAGACGTCGGATCGCTGCACTCGAAGCGGAGGCAGCCGAGCTGCTGATGGCGCAGATCGTCATCCACGATGCCGACGTCGCATCGAGCCCGTTCCACCGCGAGGCGATCTACCGATCGATGGTCGCAGAGTTCTCCGCCGCCGGGCACGTCTCGAAGGGTTCGATGGCGTTCGCCTTCGCAGACGCTCAGGCGCTGCACACGCACCTCCCCCGCATCCGTGCCGCGTTCGTGAGCGGTGGGATCAGCGTCGGACATGTGCGCGAGATCGCCAGGGCGAGTGCAGTCGTCGCCGAAGCCGTCCGAAACCAGAAAGCCGATGCCGCGGTCATGGAACTCTTCGAGACGGCGGTGCTCATCGTTGCAGAACACGACACGGCAGCCCGCACGAAGGCTCATGCGCGTCAGGTCGCCGCCGCCCTCGTGGGCGAGACGCTCGTCGACAGGCATCGGCGCGCCGCAGGAGAACGGTGTGTCACGGTGAAGTCTCTCGACGACGGGCTGGCTCTGCTCACCGCCGTGCTCCCCGAGTGGATCGCGACCGCGATCTCGGACAGGCTGAACCGCATGACCCGCGAGGTCGTGCGCGCCCGACGCGACCGCGAGATCGCACCGATGCCGTGGTGGTACGAGGCCGATGGCGACAACCTCCGCCCTGAAGACTTCTCCCTCGACGACCCGTCATTCGATCTCTTCGACGTCGGGGTGATTCGCGGCACCGAAGGCGACACGTTCGCAACCGACCCCACGATCGAGCAGTTCCCGGCCGACACCCGGACGTGGGCGCAGACCCAGGCCGACCTCTTCACCGACCTGCTCCTGACCGCAGACCCGAGCGCCGCGAACGGAGACGGTCTCGACGGTATCCACGCCCGCGTTCAGGTGACGGTAGCTGCGACCACCCTCGCCGGCATCGACGACCGTCCGGCTGAACTCGACGGTCACGGCCCTTTGCACCCCGATATCGCCCGCCAACTCGCGGGGCACAATACCGGTTGGACCCGCCTGTTCCTTGATCCGACCGGGATGGTGGTCGAAACCGACACGTATACGCCGACCGAGGGGATGCGGCGCTTTCTCCGCGCTCGCGATCGGCACTGCCGATTCCCGGGCTGCCGCATGCCGGTGCATCGCAGCGAGATCGACCACAATCACGATCATGCGAAGGGCGGGAAGACCAGACTCGACAACCTCGGCCACTTCTGTCGAAGCCACCACACGCTGAAGCACCCGGATATCCCCGAGGCGCATCGCTGGACCGCCCAGCAGGAGAAGGACGGCAGCATCATGTGGCACAGTCCGCTGGGACGCGACTACGCCGACCCACCGCCCCGACGTGTGATGTTCGTCTGAGTCACTCTTGCCAAGAGTCGGAGCGGGTCAACGATCCGTGAGGAGTTCGCGAAGCCATCCCGCTGAGCGAACCTGAGCGGCCCCGGCGACCTGCACCCTTTCCCGGAGTTCCCGGTCACTCGTCACGGCCACGACCGTCTGCAACCCGGCGACGCGACGCTCGACCTCGGCGACGATCGCATCGTCACCTGCTGCCTCAGCGCGGACGACGGCGACGGTGCTCGCGTCAGCGCTCGCGCCGGTGCTCGCGTCGGTGCTCGCGTCGGCGCTCGAGTCGGTGTCGATGCCACGAGCCTGCCCCTCGACCACCATCGACACGTCGGGGAACCACACGTCCCCCGAGAGCTCCAGTGCACCCGCGGGCACAGCCAGATGCTCCAGGCGGGTGCGAAGGCGGGATGCCGCCCCGGCACGATCCTTCCACCACCCGTCCGGCACCGAACCGACCACATTCGCGGCATCGACCACTACCGCCGGCCGCACCTCGAGTAGTGCACGCAGCGCCGGCCACGACGAACCGAATCCCGGATGCAGCGGCCGCGCATCGACCTGGTCGACGGGCACCCATTCCAGCGCAACACTCTCCGGATCGCTGATCACCGGATCGAACGGCACCTGCACGTCGGCGACGACTGTCGTGTACGACCAGATGCCCAGATCGAGGACACTCGTGAATCGCGCACGCACCGCGCCGTCCGGCACACCAGCTTCCTCCTGGGCCTCGCGGATCGCTCCGCCGATCGCGCTCTCCCCCTCGTGCAGCGCCCCGCCCGGCAGACCCCAGGTGCCCCCGAAGTGGCTCCACGAGACACGGTGCTGCAGCAGGATGCCTCGCGCGGGGTCGTAGGCGAGAAGGCCGGCAGCGCCGAAGCGCCCCCAGTACTTCTCCCCCGAGTCTGCGATCACCCAGGCATCACCCGGGTTCCGCGGCCCCTCGGGGCGACGCGGTTCACCAGCAGCAGGAGGTACGACGGTCACCCCCTCAGCCTTTCACAGCATCGGGGTCGCAGCACCACGGCGCGACACGCGCCGGAACAGATCAGCGCTGACGCTTCTCGCGCACCCGCATGTTGATCACGATCGGCGTGCCGTCGAACGCATAGAGCTCGCGCAGACGGCGCTGGATGAACCGGCGGTACCCCGGGTCGAGGAACCCGGTGGTGAACAGCACGAACGTCGGCGGACGCGTCGACGCCTGCGTGCCGAACAGGATGCGCGGCTGCTTCCCACCACGCAGCGGGTGCGGGTGCTCGGCGACGAGCTCTGCGAGGAACGCGTTGAACTTGCCCGTCGGAATACGCCGGTCCCAGTTCTCCAGCGCCGTCTCCAGCGCGGGCACGAGCTTGTCGAGGTGCCGACCGGTCTTCGCCGAGATGTTCACGCGCGGTGCCCAGGCGACGTGCGCCAGGTCCTGCTCGATCTCTCGCTCGAGGTAGCGACGACGTTCGGCGTTCTCGAGGTCTTCGTCGTTCAGACGGTCCCACTTGTTGAACGCCAGCACGAGCGCCCGTCCCGAATCCAGGACGAGGTCGATGATGCGCACGTCCTGCTCGCTGATCGACTCCGAGACGTCCAGCACGACGACGGCGACTTCGGCCTTCTCGAGCGCGGCCGAGGTGCGGAGCGAGGCGTAGAAGTCCGCGCCCTGCGCCATGTGCACACGACGACGGATCCCGGCGGTGTCGACCAGGCGCCACATCTTTCCGCCGAGCTCGACGACCTCATCGACCGGGTCGCGAGTGGTGCCGGCCAGGTCGTTGACGACCACGCGCTCTTCGCCGGCCGCCTTGTTCAGCAGCGACGACTTGCCCACGTTCGGACGGCCGAGGATCGCGACTCGGCGCGGTCCGCCGATCTCCTGCTTGGCGACGGCCGAGACCTCGGGGAGCTTCTTCAGCACGGCGTCGAGCAGGTCGGCGACACCGCGTCCGTGGATGGCCGACACGGGGTGCGGTTCGCCCAGGCCCAAGCTCCACAGAGCCGCGATCTCCGGCTCCTGGCGGGCGTCATCGATCTTGTTGGCGACCAGGAACACCGGCTTGCCGCTCTTGCGAAGCAGCTTCACGACGTGCTCATCGGTCGAGGTCGCACCCACCATCGCGTCGACGACGAACAGCACCATGTCGGCGAGGTCGATCGCGATCTCAGCCTGCATCGCCACCGACCGGTCGATGCCGCGGGCGTCGGGCTCCCACCCACCGGTGTCGACGAGCGAGAAGCGACGGTCCGCCCACTCGGCCTTGTACGTCACGCGGTCACGCGTCACACCGGGTGTGTCCTCCACGACGGCCTCGCGGCGGCCGAGGATGCGGTTCACGAGCGCGGACTTGCCCACGTTCGGTCGTCCGACGATCGCGACGACCGGAAGGGCCGGGCTGAACAGGATGCCGTCTTCGCCCTGGGTGATACCGGCGAGAAGCGCTGCATCCTCGTCGTCCAGGTCGTAGTCGGCGAGCCCGGCGCGCAGGGTCTCCGCCCGCTGCTCGGCGAGATGCTCGTCGATCTGTTCCATCTTCTCGGCGAGCTGGTCGGGGCCGCCTTCGTATTCTTCGTCAGCCACGGTGTGCTCCTCGGAGTTGCTCGATCACCGTGAGTACGGCGTCGATGGTCTGGGGGAAATCGAGTTCCGTCGAATCGACGACCTCGACGCCATCTGCGGCGTTCAGGAAGTCGACGACGGCGCTGTCGGAGGCGTCGCGCTTGTGCAACGCCGCGGCGACAGCAGCCGCATTCTCGCCGGCGAGTTCGCCGGCACGTCGAGCGGCCCGTACTTCGGGGGCCGCGGTGAGAAGGATCCGCACCGGGGCATCCGGTGCGACCACAGTCGTGATGTCGCGTCCTTCGACCACGACGGCGGGGTACGAGGACTCGGAGACGAGCTTGCGGAACAGCTCGTTCACCTGCGCACGCACCTCGGGGACCCGTGCGACACCGCTCACGGCTCCGGAGACCCGCGGATCGCGGATCGCCTCGGTGATGTCGGCATCGCCGACGAGCACCGTCCGGTCGTCGGGGTCGAGGCCTAACCGCACCGGGAAGTCGGATGCTGCGGCACGCACCGCCTCGGAGTCGTCGGTGTCGGCACCATGATCGAGCACATGCCACGCGAGTGCCCGATAGGCGGATCCGGTGTCGAGGTAGCCGAAGCCGAGTTTGCGCGCGACAGCCTTCGACACGCTCGACTTGCCGGAGCCTGCCGGCCCGTCGATCGCGATGAACTTCTCGGCGTCGGTCACGTGCGCCTCCGCGGCGGATGAGGTGGAGGTATCAGTCATTGGTGCTCCCTGCGATGCGCCAGCCGCGCTCCTGCAGTCCGGTGATCGCGCCGTGCAGCGCTGCCGGGTCGACGCTGATCTCGGCGAGGCCGAACTGCGCACCGGGCGAGTGCTCGAGGCGGAGGTCTTCGACGTTGACGCCGAGCTCGCCGAGTTCGCCGAACAGGCGCCCGAGCTGACCGGCGGTGTCATCGACCATGACGACGAGCGTCTCGAAGCGCTGGTTCTGCCCGTGCTTGCCGGGGAGACGCTCGACCCCGTCGTTGCCCTGGCGGATCGTCTCGGCGACGATACGACGCGCACCGGGAGCCCCCGGCTCGCGCAGTGCGTCCGAGATCTCACCGAGGTCGGCTGCGAGCGCATCGAGGATCTCCACGACGGGCGCGGCGTTCGCCCCGAGGATCTGCACCCAGAGCTCGGGAGCGGATGCAGCGATGCGCGTCGTGTCGCGGACGCCTTGGCCGGCGAGCCGGAGCGCACCCTCCTCCGCTCCAGCCAGACGGCCGGCGAGCAGACTCGCGACGACCTGGGGCACGTGCGAGGTGAGGGCGACCGAGCGGTCGTGCTCCTCGGGAGTCATCTCGAGCGGCGTCGCACCTACGTCGAGCGCGAGCGCTTCAACGAGGGCGAGATCGGCGGCCCTGGTGTCCTCGTCGCGGCAGACGACCCACGGCCTGCCGATGAAGAGGTCGGCGCGCGCTGAGATCGCACCACCGCGTTCGCGTCCGGCGAGCGGGTGGGAGCCGATGTAGCGGGTCAGGTCGACACCACGCTCCTGGAGCGCGCGGAACGGCTCGAGCTTCACACTCGCGACGTCGGTGACGACGGCCGCAGGGAACCGTTCGAGCTCGGCCTGGATGACGTCGGCGGTGACGTCGGGCGGCACAGCCACCACGACCAACGACGGTGCGTCATCGTCAGCTGCGATCCGACCGGCACCGTAGTCGACCGCGAGGCGCAGCTGCGCGGGTGAGGCATCGGTCAGGGCGACGTCGATCCCCTTCGCCCTGAGTGCATGCCCGATGCTCGCGCCGAGGAGTCCTGCACCGACGATGCGCACGGTGCCGGAGAGGCGCGGCGCGACGAAGCCAGCCCTCCGCGCCGTGGGCGCACTCGTCGTATCGGTCATTCTCTCTCCTGCTCGCCTGGCGCCTCGGCGACAGCGGAATCACGGCGCGACAGGGTCAAAAGCGCGCCAAGTTCGATTTTACTCAGTTCCCGCGTCTTCCCCGCCGGGAGGGTTCCCAGGTGGAGCGGGCCGAACTGCCGACGGACCAGTTCGGTGACGGGGTGACCGACTGCGGCGAGCATCCGGCGCACGATGCGGTTGCGTCCCGAATGCAGAGTCAATTCGACCAGGCTCGTTCCACGAGAGGTATCGAGCAGCCGTGCCTTGTCTGCGACGATCAGGCCGTCTTCGAGCTCGATGCCCTTGGTGAGCTTCGAGATCGTCTGGGGCAGCACCGTGCCTTCGACCTTGGCGATGTACACCTTGGTCACCCCGAACGACGGGTGTGCGAGCACGTGGGCGAGTTCGCCGTCGTTGGTCAGGATGAGCAGTCCGCTGGTCTCGGCGTCGAGGCGTCCGACGTTGTACAGGCGCTCTTCGTAGTCGGCCGTGAAACGACGGAGATCGGGGCGACCGCTCTCGTCCTTCATGCTGCTGACGACACCGGTGGGCTTGTTCAGCATCACATAGCGCTTCGAGACATCGAGCTGCACGGCGGTGCCGTCGACGTCGACGAGGTCGTTCTCCGGATCGATCCGCCTTCCGAGCTCTGACACCACGATGCCGTTGACGCGGATGCGCCCCTCGGTGATGTACTGCTCCACCACGCGGCGTGAAGCCACCCCGGCGGCGGCGAGCACCTTCTGGAGGCGCACGCCCTCGGGAGCTGCCTCGGAGTCTGTGGAGGCGTCGAAGCCGGTCATCGGATGGTCCCTTCGTCGAAACCGTCTGCACCGTCATCGAGCAGAGGGGAGATCGGGGGCAGCTCGTCGAGCGAGTTGATGCCCAGGTGCTGCAGGAGCGCGTCGGACGTGCCGTAGTTGATCGCGCCGGTCTCGGAGTCCGCGAACAGCTCGGTGATCAGACCGCGGGCGAGGAGGGTGCGAACCACCGAATCGACGTTCACTGCCCGGATGGAGGCGACCTGGCTGCGTGTCACCGGCTGCTTGTAGGCGATGACAGCCAGAGTCTCGAGCGCCGCCTGCGACAGGCGCGCCGGGGCCTGTCCGCCGACGAACGCCGCGACCACGGCATCGAGATCCTCACGGACGTACAGCCGCCACCCGCCGCCGACTTCTCGCAACTCGAAACCGCGACGCGGGCCTTCCCCGCGACCGTCGTAGTCCTCGACCAGGATCTCGAGAGTCTGGCGCACGGCAGGCACGGGCGAGTCGACAGCGGCAGCCAGTGCGATGAGCCCGATCGGTTCATCCACGATGAAGAGGATCGCCTCGATCCGCTCGGCGAGCGGGAGCTCCGTCGCCAGGTCTGCGGTCGCCCCATCGCTGGCGCTCTCATCGCGGAGAGAACCATCCATGGCGGTCTCCGTCAGGTCATCGGTCATAGTCGGCCCCCAGGGTCGCCAGTGTCTCATCCGACCAGGAGTCGGCTGCCCAGCGGAGCGTGAGCTCGCCGAGCGGTTCCAGTTGTTCGAACGACAGCGCCGCGTGCCGGTAGAGCTCCAGCACCGAGATGAATCGCGCGACGACGATGCCGGGCTCGGTCACCCCGGCGACGAGTTCGCGGAAGCTCACCGACTCGGTGCCGCGAAGCAGCGTCACGACGATCGCTGCCTGCTCGCGGATGCTGACCAAAGGCGCGTGCAGGTGGTCGAGGCCGACGTGCGGGATCTCTTTGGGGGCGAAGGCCAGCAGCGCGAGAGCCGCGAAGTCGTCGGCACTCAGCGACCACACGAGTTCCGGTGTCTGACGTCGGTGCTTCTCCTCGAGACGGACGGCGCGCACATGCCGGCGATCCTCGCGCTGCAGGCAGCGGGCGAACCACGTCGAGACTTCTTTGAAGGCCCGGTACTGCAGCAGCCGCGCGAAGAGCAGATCACGTGCTTCGAGCAGCGCAACGGCTTCCGCATCCACCAGCTCGCCCTGCGGCAGGAGCCCGGCGACCTTCATGTCGAGCAGCGTCGCAGCGACCACCAGGAACTCGGATGCCTGGTCGAGCTCCTCCTCGTCGTCGAGCTCACGCAGGTAGGTGATGAACTCGTTGGTCACCGCGCTCAGCGAGACCTCGGTGATGTCCATCTCGTGCTTCGAGATGAGGTTCAGCAGCAGGTCGAACGGGCCGTCGAAGTTCGACAGTGAAACCCGGAATCCTGCATCGTCCGCGGGCGCCACATCGCCCACGCTCTCATCGAGCGATGCGTCGGCAGGTCCCTCGCTAGGCGACGGCGCCACGGGCGACCAGCTCCCGCGCCAGCCGCAGGTACGCCTGAGCGGCTGCGTGCTCGGGGGCGAACTCGGTGATGGGCACACCCGAGACCGAGGCATCCGGGAACTTCACGGTGCGTCCGATCACGGTCTCCAGCACGTCGTCTCCGAAGGCTTCGACCACGCGTTCGAGAACCTCGCGCGAGTGCAGCGTGCGCGGGTCGTACATCGTCGCCAGCAGACCGTCCATCGTGATCGAGGGGTTCAGCCGGTCACGGACCTTGTCGATGGTCTCGATAAGCAGCGCCACGCCACGCAGTGCGAAGAACTCGCACTCGAGCGGGATGATCACTCCGTGAGCTGCGGTCAGGGCGTTGACGGTGAGGATGCCGAGCGAGGGCTGGCAGTCGATGAGGATGACGTCGTACTCCCCCGCCACCTGGCGGAGAACCCGGGCGAGGATCGTCTCACGTGCGACCTCGTTCACGAGATGCACCTCTGCAGCGGAGAGGTCGATGTTCGCGGGCATCACGTCGAGACCCTCGACGCCGGAAGGCACGATGGCGTCATGAGCGTCGCGCTTGGTGTCAAGCAGCAGGTCGTAGATCGTCGGCACGTCGTGCGTGGGGATGCCGAGACCGGCCGACAGTGCGCCCTGCGGGTCGAAGTCGACAGCGAGCACCTTGCGACCGTACTCAGCGAGCGCGGCTGCCAGGTTGATCGAGGTCGTCGTCTTGCCGACGCCGCCCTTCTGATTGCACAGCGCGATGATGCGCGCGGGGCCATGGGACTTCAACGGTTCGGGGGTCGGGAACCCGTGATAGGGGCGGCCGGTGGGTCCCATGGGGGTCTCGTCGGCCTTCTGCGCCTTCGCCCTGGACTTCGCCACTTTCTCAGCCACCCGTTCTCCTGCTCCTTCGTGCTTGGTCGATTGTACCGGCCGGGCCCCCACTCAGCCGCCTCGGCACGCGGCAGAAGCCCTGCCGGGGCTGGCGGGGTCACCGTGCACGAGGATGCGACGTCGCGTAGATGTCGCGAAGCGCGTCGACCGAGACGTGCGTGTAGATCTGGGTCGTGGCGACCGACGAGTGCCCCAGCAGCTCCTGCACGACGCGCACGTCCGCGCCGCCCTGCAGCAGGTGCGTCGCGAACGAATGCCGCAGGGTGTGCGGCGAGACGGCGGTGGTGATCTGCGCGCGCTCTGCAGCCTCGCGGATCACGAGCCAGGCGCTCTGCCGAGAAAGCGGTGCCCCTCTCGCTCCGAGGAACAGCCGAGCGGACGCCCGCCCTTTCGCCGCGAGCCCAGGACGCACACGAGTCAGGTAGGCATCCACGGCAGTGCGCGCATAGGAGCCGACCGGCACGATGCGCTCCTTCGACCCTTTGCCGCGGAGTCGCAGCACCTCACCGTGTGCGAGATCGTCCACGTCGAGGTCGATCGCTTCGGACACCCGGGCGCCGGTGGCGTACAGCAGCTCCAGCAGGGCACGATCACGGATGCCGAGCGGCTCGTCAGCGGAGGGAGCGGCGAGCAGCCGTTCCACCTGATCGATGGTCAGCGCCTTGGGCAGCCGTCGCGGTGCCTTCGGCGGGCGGAGCCTGCCGCTCGGGTCATCGGTCTCGATGCCCTCGCGGGCGAGGAACCGATGCCATCCCCGTACGGAGGACTGCAGCCTCGCCAGGCTCGTCGATGCGGGGGGCGGCTCGGACGAGGCCCGTTCAGCGATGAAGCGGTCGATCACGGCCGGGGTGACCTCCGCGGTGTCGCTGATCCCCTGGATGACCAGCCACTCCCGGTATCCCCCGAGGTCACGCCGATATGCCGCGATCGTGTGGGCACTCAGCCCGCGCTCGACCGTGACATGACGCAGGTAGGCGTCGAGGGCGCGCTCGAGCAGCATCCTCAGCCCCGAGCGCGCAGCCTCTGCGACGCCGCCAGGACGCCGATCGCGAGGATCCCGTTGCGCATGCGCCCCTCGAGCACCCCGGCGACGGCGTCGGCCAGTGGCACCCACTCGACGCGGATGTCGGCTTCTTCGTCTTCGCGGTCATGGGCGGTGCCGGCCGCCTCGACCCCGGTCGCGAGGAACACGTGGATGATCTCGTCGTTGCCTCCGGGAGTCGTCCATGACGAGATCAGCGGTTCCCAGTGAGCGGCGATCAGGTCTGCTTCTTCGGCGAGCTCACGACGTGCGGCTTCGAGTGGCTCCTCGCCCTCCACGTCGAGCAGGCCGGCCGGCAGCTCCCAGTCGCGGTGGCGGATCGGATGCCGGTACTGCTGGATGAGCAGCACGCGCCCGGCGTCGTCGAGCGCGACGATCGCCACCGCGCCGGTGTGGTCGACGTACTGCCGCACGATCTCGCCGTCGCCGTAGCGCACGCGGTCGGAGCGCACGTCCCAGACCCTGCCCTCGTAGACGAGGTCGCTCTGGAGGACCTCCGGCTCGAAGGGCTCGTCGCGGAGGCCTTCCGCCAGCTCAGTCATCGGCGCTGACGTCGAACAGCTCGCTCGCGCGGTGACGTTCGATCGCGGCGCCGACGAGTCCACGGAACAGCGGGTGCGGAGCGGTCGGGCGCGAGCGCAGCTCGGGGTGCGCCTGGGTCGCGATGTAGTACGGGTGCACGTCACGGGGCAGCTCGACGTACTCGACCAGGTCGAGCTCGGGGTTGAGGCCCGAGAAGACGAGTCCGGCGTCCGTGAGGCGGTCGCGGTAGGTGTTGTTGACCTCGTAGCGGTGGCGGTGGCGCTCAGCGGCCTCCGGGGCACCATACAGCTCACGGGCGAGCGATCCCTCGGCGAGGGCGGCCTTGTACAGTCCGAGGCGCATGGTGCCGCCCAGGTCGCCGCCGTCGAGGATGTCGACCTGCTCCGCCATCGTCGCGATGACCGGCTCTGCGGTTTCCGGGTCGAACTCGCTCGACGAAGCGCCGACGATACCCGCCACATCGCGTGCGTACTCGATCACCATGCACTGCAGGCCGAGGCACAGGCCGAGCGTCGGGATGCCCTGCTCGCGGGCGAACTTCAGCGCTCCGAGCTTGCCTTCGATGCCGCGGATGCCGAATCCACCGGGCACGCAGATGCCGTCGAGCTCGGCCAGCTGCTCCTGGGCGCCTTCCGGCGTCTCGCAGAGGTCTGAGGGGATCCAACGGATGTTGACCTTGGTCTCCTGCGCGAAGCCGCCGGCCTTGAGGGCCTCGGTCACCGAGAGGTAGGCGTCGGGCAGGTCGATGTACTTGCCGACGAGACCGATCGTGACCTCGTGCTTGGGGTTGTGGACCGCGTGCAGCACCTTGCTCCAGCGCGTCCAGTCGACCTCGGCTGCGGCCTTCTGGTCGAGACCGAGGCGGCGCACGATGTACGAGTCGAGACCCTGATCGTTCAGCGTCGAGGGGATGTCGTAGATGCTGGGCAGGTCGACGGTGTTGATGACGCCTTCGACATCGACGTCGCACATCAGCGCGATCTTGTTGCGGTTGCTCGCGCTGACGGGACGGTCGCTGCGAAGAACCAGGGCGTCCGGCTGGATACCCACCTGGCGGAGCGCTGCGACGGAGTGCTGCGTCGGCTTGGTCTTCTGCTCCCCCGATGCGCCCATGAACGGGACGAGCGAGACGTGCACGAAGAACACGCTGTCGCGCCCGAGCTCGTGACGTAGCTGACGCGCGGACTCGAGGAACGGCTGCGACTCGATGTCGCCGACCGTGCCGCCGACCTCGGTGATGATCACATCGGGGCGCGGCTCTTCGGAGGCCTGCAGGCGCATGCGGCGCTTGATCTCGTCGGTGATGTGCGGGATGACCTGCACGGTGTCGCCGAGGTACTCGCCGCGGCGCTCGCGCGCGATCACCTGCGAGTAGATCTGGCCGGTGGTGACGTTGGCGGCTTCCGACAGATTGATGTCGAGGAAGCGCTCGTAGTGCCCGATGTCGAGGTCGGTCTCCGCCCCGTCATCGGTGACGAAGACCTCGCCGTGCTGGAACGGGTTCATCGTCCCCGGATCGACGTTCAGATACGGGTCGAGCTTCTGCATCACGACGCGCAGACCGCGGGCCGTGAGGAGGTTGCCGAGGCTGGCAGCCGTCAGTCCCTTACCCAAAGACGAAACGACACCACCAGTCACGAAGATGTGCTTGGTCGTGTCGTTCTTGGGTCCCGCAGAAGAAGAGTTCATCACGGGCTTCGATCCTATCAGGCGGTGGGGACGCGGAGGCTGAGAAGTTCACGGGCATGGGTCAGAGCGGCATCCGAATCGGTGAGTCCCGAGAGCAGACGAGCCATTTCGGCTTCGCGCTCCCCGCCCTCCAGACGCCGCACGCTCGAGGCTGTCACCGCGCCGTCGTTGGCTTTCACGACCGACAGGTGGTTGTTCGCGAACGCTGCGACCTGCGCGAGATGCGTGACCGCGATGACCTGCGACTTCTCTGCGAGTCGGGCGAGTCGCCGACCGACTTCGATGGCCGCGGCGCCGCCGATGCCCGCGTCCACTTCATCGAAGACGAACGTCGGTACGGGGTCTGTCGCAGCGATGACGACTTCGATCGCCAGCATGACCCGCGACAGCTCGCCACCCGAAGCTCCCTTGGAGACCGAACGCGGCTCGGCTCCAGGATGCGGGGCGAGGAGGATCGCGACGTCATCACGACCGTGCGCGCTCTCGGCCCCCTCGGAGACCGCGACTTCGAGACGCGCGTCCGGCATCGCGAGCGCGTGCAGTTCTTCGGTCACGGCCTCGCCGAGGCGCGCGGCAGCATCTGTCCGCGCTGCGGTCAGAGCTTCCGCATGCGCGTCGAGCTCCGCCCTCGCAGCATCGCGTTCGGCGATGAGTCGTTCGATCCGATCGCCGTCGTCGTCGAGCTCGGCCAATCGAGCCGATCCTGTCTGCCAGAGGGCCAGAGCTTCGTCGAGAGAACCGTGTGCGCGGATCAGGGTGCCCAGAGCCGCTCGGCGCTCCTCGACCGCGGCGAGCTCATGAGGCCCCGTCTCGTCGAGGTCGGCGAGGTAGGCCGAGAGGAGCCCCGCGGTGTCGGCGATCCGGTATCCGATGTCGGCGAGGCTCTCGGCGATCTCGGTGAGCTTGGCATCGGAGGCTCGCTCGAGCACACGACGCGCCTCCGCGACGAACGCCGAGGCATCGGGCTCCCCCTCCTCGCTGGAGAGCGCTCCATGCGCGAGGGATGCCGATAGTCGCAGCTCTTCCGCGTTCGCGAGACGTTCGGCACGCGCGGTGAGCTCCTGGTCTTCGCCCTGCTCCGGAGCGGTCGCCTCGATCAACGCGAGCGCCTCCCGGAGCCGGGAGGCCTCGTCGGCGCGACGGTCACGGTTCTCGGTGATCTCGGAGATCTCGCTGTCCAGGGCTCGCCATCGCGCGAACGCTGCGGCATACTTCTCGACGGCATCGACGATCGGGGTACCACCGAAGCGATCGAGCGCATCCCGCTGGGCGGCGGCGGAGCGAAGACGAAGCTGCTCCGACTGGCCGTGCACGACCACGAGTTCTTCCGCGAGCGACGACAGCACACCGGCCGGTGCCGCGCGGCCGCCGACGCTCGCGCGGCTGCGGCCTTCTGCGTTCAGCGTGCGCGAGACGTAGAGCTCCGCGCGGCCTGCGCCGACCGGCTCCAGCTCACCGCCGGCATCTGCGACGATCTCGGCGACGCTCCCGCCTTCGGGGACGACCCATACCCCCGCCACCGATGCCTGGGCGGCGCCGGCACGCACGGCACCGGAGTCGGCACGCTGGCCCAGCAGGAGCCCGAGCCCGGTGACGACCATCGTCTTGCCCGCACCCGTCTCGCCGGTGATCGCGGTGAAACCCGGGCCCAGCGGCAGAACGGCATCGGCTATGACGCCGAGCCCCTGCATCCGCATCTCCTCGATCACGACAGCGCCCCCTGCGCCTGGCCGCGCCAGCCCTCGACGGGCAGCTGGAACTTGCGTACGAGCCGGTCGGTGAAGGCGGTGGGGTGCAGGCGGGCAAGGCGCACCGGTCGCGAAGACCTGCGGACCACGACGCGGGCGCCGGGAGGCAGGTCATGCGAGCGGCGACCGTCGCACCACAGGATGCCCGAACCGTCGGTGCGCTCGAGCATCTCGATCGCGACGGAGGCGTCGGGACTCACCACGAGCGGCTTGGCGAACAGTGCGTGCGCCGACAGCGGAACGACGGCGATCGCCTCGACGCTCGGCCAGATGACCGGTCCCCCGGCGGAGAAGTTGTAGGCGGTCGACCCGGTGGGGGTGGAGATAACCATCCCGTCGCAGCCGAAGCTGGAGAGAGGTCGCCCATCGATCTCGAGCACCACCTCGATCATCCGCTCACGGCTGGCCTTCTCGACCGTTGCTTCGTTGAGCGCCCAGGTCTCATAGACGACGTCGCCTTCGGAGTCCTTGACCCGGACGGAGAGCGCGAGCCGCTCCTCGACCTCGTAATCGCGGTCGATCACGCGGCGCACGGCCTTATCCATGTCATCGCGATCGATCTCGGCGAGGAAACCGACATGGCCCATGTTGATGCCGAGCACGGGAGCACCGCTGTCACGCACGAGCTCCGCGGCGCGCAGGATCGTCCCGTCTCCGCCCAGCACGATCGCCAGCTCGAGGTCGGCGGGGTCGATGGAGACACCGAGCACGTCGGCATCTGCGAAGAACGGATCGACGGCCACGAGGGCCTCATGATCGTCGGCGGCGAGAACCGGACGTGCTCCCGCTTCCCGCAGGGCGTCGATCACCCGATGAGCGGCCTCGACGGTCTCCACACGGCCTGCGTGGGCGACGACCAGGATGCTGCGCTCGTTCATCGTCCTCCTGCCAGTCGGTTGATGCTGTCCAGCCATTCTGTCGGATTACTGCCTCGTCCCGGCGCCAGGTGCACCAGATACTCGGCATTGCCGTGGGTCCCGAGGATCGGGGAGGGAAGGATGCCGAGCATCCCGAGTCCCACGTCCCACGCGCTCCACACGGTGCGGGCCACTGCATCGGCACGCGTGGCGGGGTCGGTGACCAGTCCCCCGCGTACGGCCGTGCGTCCGACTTCGAACTGCGGCTTCACGAGCAGCAGGACGTCGGACTCGGCCGTGCTGACGGCGGCGACAGCGGGCAGTACGAGTTCGAGGGAGATGAACGAGAGGTCGCCGACGACCAGATCGGGCGCTACGGCCTCCCCGGTCGCCTCTGCGAGGTTCTCACGGGTCATGTACCGCACGTTGAATCCTTCGACGGCGATGACCCCGGGGTCGGCAGCTATCGACGGTGCCAACTGTCCGTGTCCGACGTCTACGGCGAGCACCTTTCGTGCCTCGCGCTCGCGCAGCACCTGGGTGAAGCCGCCCGTGGACGCCCCCATGTCCAACGCGAGCCGACCGTGGACTGGGACACCGAAACCGTCGAGCCCCGCGATGAGCTTGTGGGCGGCCCGCCCGACGTAGTGGTCGGAACCGGCGATGGTGATCTCCGATGCATCGCCGACGGCGGTTGAGGCCTTCACGACCGGGCGGCCGTCGACACTCACGAGCCCCTCGGAGATGAGTGTGGCCGCGTGGCTACGCGAACGGGCGAGTCCTCGAGCGGCGAGGGCAGCGTCGAGTCGCGTCATCGGGATCCCGAGGTCTCCCGCTGCTCGAGCTTCGAGCCGCTTTCGAGGCGCCGGGAGAGTTCGTCGTGAAGGGCCGAGTAGGCATCGGCGCGCGCCGGAAGCGGCTGTCCCTCGATCAGGCGCAGTCGGCTCCACAGACCGTCGGTCGGCGCGCTCGTCGTCTCTTCGCTCACGTCTCTACTGTACGCGGCCCCTCCGACGCCGGACGGAGCCACGCGAGGTGCTCAGGGCCGGTGGAAGGGATCGTCGTAGAGGCGTTCGGGGACACGCAGCACGAACACCGGAGTCCCGGAAGCCCAGATGGCGGCGGCTCCCGCGCGCAGCAGATCGACCTGTTCGCCCGACTCCGCCACGATCTCGACATCCGCCCCCGAGACCCGCACCGCCGCGCCGTTCACGTGGAACACGCCGTCCTGCTCAGCGACCTCCGGGTACGGAAGATGCAGTTCGCGCAGATCGCCGAGAATGTACGTCGGACGCGAGCCTTCAGGCGCTGCCAGCACATGCTTCGGTCGGTCGATGCCGGTGAGGACCAGCACCGATTCGATCCCGACCCGGCTCGCGCCCATGATGTCGGTGTCGAGGCGGTCGCCGATGAAGAGCGCCTTCTTCGCACCGAACCGGACGAGCGCCTCTTCGAAGATCGGGGCCTCCGGCTTCCCGGCGACAGTGGCCAATCTGCCGATCGCGGTGTGCACCGCCGAGACGAGCGTGCCGTTCCCCGGCGCGACACCACGCTCGCGAGGGATGGTCCAGTCCGTGTTCGTGGCGATCCACGGAATGCCGCCTTCGTCTTCCGGAAGCTTGAGAGCGAACGCGGCTTCGGCCAGATCCGTCCAGGCCACTTCCGGCGCGAAACCCTGCACCACTGCGCTCGGCGAGTCCTCCGCGCTGCGTGTGACCGTGTAACCGGCCTTCTGCACCTCGTCGACGAGACCGTCGCCGCCGATCACCAGGATGGTCGCCGGCGCCGGAACCATCCGCGCCATCAGTCGCATCGCTGCCTGTGGGCTTGTGACCACGTCGGATGCCTCGACCCGGAGCCCGAGACTGCTCAGGTGCTCGGCAACAGACGCATCCGTGCGCGCAGCATTGTTGGTGATGTAACCGAGTCGAACCGACTTCGCGGCCTCGTTGAGGCTCTCCACCGCGAAAGGAAGGGCACCGGGACCCGCGTACACCACGCCATCGAGATCAGCGAGGATCGTGTCGATGCCGTCGAGGGGCGTACGCGGGGCTCGCTTCCGAGAAAACAGCGCCACTACGCCTCCGGGTTCGCTTCGTCGGTGTCGTCTTCGGTCCCGTCTTCACCGAGAAGCTCGCGCACCTCGTCCTCGACCGTCGGCTCCGCCACGGCAGCCGGCTCCTCCTCTGAGGCAGCGTCTTCAACCGGAGCCGGATTCTCTTCCGAAACCTCGTCGTGAGTGTCGCCGGGAGCCTCGGTGGCTTCGGCCTGCGGATCGTCCGCGGCAATCGATTCCGCGTCGTCGGTGAGTTCGTCGGAGTTGTCGTCGAGGAACTCTCCCTCGATCAGGCTGTCTTCGATGAAGATCTCTTCGTCCCCGCCCTCGTCGATGCCGAGAGCTTCGGCAGCGACCTGAGCGCGGTGGGACCAGAACTCGGACTCCTCGGTACGCCCGAGGTCTTCGAGCACGGCTGCACGGGCAGCGAAAAGAGCAGGGCTCCACTCGAAGGCACGATCGGGGTCGAGCTCGGGTATCTCGAGCTCACCGAGCGCGAGCTCGAGGTCACCTTGGTCGAGCCGTGCGCCCGACATCGCGATCGCCAGGGCGACGCGAACGGGCGTTTCGAGCGCAGACCGATCGATGGCGCGCCCGGTCTCGAGCGCACGATCAGCGCGACCGATCCCACGCTCGCTGTCGACCATCAGGGCGATCTGATCGTCTTTGCCCGAGATACGACGGTAGGTGCGCAACTCACGCAGCGCGAGGGCGAAGTCCTCCGTCGCGTAAGCCGTGATGCCGAGGGTCTCGCGAACGATCGCGATGCGTCCTGCACGTCGAGAAGCTGCCAGCGCATGCTCGTGCGCGAGCGCCGGATCCTCATCGATGAGCCGTGAAGCCATCGCAAGGTGGCGCGCGACGTGTTCGGCGTTCTCCTTGCTCAGGGTCTTGAGCTCATTGCGAGCCGCACCGTTGAGATCGCGCGCTGTGACCTCATCGGGGATCTGCGGTTCGTCGAACCGCGGACGCTCGTTCGCTGCCTGGGCCGGACGCTCCCTGCCCGCTCCCCCGCGCTGCGGATAGGAACGAGCCTGGCCGCGGTCGCCGCGGTCGCCGCCTTCACGGCGGGGTGCGGAGTCACGGTTGTACCCGCCACCCTCACGGCGCGGCGCGGCGCCATCACGGTTGTACCCGCCCTCGCGACGCGGTGCGGAATCACGGTTGTACCCGCCACCCTCACGACGGGGTGCGGAGTCGCGGTTGTAGCCACCGCCTTCGCGGCGCGGTGCGGCACCATTACGGTTGTACCCGCCACTTTCGCGACGCGGGGCCGAGTCACGGTTGTACCCACCACCCTCACGACGCGGTGCGGCACCATTACGGTTGTATCCGCCACTTTCACGACGCGGGGCCGAGTCACGGTTGTACCCGCCACCCTCACGACGCGGTGCGGAATCACGGTTGTACCCACCACCCTCACGACGCGGTGCCGAGTCACGGTTGTACCCGCCGCCTTCACGGCGCGGCGCGGCACCATCACGGTTGTACCCGCCACCCTCACGACGCGGAGCGGAGTCACGGTGGTACCCACCACCCTCACGACGCGGAGC
>JBOGEI010000002.1:0-59426 GCA_050701935.1 Microbacterium sp.
CTCTTCTTCGGAGGCACCCATGGTGCGATTCCTCGTCATCCCGCAGTGGCAGGGCTCGCCCGCGCCGCGCGCGATGCTCCTCACCGACGGCGCCGCCGCGATCGCCGGTGACCTTCCCCGGGCTGCGACGACCGTGCTCGACGTCCCGGTCGAGGCCGGTGAGTCTCTGGGAACCGGAGTCCGACGCCTGAGCGCTCTGCTGCGAACCCGTGAACTCGTGCACGGACACATCGACTCCGACACCGTGGTGATCGGCGGCGACTGCAGCGTCACCGTCGCCGCCCTCGACGCACTCCCCGGAGGCACGGGCGGCCTCGCGGTGGTGTGGTGCGATGCCCACGCCGATATGCACACCCCCGAGACTTCCCCGTCGGGTGCCTTCTCGGGCATGGCGCTGCGTGCCCTGCTCGGCGATGGTGAGGAGCAGCTCGTGCTCTCTCCCCCGATCCCGATCGAGCGGGTGGTGACGGTCGGCATGCGCAATCTCGACGACGCAGAGGTCGAGCAACTCGAACCGTTGTCGAATCTCTCGGTCGCCGATCTCGAGCGCCCCGATGCGCTGCTCGACGCAGTCCGCGCGACAGGAGCTTCTCGGGTATGGGTGCACATCGATGTGGATGTGCTCGACCCGTCCGATTTCGCGGGCGTGTCATCGTCGGTGCCCTTCGGTCTCTCCCCTGCCGCCCTGAGCACGGCGATCCGTGCTCTGCGCACCGAGATCCCCCTCGCGGGGGCGACGATCTCCGGATTCGCACCGAGGTCTCCCGCCGACGCGGTCGACGATCTCGGAGCATTGCTTCGCCTCGTCGGAGCCGTGGCGTGACCGACGACGCGCACTGGCGACCCGCGGCCGAGAAGTCCCTCGAGCGTGGACGACGCTGCGACCGCCGCATCCCCGCCTTCCTGCTGCGCTCACCGATCAGCCGACTCGGCTACGTGTGGGGTACCGCGGTCGGTTGGATCTGGGGCTCGCTCTGGAGCACGGGCCCCATCGAGCGTCGCGCAGGACTCTGGGTCTTCCAGGGCATGCCGAAGTGGACCTTCAATCGCGGCGGGGTGTGCGTCGGCGGGTGCTTCCTGACCGGCGACGTGCGCCCGACGGACGCCGTCCTCCGCCACGAGGCCGTGCACAAGGCACAATGGCTGCGCTACGGCTTCCTGATGCCCGTGCTGTATCTGTTCGCCGGAAGGGATCCGCTTCGCAACCGCTTCGAGATCGAGGCGGGGCTGGAAGACGGCAACTACGTGCGACGTACGAGCTGATCGAACGAGCACGCCGAACCGGCGGTCTCCGCTCCGGACGAACGAGGATCAGCGCTCGACGGGCAGCAGACCGAAGCGCTCAGGAGCGTGGATGAGCGCCGGCGAGATCTCCAACGAGCTCGTCAGGTGCTCGACGATGTCGGCGGATCCCAGGTAGCCGCCGAGCAACGTGACGTGGGTCTCGATCTCGTCGTCGCACATCATCTCGTCGGCCCAGGCACAGGTCGCACGCGCCAAGGCCTGTCCGGGTGCGCATGCCCGGCCGCTGCCAGGGGCGCCCGAGCGCTGTTCGCGAGCGAGCCAGGTGACGGTCATCCGACCAGGAGCCTCGATCACACCGACGTCAGCGACCTCGGGCACCTCGATGAAGATGCGGCCAGACGCGCACAGCGGCAGTGTCGTCAGGAACAACTCGAGATCTGTCAGCGACTGCTCGTCTGCGGTCACCAGGTGGTGTGAGCGCTGACGTGCCGCGCGGCGTTCGGCGCGCGTGCCGCGGGTCTCGATCGAGGTGTTCATGGTTACTTCATCGTACACCAAGTGAAGGCTTGCCTAACCTTGCTTAACCGATCTTGCCTGCGACGAGGCGGCGGGCTCGACGAGCGCGACAGTCAGCGCCGCCAGTTCTGGTTCGGTCATCCCGTTCGCGCGCAGATATCCCGCCGCCGATCCCCAGCGCTCGTCGACCTGCTCGAGGAGGCGGCGCATCACGGGCGCCGGTGACTGCGTGGCCAGCGCCACCGCATGGACGGCTTCGGGGTGCTGGGCTCGCAAGTACTCGGCAATCCGCTGCGAGCGCTGAGCCGGCAGCTGAGACTCGGTGAGCGCATAGTCGGCGATGACAGCTTCCCGGTCGGCGCCGACAGCGGAGAGTGCGAGCGCGACGGTGACACCCGTACGATCCTTTCCCACGGTGCAGTGCACCAGGGTCCGCTCCCCCACGGCGATGATGCGGATCGCTTCCACCAGACGCTCCCCGCTCTCCTCCAGCAGATGCAGGTACAGGTCTTCGAGGCTGGTGTCGGCCTCGAAGAACGACCGGACCGAGCCCAGGAACAGAGGAAGGTGCGTGGTGTCTGGGCCCTCGATCTCCGTCGGCTCCGCTGCCACCTCTTCACCGTCGCGAAGATCGACGATGTGCTGCACGTTCGCGCGCAGCGCCGCGGCCCCGGCGGTGGTCGCACCGGAGAGCTGTCCGGACCGCAACAGCACGCCGGAGCGGATGCGTCCGCTCCCCGCGGGGATGCCACCCACGTCGCGGACGTTCGAGACGCCCTCGACTTCGAGGATGGTCACGCCTGCGCCTGCGGAGCGCGCACCGGCACCGGATAGCGACCGGCGATCACGACACGATTGAACGCGTTGATCGAGACACAGGCCCAGCTGAGCGCCGCGTACTCCTTCTCTGTGAACACGCTCCCGACGAGGTCGTACACCTCATCGGAGATGCCCTCCTCTGCGATGAAGGTGAAAGCCTCGGCGAGTTCGAGCGCCGCACGCTCCCGGTCGCTGAACACGCCGCTCTCGCGCCAGGTCGGGATCTGCGTGAGCGTGTCGGCATCGATGCCGGCCGCGACCGCCCTGTCGACATGGATCCGCGCACAGTACGCGCACCCGTTGAGCTGCGAGCAGTGGATCATCACGATCTCCTTGAGACGATCATCGATCCCGTTGGCTGCACAGATCTGCCCCACCGTCTTCGAGAACGCGTCAAGTGCCTGATACGCGGCAGGCTCGGTCTTGGACAGGTGCACACGCGTCTCGCTCATGACTCCATGATATTCGGCGTGCGGCAGGATGGCCCAGGCCAGCACGTCACGGATGAAATGCAGATTGACAATAGGCGTTCGTGAGTTTGATTCATAATGCACGGCACGGAGTCGGTGTCGCTTGCTATTTCGCTCTCGCATTTCTTCTCGGTCTGCCCGAGGGCGCAGAATATGCACGTGGCGATCGACATCAGCGAGTTCAGCTATCTTCCCGCGCAAGCCGATGCGCTCGGCGTACCGCTCCCCGAAGTGGAGCGTCTCACGCTCCCCCTCGCAGATGGCCGCTCGTTGAGCGCCCTGAGATTCGGAACCGAAGCGCCGCGCGTGACGCTGCTGCATGGAGCCGGCCTGAACGCACACACCTGGGACACCACATCGCTGGCGCTGCAGCAGCCCCTCCTCGCGATCGACCTCGCCGGCCACGGCGACTCCTCCTGGCGAGACGACATCGACTACACACCGCGCACGCTCGCCGGCGACGTGGCCGCAGCGCTCGAGGCCTGGACCACGCAGCCTCAGGTCGTCGTCGGACAGTCGCTCGGCGGACTGACCGGTGCCGCCCTCGCTGCCGCTCGCCCCGACCTCGTATCCGAGCTCGTGATCGTCGACATCACCCCGGGCATCGACGTCACCGCCGGGCCCGCGGCACTGAGGGAGTTCTACGCCGGCCCCACCGACTTCGCCTCTCGGGACGAGCTCGTCGACAAGGCGATGTCGCTCGGGTTCGGTGGCTCGCGTCCGGAGACCGAGCGCGGGGTCTTCCTGAACACGCGCGTGCGCGCGAATGGACGCGTGGAGTGGAAGCACCACTTCGCGCATCTCGCAGCGCAGGCCCTCGCGGCCCACGATGCCGGGTCGGCGACGGCTCCGTCCGTGCTTCACGAGACGGGCTGGGACGACATCGCCGCCGTCAGCGCCCCCATCACTCTGGTACGTGCCGCACGGGGGTTCGTCAGCGAAGCCGATGCCGCAGAGTTCCACCGGCGTGCACCCCAAGCTCGCCTCGTCGTCCTCGACGCGACGCACAACGTGCAGGAGACGGCGCCGCTCGCGCTGGCCTCCCTCATCGAATCGGCACCCTCCGCGCGCGGAATATGACGTTCCGTTCCACACCCGCCCCTCACCCTGCCCCGCAACCCTAGGCTCGATCCCACGGCACACAGCAGCTGCCGCACCGAGAGGAAACGCCCATGTTCCGACGCACCCGACGTCTCGCGCTGATATCGGCGCTCGCAGCCACCGCCGTTATCCTGAGCGCCTGCTCCGGCGCCGCAACGCCAGAGCCCAGCAGCGCCCCGGGAACACCCGACCCGAGCGCCACCCTCCACGTCGGCCTCGTCCTCGAGCCGACCAACCTCGACATCCGCCACACCAGCGGTGCCGCGCTCGAGCAGATCCTGATCGACAACATCTACGAGGGCCTCGTGAGCCGCACGCAGGACAACGAGATCGAAGGCCGACTCGCGTCCGACTACAAGGTGTCGTCCGACGGTCTCACTTACACGTTCACCCTGAACGACGGCATCGTCTTCCATGACGGAACGCCGCTCACGTCTGCCGACGTCGTCTCCTCGTACGAGACCGTGCGCACCGATGCGACCGTGCAGGGCAACTCCGATTTCGCCTCGGTCACCTCGATCACGGCACCGGATCCGACCACGGTCGAGATCGTGCTGTCCGCACCGAATCAGAACTTCCTCTTCGCCCTCACCGGTCCCGCAGGCCTCGTGTTCAAGACCGGTGACACCACAGACCTCAAGACGGCGGAGAACGGCACCGGTCCCTTCACGCTCACCCGCTGGAACAAGGGCAGCACCATCACCTTCGCGCGCAACGACGCCTATTGGGGAGAGCCGGCCGGCGTCGCCCAGGTCGAGTTCCAGTACATCCCCGACTTCACCGCCGGAGTCAACGCGGCGCTGGCGGGTGATGTCGACGTGCTCACCGCCGTCGACCCGAACCTCGCATCTCAGCTCGAGGACTCCGGTGACTTCGCTCTGACGAAGGGCCGCACGACCGACAAGGCGACGCTGGCCTTCAACAACAAGAAGGCGCCGCTCGACGACGTCCGCGTGCGCGAAGCGCTGCGCCTGGCCATCGACCATGAGGCACTCATCGAGGCCGTCGGCGCCGGTACCGCGCTGTATGGGCCGATCCCCGAGCTCGACCCCGGCTACGAAGACCTGTCGGATGTGATCTCCTACGACCCCGAGAAGGCGAAGAAGCTGCTCGCCGAGGCCGGCCAGGAAGATCTGGAACTGACGCTCACGATCCCGTCCTTCTATGGCACGACGGTGCCCAAGGTGCTCATCTCCGACTTCAAGAAGGTCGGCGTGACCCTCGACGTGAAGTCGGTCGAGTTCCCGACGTGGCTCGAAGACGTGTACACCAACCACGACTACGACCTCAGTTTCGTGCTGCACGTCGAGCCGCGCGACTTCGGCAACTTCGCGAACCCCGACTACTACTTCGGGTACGACAACGCCAAGGTCCAGGATCTGTACACGAAGGCCCTGGCCGAAGTCGACCCGAAGAAGTCGGCCGAACTCCTCGCGCAGGCCGCGCGGATCGTCTCAGAGGATCACGCCGCCGACTGGCTCTACAACGGTGAGACCATCACCGCCGTGAGCCCGATCGTCACCGGCTTCCCGGAGGACTCGATCAACTCGCGCATCAATCTGGCCGGCGTCACCGTCTCCGCCGAGAAGTAGCGAGCGGTCACTCCTTCGTGATCCGATACACGCTGGTCCGAGGAGCCCTGCTCATCGCAGGGCTCCTCGTGTCGAGCGTCCTCATATTCCTGACGCTGCGTGTCTTCCCCGGTGATGTCGCGCAGCTCATCGCCGGCACGCAGGCCTCCCCTGCCGAGGTGGACGCACTTCGCGAGTCGCTCGGCCTCAATCGCCCTCTGCTGGCCCAGTACACCGACTGGATCGGCGGGATCTTCCGCGGCGACCTCGGCACCTCGCTGCTGTCCGGAGCATCGGTCGGCGAGGAGCTGCTCCTCAAGGCTCAGGTGACCGTTCCCCTGGGCATCATGTCGCTTCTGATCGCGGTGCTCATCGCCGTACCGTTCGGAATCCTCGCGGCGCTCCTGCGCAACCGCCGAGGAGGAACGGCCCTCAGCGTAGGCGCCCAGACGCTGGCCGCCGTCCCCGTCGTCTGGGCCGGGATGATGCTCATCGTCGTCTTCTCGGTCTGGTTGGGATGGCTTCCCCCGCAGGGCTTTCCGCGCACCGGCTGGTCGACCCCGGGGAAGGCGATCGAATCGCTGCTGCTGCCTGCACTGACGATCGGCATCGTCGAAGGTGCCATGTTGATGCGCTTCGTCCGAAGCGCCACCCTGCAAGCTGCAGGACAGGACTTCGTCCGCACGGCCGCGGCAAAGGGACTCACCCGCACCCGAGCCCTCATCCAGCACGGCATCCCGGCAGTCGGCCTGTCGATCATCACGGTGCTCGGGCTCCAGGTGGCCGGCATCATCGTCGGCTCCGTCGTCATCGAGCAGCTGTTCACCCTGCCGGGGATCGGACGCATGCTCGTGGCGGATGTCGGAACACGCGACCTCATCAAGGTGCAGAGCGAGCTCCTCGTGCTCACCGGGTTCGTGCTGATCGTCGGCTTCGCGGTCGACCTCCTGCATCGTGCGATCGACCCCCGACAGCGGGAGGCCGCATGACCCCGCGCTGGCTCAGCCGGCTCTGGAGCACCTCGACGGGGCGCTTCGGTGTGATCGTCGTCGTCCTGATCGCCCTCACAGCGGTCGTCGCCCTCTTCTGGACGCCGTTCGATCCGCAGGCATCCGACATCGGCGATCGCTGGCTGCCGCCGAGCTGGCCGCATCTGCTCGGCACCGATGACACGGGTCGCGACATCTTGAGCCTGCTGATGGCGGGAGCCCGCACGACCGTCTTCGTGAGCGTCGGAGCGGGGGTCGTGGCCACCGTGGTCGGTATCGCCCTCGCCGCGCTCGGAGCCCTGACCGCGCGGTGGCTACGGGAGACCGTCGCGGTGCTCGTCGACATCCTGATCGCGTTCCCCGTGCTGCTGATCGCCATGATGATCTCATCCGTCTGGGGTGGATCGCTCTGGGTCGTGATCTGGGCCGTGGGCATCGGTTTCGGCGTCAACATCGCCAGGGTCACGCGACCGGAGCTCCGCCGCGTGCAGCAGAGCGATTTCGTCCTCGCCGCACGTGCGTCCGGTCTGACCCCGACGCAGAGCCTCGTGCGCCACCTGCTCCCGAACGTGGCACCGGTGTTCATCGTGCAGCTGTCGTGGTCGATGGCCGTCGCCGTCCTCGCGGAGGCCGGGCTCTCGTACCTGGGCTTCGGCGCATCGGTGGTGGATCCGAGCTGGGGCCTGCTGCTCGCCGATCTCCAGCGCTACATCGGCGTGCATCCGCTGTCGGTGATCTGGCCCGGACTCACGATCACGATCACGGTGCTCGCGCTCAACCTCCTCGGCGACGGCCTGCGCGAGGCGACGGACCCCACCCTGCGGCATCGTTCCGCCGAGATCCACACCCCGGGGGTGGTCGCATGAGTCTGTCGGTGAAAGACCTCGTGATCGAGATCGACGGGCGTCGAGTCGTCGACGGCATCTCCTTCGAGGTCGCCGACGGTGCGCGACTCGGACTGATCGGGGAGTCCGGCTCCGGGAAGTCGCTCACAGCTCTCGCCGTGCTGGGCCTGCTCCCGGACGGTGCGACCGCGAGCGGCAGCATCCGCTGGGAGGGAACCGAGCTGATCGGGATGCCCGATCGGCAGCTCGCCCGACTCCGCGGCGACGACATCGGCATCGTGTTCCAGGAGCCGCGCACTGCGCTGAACCCCATCAGGACCGTCGGACGGCAGATCGCGGAGTCGATCCGCATCCATGAGGGGCTGGGGCGCCGCGAGGCGAGGGAGCGGGCGATCGCGGAGGCCGCCCGCGTCCGCCTGCCCGACCCCGAGTCGATCATCGATCGCTACCCCCACCAGCTCTCCGGCGGCCAGCGGCAGCGGGTCGCCATCGCGATGGCGCTCGCCTGTCGGCCACGCCTGCTGATCGCCGACGAGCCGACCACCGCACTGGATGTCACGATCCAAGCGGAGATCCTCACCCTGCTGCTCTCGCTCGTCGCCGATGAGGGGATGTCGCTCGTCTTCATCACGCACGATCTCGCCGTCCTCGCCCAGGTCGCGACCGAGGGCGTCGTGCTCGAACACGGAAGGGTCGTCGAGGCGGCCCCCGTCGCGAGGCTCCTTTCCGCGCCCTCCTCCCCGGTCACCCAGGGGCTGCTTCGAGATGCGACGGCGACGCTGTGGCGGCCGAACGGAGGGGCCGCATGAGCCTGATCGAGGCGCGCGGACTCAGCCGTGACTTCTTCGCTCCGAAGCGCTCGGCCTTCGAGCGCGCACGCGCTCAGACCGTGTTGGCTCCCACCGACCTCGACATCGTGGAAGGCTCTTCCGTCGGAATCATCGGCGAGTCCGGATCGGGCAAGTCGACCCTGGTGAGGCTGCTGCTGGGGCTGGACCGTCCGACCTCCGGCACCGTCGCCGTCGACGGCCAGCCAGTGGACGCCGCGGCATCGGCGAAGTCGTTGCACTGGCTGCGCCGCGAGACCGGCCTGGTGTTCCAGGATCCGTACGCGTCGCTCGACCCTCGGATGACCGCCGGTCAGATCGTCCGGGAGCCGCTCTGGGCACTCGGCATCGCGGGCGACCACCGCGCGCGGGTCCGCGAGGTGCTCGCGCAGGTGGGCCTCGAACCGGAGATGGGTGACCGCTACCCGCATGAGTTCTCGGGAGGGCAGCGGCAGCGGATCGCCCTCGCGCGCGCGATCGTGCATCGCCCGCGGATCCTGGTCGGCGACGAGCCGCTGTCGGCGCTCGATGTGACGGTACGCGCGCAGATCCTCGACCTGCTGATCGAGCTGCGACGCACGAGCGACCTCACCCTGGTACTCGTCTCGCATGACATCGGCGTGGTGCAGAATCTGTGCGACACAGTCGTCGTGATGAAGGACGGGCATGTCGTGGAACGAGGTTCCACGAACGATGTGCTGCTGCATCCGACGCAGGAGTACACGAAGAAGCTGCTCGCGGCGATCCCCGTGATCCCCGGTTCTCCCGAGCGCTGAACTGTCGCCCACTCGACGAGCGCCTGCGTTCAGCGCCGCGAGCCGAACAAGCTCCCCCGTCGCCGCCCCGTCGGCTTGAGCACGCGGCGCATGTAGACGGTCCCGAGGTCGCGGCCGAATTTGTATCCGACGCGTCCCATCCGCCCTGCTTCGACGAAACCCAGCTTCTCGTGCAGCCGGATCGAGGCATCGGCGCCGTGATCGCTGATGACCGCGACCATCTCACGCAGTCCGATCTGCTCGCACGCGTCGATGAGCGCTTGCAGCAAAGCCGCCCCGAGTCCTTTGCCCCCAGCGCCCGGGCCGAGGTAGATCGAGTCCTCGACCGTGTACTTGTACGCGTTCTTCCCCGCCCAGGGCTGCGCGAGCGCGTACCCGATGACCGCACCACCCGTCGACACGGCGACGAGGAACGGCAGCTCAAGACGAGTGAGCAGAGCGTACTTGTCTCGCCAGTACGGGATGCTGCTGCGCCGCTCATCGAGGGTCACCGCAGAGTTGCTCACGAAGTGGTTGTAGATCTCCCGCACGTGGGGCAGGTCGGCGGGTCGGGCGGCGCGGATCGTGTACGAGAAGACTTCGGGCGCGGGAGCGGGGCGCAGATGGCGCGGCAGAACGCGGCGACGGTCCCCCGGCTCGAACTGCATGCGCTCAGCTTAGAGAGGGAGCGGCTTCGCCATCCACCCGCCAGTCCACCGGAGCTGCGCCCTGTTCTCGGAGAAGCGCGTTCGCCCGCGAGAACGGGCGAGAACCGAAGAAGCCGCGACGGGCAGAGAGCGGAGACGGATGCGCCGAGGCGATCACCGGGGTCTCCCCGAGCAGAGGTTGCAGATTCGCCGCATCCTTCCCCCAGAGGATCGCGACGAGCGGCTGATCGCGAGCGACGAGTGCGCGGATGGCGAGCTCGGTGACCGCTTCCCAACCCCATCCGCGGTGTGAAGCGGCAGCACCTGGGCGCACGGTGAGCACACGGTTGAGCAGCAGGACGCCCTGATCGCTCCACGCGGTCAGATCGCCGTGCGGAGCGGGCGGGATCCCGAGGTCGCTCTCCCGTTCCTTGTAGATGTTCGAGAGGCTGCGCGGCAGCGGGCGCACCTCGCGATCGACCGCGAACGACAGGCCGATGGGGTGACCCGGCGTGGGGTAGGGATCCTGTCCGGTGATCAGCACCCGTACGTCGGACAGCGGTCGCTGGAAGGCTCTGAGCACGTCGGCGCCTGCCGGCAGGTAGCCGTGTCCTGCCTCCTGCTCGGCGCGGAGCCGTTCCCCGAGAGCCGTGATCGTCTCCTGGACAGGGGCCAGCGCCTCGGCCCAACCGGCATCGATCCGCCCGTCGCCGGCGAGCTGTGCGAGAGTCTGCGCCATCTTCAGTCGATGGAGCGCACACGCAGCGGACCGCGGGCGAGCAGGTGCTGTGCCGACTGCGCGACCGGCCGCATCGTGATCAGGTCGAGGTTCACGTGTCCAGGGGACTCGAGCGCGTAGGCGATCACGTCGGCGACGTCGTCGGCCACCAGCGGGGCGTCGACCCCCGAGTACACGGCCTCGGCGGCGACGGCATCCCCGCCCAGGCGGTTGAGCGTGAACTCCTCGGTGTGCACCATCCCCGGTGCGACCTCGACCACGCGGATCGGCTCGCCGTTGAGCTCCTGCCGGAGAACCTTCACCAGCATCGACTCCGCAGCCTTCGCGGCGTTGTAGCCCGCACCCCCGGCGTACGCGGTCTGCGCGGCCGTGGAGGTGACGAAGATCGTGTCGGCATGACCGTCCGCCTCGGCGGCACGACGCAGCAGAGGAAGAAGGCCAGCCACGAGGCGCTGGCTCGCCAGAACGTTCGCGTCGAACATCCACTGCCAGTCCTCGACAGAGGCGTCTTCGATGCGGTCGGTACCGCGGGCTCCTCCGGCCACCTGCACGAGCGCGTGCACCGGACCCGATCTGTCGAGCTCCCGCACGAGCGCCTCGACCGCTGCGGCATCCGTCAGGTCACAGGCGATGGCCGAGGCTCCGGTCTCCGCGGCGAGCGAGGACAACCGGTCCTCGCGTCGCGCCACCCCCACGACGTCCCATCCGCGAGCACGAAGCGCACGCACCGTCGCCGCGCCGATGCCCGAACTCGCACCTGTCACCACTGCACGTCTGTTCACCATGCCTCCACCGTACGGCGTTCTCTCCGGAAAGCGGACTCCCCCACGGGGCTGTCGTGGATCGCTCTGCCGCGTGATTCCGGGGCTCCGCTCTGTTACGTCACATTTCCCACCTGTTGTTGACAAGCGCCGATGTTCCGTACTCTCGCTGCAACGGCATCCGCCACCCGACCTTCCGACCACTTCTGGGGGAAACACATGTCCGCACCCGAGTCCTGGCGCTTCGAGACCAAGCAGATCCACTCGGGCGCTGCCCCCGACCCGGTCACCAAGGCGCGTGCCACGCCGATCTACCAGACCACCTCGTACGTGTTCGACAGTGCGGACCATGCGGCCAACCTCTTCGCCCTCGCGGAGTTCGGCAACATCTACACCCGCATCCAGAACCCGACGCAGGATGTCCTGGAGCAGCGTCTCGCCGCGCTCGAAGGCGGCACCGGTGCCCTCGTGCTCGCCAGCGGCCAGGCGGCATCGACGTTCGCCGTGCTCAACATCGCCGAGGCGGGCGACCACTTCGTCGCCTCGAGCTCGATCTACGGCGGCACCTACAACCTCTTCAAGTACACGCTCGCCAAGCTCGGCATCGAGGTCACGTTCGTCGAGAACCAGGATGACCCCGAGGAGTGGCGCCGCGCGGTCCGCCCGAACACGAAGCTGTTCTTCGCGGAGACGATCGGCAACCCGCAGATCAACATCCTCGACATCCGCACGGTGGCCGATGTGGCGCACGAGAACGGCGTGCCGCTGATCGTCGACAACACGATCGCCACCCCGTACCTGATCCGCCCGTTCGAGTTCGGCGCCGACATCGTCGTGCACTCGGTCACCAAGTTCCTCGGCGGCCACGGCACGACCATCGGCGGTGCCATCATCGACGGCGGAAAGTTCGAGTGGTCGAAGAACGTCGACAAGTTCCCCGGCCTCACGGTTCCCGACCCCTCGTACCACGGCGCCAGCTACACCGCCGCGGTCGGCGACCCGCTCGCCTACATCATCAAGGCCCGCGTGCAGCTGTTGCGCGACCTCGGATCGGCCATCGCACCGCAGAGTGCATGGAACCTCATCCAGGGCATCGAGACGCTGTCGCTTCGCATCGAGCGCCACGTGCAGAACGCCCAGGAGATCGCCGAATGGCTCGACAGCCGCGATGACGTCGCGACCGTCAACTACTCGGGCCTGCCCTCCTCGCCCTGGTACGCCAAGGCGAACGAGTACGCTCCCAAGGGCGTCGGCGCGGTGCTCTCGTTCGAGCTGAAGGGCGGCGTCGAAGCCGGTCGTGAGTTCGTCAACAGCCTCTCGCTGTTCAGCCACCTCGCCAACATCGGCGACGTGCGCTCGCTCGTCATCCACCCCGCGTCCACGACGCACGCGCAGCTGACGCCCGAGCAGCAGCTGACAGCCGGCGTCACGCCGGGACTCGTCCGCCTCTCGGTCGGCATCGAGAACGTCGATGACCTCAAGGCCGACCTGGAGCAGGCTCTCGCAGCCGCGCGCGCCGTGTCAGAGGCCGCTCGCGCCTGACGCACTCACTGCGCGAAAGCGCCCCGGAGCCTGAGTTCCGGGGCGTCTTCGCGTGCAGGTGACGGCGTCACCCGGCCGACCCACAGGCGGTTCCGTCGAGAATGGGATTCCGCCGTGAGGAGAGCATGAACGACGTCGCACACCGACCGCCGCGCACCCGGCGAGCCACGACAGTCCCCGCCCGATGGCTCGCCGTCGCGAGCGTCGTGCTGTTGCTCGTCGTGGCCCTCGGTTGGATCCCCGGGATCGTCGGCACCGCGATCGCAGCCGCTCTCCCCTGGCTCGGTCTCGTCCTTCTCGCGCTGCTGATCGTCGCGCTGTTCCTCGCGCGCCGAGTGATCGTGCTCATCCTGGTCCCCGCCCTCCTGTGGCTCGTCGCGATGGCGCCCGCGCTTCCCGGCCTTCCCGGCCAGACAGGCTCGGAGTCCGTATCCGCGTCCGAGCTGACGGTCGTGAGTCAGAACGTACGAGCCCGATCCGGCGGGGCCGCGGCGTCTGCGGCCGAACTCGCGCAGAGCGGTGCCGACGTGATCGCCCTCGTCGAGCTCGACGGAGACAGCCTCTCCGCGGCGCACGATGCCCTCGCATCTGAGTACCCGCACTCGTACACGGTGGGAACCGTCGGCATCTGGAGCCGGTATCCGCTCGCGAACGCCGAGCCGCTCACGCTGGGGCTCAGCTGGAAGCGTGCGCTCCGGGTCGAGGTGCAGGCGCCCTCCGCTGCGGTCGCGGTGTACGTGCTGCATGCGGCGTCGGTGCGCCCAGGGCATCAGCAGGATCGCGACACGATGCTGAGCGGCATCGCGGAACAGGTCGCCGCCGATCCCGCGGAGTCCCTCATCGCCGTCGGCGATTTCAACGCGCCGTCGACGGATCCGAGTCTGGCCGCACTGCGCGCGGAGGCGGACTGGGTGCGGCCGACCGATGGAACCCTCGGATTCACGTGGCCCGTCGCTTTCCCCCTCGTGCGCATCGATCAGGTCTTCGTACGCGGACTCGAGGTCGTCACCTCCGGCACGATGCGCGCCGGGAACAGCGACCACCTCGCCACCCTGACTCGAGTGCGCTGACTCGAGTGCGCTGACTCGAGAGCGCTGACTCGAGAGCGCTGACTCGAGAGCGCTGACCCGAGAGCGCTGACCCGATTGCGCGGAGTCCGGCTTCTCGAACGGCAGGTTCAGCACGGTCCGACGAACATCGGGGCGTAACCTGCCACCGGTGGGTCCTGGACCACGCGACAATGGAGACATGGACTGGCAGACGACCTCCGAGGACACGGTGCCGTCGGCACCCGTGACGGAGGCCGACGTGCGCCTTCTCCGCGCCCGCCCACCGGCGACCGGCGCCTGGCGCGACGGCGACCCTGTTGGAGGCAGACGCTTCGCCGCGTTCGGCTCTTTCGCGACCGAAAGCGGTGCGGAGCTTCCCGGCATCCGCCTCGCCTACGAGTCCTGGGGTCAGCTGAACGCAGCACGCGACAACGCGATCCTGGTGCTGCACGCGCTCACAGGCGACAGCCATGTGCGCGGTGCCGCAGGGGCAGGCCACCCGACCGTCGGCTGGTGGGAGGACATCACCGGACCCGGTGCCCCGCTCGACACCGACCGCTGGTTCGTGATCGCGCCGAACATGCTGGGGGGCTGCCAAGGTTCCACCGGCCCCGCGAGCGTCGCCCCCGATGGCTACGAATGGGCGTCGCGCTTCCCCTACCTCACCATCCGCGACCAGGTCGCAGCACATGTCCGGCTCGCCGACGCACTCGGCATCGACAGCTGGGCCGCGGTCATCGGCGGCTCGATGGGCGGGATGCACGCCCTGGAGTGGGCGGCCACGCATCCCGATCGCGTGCAGCGGCTCGCCGTACTCTCCTCTCCCCCCGTGACCACCGCCGACCAGATCGCGCTCAACACGGTGCAGCTGGAGACGATCCGGATGGACCCGCGATTCCTGGGCGGCGAGTACTACGACCTCGGCGACGGCGACGGCCCGCATCGGGGCCTGGCACTGGCGCGGCGCATGGCCCTTCTGAACTACCGCAGCCCGATCGAGCTCAACCAGCGCTTCCAGCGGTCCTGGCAGTCTGATGTGTCGCCGCTCGGTCATGGCGGACGCTTCGCGGTCGAGTCGTACCTCGACTTCCACGGCAACAAGTTCACGCGACGCTTCGACGCCAACAGCTACATCACCCTCGTCGAAGCCATGAACTCGCACGACGTCGGCCGCGGACGCGGCGGCGTCGAAGAGGCCCTGCACGCGGTCACGGCCACGACGCTCGTGCTCGGCATCGACAGCGACCGCCTGTTCCCCGTCGACGGGCAGCAGCGCATCGCACGCAGCATCCCCAACGTGATCGACGGTGAAGCCGTCGTCGTCACCAGCGACTTCGGACACGACGGCTTCCTCATCGAGACCGAGGCCGTCGGCTCGAACCTGCGGCGGCTGCTCGAGAGCTGAGCTCCGCCCCTCAGCCGGCGATGAACCGCCACGGCAGCGCGCCTGCTTCCAGGCGTCCCTGCTTCCAGGCGAAGTCGCGACCCGCGGCCGTATCGAGCACACGCGTCTGGAACAGCTCGGCCGCACCGCCGGAGGAGAGGGCGGACGCCAGGTCGGTGAACGCCTCGAGCTGATGCAGAGTGATCCACGTCGGCGGGTAGAGCATCCACTCCCCTGCTCCGTGCCGGGCCAACGCCTCGGACGGCGTCACCCAGGCGACCTCCGCCACCTCATCCGCGCTGGGAGATGGCTCGTCATCCGGGGCCTCCGCCAGGAAGAACCAGGTGCGGATGCGCGTGGGGGCCTCGATCGGCGGCCGCCACTCCGAAAGCGACACGAGGTCGTCGACGACGAGCCCCACTTCCTCGAAGGTCTCCCTGATCGCCGCGCGACGGGCGTCCTCCTCCTCCGGGTCACCGTCGCGGCGGTCATCGGATTCGACCTTGCCACCGGGAAAGACCCAGGCACCGGCGAAGGAGCCGCGTTCGGGTCGACGGATCAGCAGCACCTCGAAGCCAGGGTCGGCCGCACGCAGCACGACGACGGTGCCCGCAACGGGCAGAGACTGTTCCGGGGCATCCACCCCGTCACTCTACGGCGCGACGAGAGCGACCGCAGCGGGCCGACGAGCTTCGATGCGATACGACAGCAGCGCGATCAGCAGACCGGCGGCCGCCAGCACCGCTCCGGCCCATGCCGGCGCCGTGAAGCCCCAGCCGATGGAGATCACGACACCGCCGAGGAACGCACCGAGGCTGTTGCCGATGTTCAGTGCCGAATGGTTCATCGCCGCCGCGATCGACTGGTTGTCGCCGGCCACATCCATCAGACGCGTCTGGATCGTCGGACTCAGCACGGACGACACGAACCCGACGACGAGCACCACCGCCCCCAGGCTCACGATCCAGAACGACAGGAGCGCGAGCATCGCGAAGACGAGTGCCATCGCCGCGAGTCCGAACAGCAGCGTCCGGCGCAGGTCGATGTCGGCGAGGTGCCCGCCGACCAGGTTGCCCGCGGTCATTCCGAGGCCCATCAACACGAGGATGATCGGCACCGCCCATTCCGGCGAGCCCGAAACCTCGGTCACCAGCGGTGCGATGTAGCTGTAGACCGCGAAGAAGCCGCCGAACCCGATCGCACCGACACCCAGCGTGAACCACACCTGAGGGATGCGGAAGACCCGCAGCTCCTGCCTCATGGTGCGGCCAGGGTCGCCGGGGTGCTCGGGGACGAACAGGGCGATGCAGACGGTCGCGAGCGCGAACACCAGTGCCACGACGGCGAAAGCGGCACGCCAGCCCCACTGCTGCCCGAGGAAGGTCCCCAGCGGCACGCCGACGACGTTGGCGACGGTGAGCCCTGTCAGGATGAACGCCACGCCCTTGGCACGGTTGCCCGGCCCCATCACGTCGGCCGCCACGAGGGCACCGATCCCGAAGTAGGCGCCATGCGGGAGTCCGGCGAGGAACCTCGAGGCGGCCACGAGCTCGAACGAAGGCAGGATCACCGTCAACGCGTTGAACACCGTCAACGCGAGGGCCAGCACGATCATCACTCGGTGCCGCGGATAGCGCGCGACGAAACCGGCGATGGTCGGGGCACCCACCACGACCCCGAGCGCGTACAGCGAGATCAGCCAGCCGGCCTGGCTCAGCGCGTCTTCCTGACTGGTCGCCCAGAGCGACGGCAGCAGATCGGCGGCGATGTTGGGCAGCAGACCCATGACCACGAACTCGGTCATGCCGATGCCGAAGCTGCCTATGGCGAGAGAGAGGAGCGCCCACTTCGCCGCACCCCTCGAATCAGTCGAGGGATTCACCGGATCAGCTTAGCGGCCGTCGGAGTCCGCGATCGCCCGCCCCGTGCGATCGAGCCTCATGAAGACGTCCACGTCGTCCTGACTCTCGAGGACGAACCCGTGGCGCTCGTAGAGCCCTCGGGCGGGGCTCCCCTGCAGCACGTTGAGCCGATACAGCCCGGAGTCGCCGAGGACCGTCGCCAGGACGTGGCTGCCGACACCGCGACCCTGGTGCGCGGCCGCGATGTAGAAGTGCTCCAACCAGCGGGCGCCCCCCTCCGTCCGGATGGCCACCGAGCCGACGTCTTCCCCGTCCACGACGATGATCCGGGTGTCCGACGGCTCGAAAGCATCACGGAACCGCTGCCGGACACGAGTCGGGTCGTATCGCCCGAGCCGCTCCAGATCCGCGCGGAGCACGACGGCCCGCAGCTCGGCGATCCACTCGACGTCGTCGCCGGTCGCCGGGCGGAGACTGATCTGCACGCGACTCTCCGTCCGAGGGAGCGCACCTCTCGATTCGGCGGCGAAGTCCATCGGATCAGCCTATTGGCCCCCAGACGCCTCGATGTCGCTCATGGCGGCACAGATCGCTTTCGCCTCCGCCCGCTGCAGTGCGTGGAGCACGGCCAGATCCTGCCCCGTGCTGTTCTCGTTCCGGCCGAGATTCATGGAGACCGTCGCGGACCGGGTTCCGTCAGGGCTGGCGACAGCGAACTGCGTGTAGCCGACCGTGTTCCCGGTGTGCCCGTAGACCACACCGCATGACGTCTCGTAGCGGAACAGCGACAGGCTCGCCGAGTTCTCACCGGGCCCCGGAGGCCCGGACTCCCCGCCGGGAATGAAGAGCGCCGTCTGCTCCGCCTGCGTCTGCGCGTCGAACAGCTCTCCGCCCACGTAGCCACGGATGAACGTGTTCAGATCCGTCGGCGTGGAGACGACTCCGCCCGACGCCCAGGCCCATCCCGCGGCGAGCGCGTTCGTGATGTCTTCCGGTGCCCCCGATTCATCCAGGTCGTAGCCGTGGAAGGTCGGTGTCGGCATATCCGTACCGGCGGGCAGGCTCGTGGCGGAGAGGCCGAGGGGGTCCAGGACGAGTTCCTGCAGGACGTCGGTGTACGGCCGCCCCGTGGCTTCCTGGATCATCAGGGCGACCGCGATGTTGTCGGAGTTGCTGTAGCGGTACTGGGTGCCGGGAACGAAATTCAGCGGCTCGTCGGCGGCGAACGCGAGCAGTTCCTCTGGCGGCGGCGCCACGGTCAGCGAGGCGCCGGCAGCCTCTTGGAACCGCGCAGAGGTCGTGAAGTCAGGAAGACCGCTGGTGTGGTTCAGCAGTTGACGCAACGTCACCGGTGCCCAGCCCTCCGGCTCGGCAGGGAGGAGGCTGCCGATCGTGTCATCCAGCGAGAGCACACCTCGATCGACGAGAGCCAGCGCCGTCGCTCCGCTGAACGCCTTCGCCACGGACGCCACGCGCATGGCGTCATCCGGCTCGGGGGGTGCGCTCTCGCCGGCGATCGCGACGCCTGCCGTGTGCACGGTGCGCACGTCGTCGATCTGGATGATCGAGATGACTCCGGGCGGTCCTCCCGGCATCGCGACCAACTCAGCGAGCGCGCGGTCGAGCGCTGCGGCGGGGGTGGCATCGGGGGCGTCGGTGGCCGTCTCCGACGGTTCCGACGCGGTGCATCCGGAAAGCAGAACAGCGAGCACCACGCCGACCAGCATCAGGTTCTGAGATGTCGTTCGCTTCGTCATTCGGTGCTCCCCCGGTCAGGCCATCGACACCGGGACGGATGGATTTCGGTCAGCGCGCTACCGATTTCCGTGGTCCCTCTCGTCTCAGAGTGGCAGATCGGCCCCTGCCTCGGAAGAGACCCGGATCACGGCGAGATCAGGCGCGCCCCTCTTCGATCGCCGCCTCGAGCCGCTCGATCTTCGCGTCGAGCTCGCCGGAGTAACCGGGACGGATATCGGCCTTGAGCACGAGCGAGACCCGCGACCCGAACGGCATGACCGCCTCCGTCGCGCGCTTCACGACGTCCATGACCGTGTCCCAGTCCGGTCCCTCGATCTCGGTGAACATGCTCGTGGTGCGGTGCGGCAGTCCCGACTCGCGCACGACGCGGACGGCGGCGGCCACCGCATCGTGCACGGAGGCGTCGGTGCGCTCGGCACCTTCGGCCGGGGTACCGCTCGGGGCGACGGAGAAGGCGATCAGCATGGTTTCACTCCTGGGGTTTCGGATGACGGGTGGGCACACGCAGGACAGCGCGGGCACCGAGGACGAGGAGGACGAGGAGGAGGATGTTGCGCAGTGTGAGCACGGCGACGGCGAGGGAGTCGGCGCGCAGCAGGGCGTCGTAGCCGAGCGGATAGACCAGGCACGTGAGCAGGCAGAGCGCGAGGACGACGACCGCCGGCACGCGCGCCCTGACCCGATCGAGCACGATCCACAGGATCGCCGGGGCGATCAACCAGGTCTGGAACTGCGGAGAACCGACCTTGTTGGTGACGATGAGCAACGTCACCAGTGTGAGAGCGAGAGGCGGGAACAACCGGGGAAACGATGCACCGCGCGCGGCTTTGAACGCACCGAGCGCGGCTACTGCCAGCACGGCGATCGCCATGAGCGGTGTGAGCGCCGCAGCGACGGCGTCCACCCCCGGCGCGCTGATCTGGAAGGTCAGGATCTCGAAGCTGTACTCGATCCGTGCGGCCCCGGCAACGGCGAGCCAGAGGAACGGGGTCGCGGCCACGGCCTCGATCTGCAATCCGCGCCCGGTCTGCTCCGTGAGGAATCCTAGGATCTCGGTGTCGGCCCCGAGCAGGAGCAGCGTCGCGACGATCCCCGCGGTGACGACCGCCGCGGCGAGCAGGACCCGCACTCGTGCGCGCACGGCGATGACGGCGGCGAGCACGAGTGCGCCCGGCCAGATCTTGATCCAGGCCCCGATCGTGAGCAGCGCAGCGCCGATGGCCGGTCGCGAGACGAGCCATAGTCCGCCGATCACCGCGAGGGGCACCGTGACCGTGTCGATCCGATAGAGAGCGATGGGGCCGAGCAGAAGCAGGGCGGCGCACCAGAACCACGCGGCGATCCTTCGCGCGCGCGACGGCGAGCGGCCGACGAGCACGCCGAAGGCGACCGCGTCGAGGATGATCACCAGCGCAGCCCACCCCACCAGGTAAGCACTCGAGACTCCGAGGACCGGCACGAGAGGTGCGGCGAGCGCGGCGGCGATGAGCATGGGCACGAGGGCGACTTGGGGGTAGACCCACGTCTCGGTGACACCGACGATCGGGCCCCCGCCGAGCGCCGATGACGCCCAGGGTTCGTACACGAGCACCACGTCGCCCATGGGCTGACTCGGATACACCCAGCCGAGCCAGGCGGTGAGCAGATGCACGAGCAGGAACGCGCACCACAGCACGGCGACCCTGATCGTGGTTGCGCGGGTCATGCCAGAACGTCCGCGACCGCGTGCGGGAGCGCCTCGGCGACGTCCATCGCGACGATCGGATGCCCCGCCCCGCCCTCACTCACGCCGGCGGCGATCCGTGCGGCGTGACCGTGCAGCCACGCACCGGCGGCTGCCACCTCGCCGATCGGTGCACCGGGGTTCGCGGCGAGCACCGCGCCGAGTACGCCGGCGAGCACATCTCCCGTGCCGGCGGTCGCCAACCACCCCGTCCCGGCCTCGACGACGATGACGGTGCCGTCCGCAGCGGCGATCAAGGTTCGCGCACCCTTGAGCAGCACGGTGCCGCCGATCTTCTCAGCGACCTGTCGCGCCGCTTCGGCTCTGTTTTCGTGGCTCGATCGCACGCCCGATCTCTCCTGCAGACGGGAGAACTCTCGCGCGTGCGGGGTCGCGATGAACGGCGCGCGTGCACCCGGAGCGAGATCCAACGCTCCGGCATCGATCACCACGGGGGTCCGATCCTCGAGGATCTCTCGGAGTGCGATGTCTTCCGCCTCGCTGCGGTGCGCCTGGTCGGTGCCTGAGCCGATCACCCAGGCGTCGATGCGCGAGCGCCCGACATCCGCACCGACGACGGTCTCCGGACGCCGGGCGAGCACGGCATCGCCCGCGCGCTCGGCGCCGACATAGCGCACGAATCCCGCTCCGGTCCGCCAGGCGGCCTCGACGCCGAGCACGGCAGCTCCGGGATATGCCGATGATCCGGTGCGCAGTGCCACCACACCGCGGGTGTACTTGTCGTCCTCTGCGGTCGGCGTGCGGAAAAGCCGCGCCGTATCGCCGCGTGTCCACTCGCGCACCTCGAACATGACTCCACGTTAGTGCGACGACCCGCGATGCACGCCCGCGGCGGTAGCGTCGAACGGTGAGTCTTCTCTTCTCCCCGCTGAGCATCCGTTCCGTCACGTTCCGAAATCGCCTCTGGGTCTCCCCCATGTGCATGTACAGCGCGGTCGACGGCGTCGTGCAGGAGTGGCATCACACCCACCTCGCCCAGTTCGCGTCCGGTGGCGCCGGCCTCATCATCGCCGAGGCGACGGCCGTCGTTCCGGAGGGGCGGATCTCGCCGCGCGACGTCGGACTGTGGAACGACGCGCAGCGCGACGCACTGACCCCTATCGTCGAGGCGATCCACGACCGTGGAGCGCACGCCGGGATCCAGCTCGCGCACGCGGGGCGCAAGGCATCGACCTGGTGGCCGTGGGCGGCGGAGCGAGGCTCGGTACCGGGGGCCGAAGGCGGATGGAAGACATCTGCGCCATCGGCGATCGCGTTCGATGGCTTCGATGAGCCGGGCGCTCTCGATCTCGCGGGCATCGATCGGGTGGTCGAGGCGTTCGCCGCATCGGCACGCCGCGCGCTCGAGGCCGGCTTCGATGTGCTGGAGATCCACGGCGCGCACGGCTACCTCCTGCACCAGTTCCTCTCGCCGCTGTCGAACGTGCGCGACGACGAGTACGGGGGCTCCCTCGAGAACCGCGCCCGACTGCTCCTGCGCGTCGTGCAAGCCGTGCGGGAGACCGCCGGCGCGGAGGTGCCGCTGTTCGTACGCATCTCCGCCACCGATCACGCGGAGGGCGGGTTCACGCCCGAGGAGGCAGCTGCCGTCGGCGGATGGGCCGCGCAGCGCGGAGCAGACCTGATCGACGTCTCCAGCGGAGGCCTCGTCGCCCACCAGCGGATCAGCGTCTTCCCCGGGTACCAGGTGCCCCTCGCCGAGACCGTGCGTCAGGGGGGCCGGATCCCGGTATCGGCGGTCGGTCTCATCACCGCGGCCGCACAGGCCGAGCAGGTGCTCGTCGATGGTGCGGCGGATGCGATCTTCGCGGGGCGGGAGTGGCTGCGCGACCCGCACTTCGCTCTTCGTGCGGCACACGAGCTGGGTGCCGAGGTCGCATGGCCGCCGCAGTACGAGCGCGCACGCCCTCGCTGACCTCTCCCCACCATGACGCGAAGGCCGCCGATCCCCTGCGGGTTCGACGGCCTTCGACGACGTGACTGGTTCAGCGTCCGCGGATGCGACGGGTCGCGTCCTGCACCTCTCCGACGAGTTCCTCCAGGATGTCTTCGAGGAACAGCACCGCGGTCGTGTTGCCCTGGGCGTCGCGTACCTTGGCGAGGTGTCGACCCGCGCGGCGCATGACCGCGAGAGCGTCTTCCAGATCCGTGTCCTCCTGCACCGGCACCATGTGGTGGATGCGTTTGGCCGGGAGCGGCTCGATCATCTTGGTCTCCGCATCCGGGCCCTCGGACGCACGAAGGATGTCCTTCAGGTGCACGTAGCCGATCGGCACCGCATCGTCGTCGACGATCACGTACCGCGAGAATCCGTAGCGGGCGACGGCCTTCTCGATGTCGTCCGGGGTGGTCGACTGCGGCATCGTCACCAGATCGCTCAGAGGTACCGCGACGTCACGCGCCTTCTTGTCCGTGAACTCGACCGCCGCGGCGACCGTTCCCGCGGTGTCCATGAGCACCCCTTCGCGACGGGACTGGCTGACGATGGTCGCCACCTCGTCGAGGGTGAACGTGGACGCCGCCTCGTTCTTCGGTTCGACCCGGAACAGGCGCAGCACGCCGTTCGCCGCCGCGTTGAGCACCCAGATGACCGGCATGAACACCTTCGACACCCACACGAGCGGTGGTGCCAGGATCAGCACGGCTCGATCCGGCACCGAGAAGGCCAGGTTCTTCGGCACCATCTCGCCGAACACCACGTGCAGGAACGACACGATCAGCAGCGCGATCGTGAACGAGACCGCATCGACGGCACCGTCCGGCCAGCCGAGCGCGTGCAGCGGCACGGAGAGCAGATGGTGGATCGCGGGTTCGGAGACGTTCAGGATGAGCAGCGAGCAGATCGTGATGCCGAGCTGCGACGTCGCGAGCATCAGCGTCGCGTGCTCCATCGCGTACAGGGCCGTCTTGGCCGCACGAGAGCCCTGATCGGCTCGAGGCTCGATCTGCGACCGCCTGGCGGAGATCACAGCGAACTCGGCGCCGACGAAGAACGCGTTCGCGACCAGCAGCACGACGAGCCAGGCGAGTCCTCCCCAATCGCTCATCGGGTGGCCTCCTCTTCACCGTCGACCGGTCTCGGAACGTAGCGGACGCGATCGACGCGCCTGCCGTCCATCCGGACCACCTGCAGGGTGCCGCTGTCCAGCGGCACCTCGTCGCCGACCGAGGGGACTCGCTCGAGCACGCTCATGACGTAACCGCCGACCGTGTCGTACACGTCGCCCTCCGGCACCTCGACCCCGGCGCGACGGCGCAGTTCGTCCGGTCGGAGCTCCCCGGGGAACGTGACGCCCTCGCGGTTGCGGATGACGCCGGCCCTGGTGCGGTCGTGCTCGTCGGCCACCTCCCCGACGAGTTCTTCGACGAGGTCTTCCAGCGTCACGAGTCCGGCAGTGCCGCCGTACTCGTCGACGACGACGGCGAGTTGGTAACCGCGGGCACGCAGCTCGGCGATCAGACCATCGACGTGCGCGGTCTCCGGAACGCGGAGCGGTTCGGTCGCCAGCGCGCCGACGGGAACCTCCGTTCGACGCTCGCGCGGCACCGAGATCGCCGCCTTCAGGTGCACGACGCCCATGATGTCGTCGAGATCCTCGTCGTACACGGGGAAACGGCTGTGGCCGGTGCGGCGCGCGAGCTGGATGACGTCATCCACGGAGTCGCCGGCGGCGATCGCGTGCATGCTCGGGCGAGCGGTCATCACATCAGCGGCGGTGAGTCGCGAGAACATCAGGGTGCGATCCAGCAGCGAGGCGGTGTCGGCTTCCAGCAGGCCTGCATTGGCGGAGCGCCGGACGAGCGAGGACAGCTCCTCGGCGCTGCGGGCACCGGAGAGCTCTTCCTTCGGCTCGATCCCCATGCTGCGAAGCACGCCGTTGGCGCTGCCGTTGAGCACCACGACCGCGGGCTTGAACACGGTCGTGAAGGCCACCTGGAAGGGGACGACGAGCTTCGCCGTGGCAAGCGGCAGAGCGAGCGCGAAGTTCTTGGGGACCAGCTCACCGAGGATCATCGAGAGCACGGTGGCGACCAGCATCGCCACGACCGTGGAGAAGGGCGCTATCGCCGCTTCGGGGAAGTTCCACGCGTGCAGCGTCGGGCGAAGGAGGTTCGACAGTGCCGGCTCCATCGTGTATCCGGTGAGCAGGGTCGTCAGCGTGATGCCGAGCTGCGCCGCTGAAAGATGCGTCGAGGTGTGCCGGAGGGCGCCGATCGTGAGCGAGAGCCGCGATTCTCCTCGCGCCTGCCTGGCCTCGAGATCGGCGCGATCGAGGTTCACCAGCGCGAACTCGCTCGCGACGAACAGGCCGGTGCCGACCGTGAGCAGAAGCCCCACGCCCAACATGATGTAGTCCATCAGCGGTTCCTCCCGGATGCGAGAGGCGGACAGTGGGGCGATGTTCTACAACTGGGAGGGTCGTCCATTATGCCGACGATTGTACCGAAGACGGCTGGGTGTGCGCGCGCTCGATCACCAGCTGACCGGGAGCGCCTTCCCCTCTTCGTAGCCCGCGGCCGACTGCAGGCCCACCACGGCGCGGTCATGGAACTCCGGCACGGTCGAGGCACCTGCGTAGGTGAACGACGAGCGGACACCCGAGGTGATCATGTCAAGCAGATCCTCGATGCCGGGACGCAGCGGGTCGAGATAGATCTTCGACGAGGAGATGCCTTCGGCGAAGAGCTCCTTGCGAGCGCGCTCGTAGGCGTCGAGCCGGCCGAAGCGCGCCTGCACCGCCTTGGTCGATGCCATGCCCCAGGACTCCTTGAACAGGCGCCCCTCCGCATCGCGCTGCAGCTCCCCCGGTGCCTCGATGGTCCCGGCGAACCAGGATCCGACCATCACGGACGCGGCACCGGCGGCGAGTGCGAGGGCCACGTCGCGCGGATAGCGCACTCCACCGTCGGCCCAGACGTGCGCGCCGAGTTCCCGCGCCGCCTGCGCGGTCTCGAGCACGGCGGAGAACTGCGGGCGGCCGACCGCTGTCATCATGCGGGTGGTGCACATGGCTCCAGGGCCGACGCCGACCTTGAGGATCGAGGCGCCGGCGTCGACCAGATCCGCCACACCGTCTGCGGTGACGACGTTTCCCGCCACGACCGGCAGACCGAGGCCGAGCTCGGCGACGGCGCGCAATGCGCGCAGCATGCCCTCCTGATGCCCGTGCGCCGTGTCGACGACCAGCACGTCGACTCCGGCCGCTGCCAGCGCCTTGGCCTTCGCCGCGACATCGCCGTTGATCCCGACTGCGGCAGCGACGGCCAGCCGACCATCCGCGTCCACGGCAGGCCGGTAGAGGGTCGAGCGCAGCGCGCTGCGGGCGCTCAGCGTGCCGACGAGGTGCCCGTGGTGCACGACGGTCACCATCTCGACACCCGCGTCGGTGATCACATCGAACGCGTGCCGCTCCGAGCCGATGTCCTCGGCATCGATGGACGGCGTGCCGCGGTGCACGAGGTCGCCGAGCTGCGCATCGGGCAACGCCGTCGCGAGCCTGGTGGCGGGGAGGATGCCGAGGATGTGCTCGACATCGATCGGCGCCGCCCCGCGCGCCACGACGATCCCGTATCCGCTCGTTGCGGGGAGCAGACGCAGCGCATCGGCGGCAGATGCCTCCGGCGGAAGCACGATCGGGGTGTCCCAGAGCACCGGCTGGGACTTCACCTCGCGAATCGCGGCATCCAGATCCTGCAACGGCAGATCCTGCGGCAGCACGCCGAGCGCGCCACGCCGTGCGAGCACCGCTGCGATGCGCGGGCCGGTCACGGAGTTCATGTTCGCGGCGACGAGAGGAAGAGTCGCAGGGGTGCCGTCCTGCGGGGCGAGATCGACCTGGAGCCGGCTGGTGACCGCCGATCGGCGCGGCACCAGGAAGACGTCCGAGTAGGTCAGATCGACGGTCGGCTGCGCTCCAGAGAACTTCATGCTTCAACGGTACCCAGATCGCGACCCCGTGGGCGCCCGGTTCGACGATTCACCTGGCGAAACACGTTAGGCTTGTCAGTCGAGAGTGTGCGGGCCCGAACGCATCCTGCGTCGACGTCCGCACCGAAGAGCTTCAGCGATGAAAGAGGGCGATCGAGAGTGTCGAACCAGGTGACCGGCGTCGGCGGCGACGGGGGGTTCGGAGCCAATTCCTGGCTCGTTGAAGAGCTCTACGAGCAGTTCAAGGTGAACCGCGATTCCGTCGACAAGGAATGGTGGCCGATCCTCGAGAAGTACCACTCCGACACGGCATCCACAGCGTCCGCCCCCTCCGCCGAGGCGCCGGCGCAGTCAGCCCATCCCGTCACGGCTCCCATCCCCGTGATCGGCTCGCAGCCGGTGGCCCGCACGACGGCCAAGCCCGCAGCCGCCGCCCCGATCCCTGCGCAGGCGCCGAAACCCGTGACGAAGTCCGAGTCGAAAGAGGCTCCTTCTCCCGTCGATGAAGACAAGGTCACGCCGCTTCGCGGACTGCCCAAGACGCTCGCAGCCAACATGGACGAGTCGCTCACCGTCCCCACCGCCACCAGCGTGCGCACGGTGCCGGCGAAGCTGATGATCGACAACCGCATCGTCATCAACAACCACATGGCGCGCACCCGCGGCGGCAAGATCAGCTTCACCCACCTCATCGGCTGGGCACTCATCCGCACGCTCGACGAGTTCCGCAGCCAGAACGTGTTCTATGCGGAGGTCGATGGCAAGCCCTCCGTCGTCGCGCCCGCGCACGTCAACCTCGGCATAGCGATCGACCTGCCCAAGCCCGACGGCACGCGCGCCCTCATGGTGCCCAGCATCAAGCGCGCCGACACCCTGACCTTCACCGAGTACCTCTCCGCCTACGAAGATCTGGTCACGCGCGCCCGCGGCAACAAGCTGACCGCCGGCGACTTCCAGGGCACCACGGTGTCTCTGACCAACCCGGGCGGCATCGGCACCGTGCACTCCGTGCCGCGTCTGATGAAGGGGCAGGGCTGCATCATCGGCGCCGGTGCCCTCGAGTACCCGGCCGAGTTCCAGGGCGCGAGCGAGAAGACGCTCAACGAGCTCGCGATCGGCAAGACGATCACGCTGACCAGCACCTACGACCACCGCGTCATCCAGGGAGCCGGCTCCGGCGAGTTCCTCAAGAAGGTGCACGAGCTGCTCATCGGCCAGCGCGGGTTCTACGACGACATCTTCGCCGCTCTGCGCATCCCCTACGCGCCGATCCGCTGGAACCCCGACATCGCCGTCGATCTCGCCGAGCGCGTCGACAAGCAGTCCCGGGTGCAGGAGCTCATCAACTCCTTCCGCGTGCGCGGCCACCTGATGGCCGACATCGACCCGCTCGAGTACGTGCAGCGCTCGCACCCCGACCTCGAGATCGAGAGCCACGGCCTCACGTTCTGGGACCTCGACCGCGAATTCGTCACCGGTGGTTTCGGCGGTCGGCGCATCGCGAAGCTCCGCGACATCCTCGGTGTGCTCCGCGACTCGTACTGCCGCACGCTCGGCATCGAGTACATGCACATCCAGGACCCGGAGCAGCGCCGCTGGTTCCAGGAGAAGGTCGAGGTCAAGTACCAGAAGCCCGGCCACGACGAGCAGCTGCGCGTGCTCCGCAAGCTCAACGAGGCCGAGGCTTTCGAGACGTTCCTGCAGACCAAGTTCGTCGGCCAGAAGCGGTTCTCGCTCGAGGGCGGCGAATCGCTGATCCCGCTGCTCGACGAGATCCTCCAGGGCGCGGCCACCGCCGGCCTCGAGGGCGCCGCGATCGGCATGGCCCACCGCGGCCGTCTGAACGTGCTCACCAACATCGCCGGCAAGACCTACGGTCAGGTGTTCCGCGAGTTCGAGGGAACGCAGACCCCGGGCAACCAGCGTGGCTCCGGTGACGTGAAGTACCACCTGGGCACCGAGGGCACGTTCGTCGCCGACGACGAGTCCGAGCTCCCCGTCTACCTCGCCGCCAACCCCTCGCACCTCGAGACGGTCGACGGCGTGCTGGAGGGCATCGTCCGCGCGAAGCAGGACCGCAAGCCGATCGGCACATTCGCCTGGCTGCCGATCCTCGTGCACGGCGATGCCGCATTCGCAGGTCAGGGTGTCGTCGTCGAGACGCTCCAGATGTCGCAGCTGCGCGGGTACCGCACCGGCGGCACGATCCACGTGGTCGTGAACAACCAGGTCGGATTCACCACCACGCCGAACGACGGTCGCACCTCGATCTACGCCACCGACGTCGCCAAGACGATCCAGGCGCCGGTGTTCCATGTGAACGGCGACGACCCCGAGGCGGTCATCCACGTGGCGCAGCTCGCGTTCGAGTATCGCGAGCGGTTCCACCGCGATGTCGTCATCGACCTGGTCTGCTACCGCCGACGCGGTCACAACGAGGGCGACGACCCTTCGATGACGCAGCCGCTGATGACCGACCTGATCCAGGCGAAGCGGTCTGTCCGCCGCCTGTACACCGAGTCGCTCGTCGGCCGCGGCGACATCACCGAGCAGGAATACGACGAGGCCAAGGCCGACTTCCAGAACCGCCTGGAGATCGCTTTCGCCGAGACGCACGCCGCCGAGACCGGCGCCCTGCCGATCGCCCCGGAGCAGCCGCCCGTCGAGGACCAGGTCGGCGCCCCCGAGGTCACCGGGGTGCCGAACGAGGTGATCCAGATGATCGGCGACGCCTTCGTGAACAAGCCGGGGGGCTTCACGGTTCACCCGAAGATCCAGCAGCTGCTGGAGAAGCGCCTCGACATGAGCCGCAACGGCAACATCGACTGGGGCTTCGGCGAGCTGCTCGCCTTCGGCTCCCTCCTCGTGGAGGGCACGCCGGTGCGTCTTGCCGGCCAGGATGCCCGTCGCGGCACGTTCGTGCAGCGCCACGCGACCCTGCACGACCGTGCGAACGGTCAGGAATGGCTGCCGCTGTCGAACCTCTCCGATGCGCAGGGACGCTTCTTCGTCTACGACTCGCTGCTCAGCGAGTACGCCGCCCTCGGCTTCGAGTACGGCTACTCGGTGGAGGCTCCCGAGGCGCTCGTTCTGTGGGAGGCGCAGTTCGGCGACTTCGTCAACGGCGCCCAGTCGGTGATCGACGAGTACATCTCGGCCGCCGAGCAGAAGTGGGGTCAGCAGTCCAGTGTGACCCTGCTCCTTCCCCACGGCTATGAGGGCCAGGGACCGGACCACTCATCGGCCCGCATCGAGCGCTTCCTGCAGATGTGCGCGCAGGACAACATGATCGTGTCGCGCCCGTCGACTCCCGCATCGTACTTCCATCTGCTGCGCCGCCAGGCTTACGCACGTCCGCGCAAGCCGCTGATCGTGTTCACCCCGAAGGCGATGCTGCGACTGCGCGGAGCGACGAGCCCCGTCGAGGCATTCACTCAGGGCCGCTTCGAGCCGGTGATCGACGACGACCGCGGCCTCGACCGCGCAGCCGTCAAGCGCGTGCTCGTGCACTCCGGCAAGGTGCACTGGGATCTGCGGGCCGAGCTCGAGAAGAACCCGAACCCCGAAGTCGCTCTCGTCCGGCTCGAGCAGCTGTACCCGACGCCGATCGACGAGCTCAAGGCCATCACGGACTCCTACCCGAACGCCGAGCTGGTGTGGGTGCAGGAGGAGCCGGAGAACCAGGGCGCCTGGCCGTTCCTCGCTCTCGCCTTCGCCGACGTTCCCGGAGACCGTTCGTTCCGGCCGATCGCGCGCTCGGCTTCGGCGTCACCGGCGACCGGGTCGTCGAAGGTCCACGCGGCAGAGCAGGCGGCGCTGATCCACGCGGCTGTCACGATCGACTGATTTCGCACACCGAGAACGGGCGCCGCGACTCAGGTCGTGACGCCCGTTCTCGTCTGCGCCGCAGACGGTCTGCGAGCCAGCTCAGCCGATGATCGCGGGTGCAGGCACGAGACGCAGGTCGGACACCAGCTCGGCTCGCGCACGCTCCAGCGCTGACGGCTCCGCCCCCGCAGCGCCCAGAACCAGCAGCGCGGCCCCGAGCACGGGTGGCGCGTCGACGATCTGCAGGCGCGCGGCCGGCGCGTGCTCCGAAAGCCCCGCGTGGATGGTCTCGAGCAGGAACGGGTCCCGGCCTCGAGCGACGCCACCCCCGAAGAGCACAGGAACCTCGGCATGCTCCAGACCGAGACGGGCCACGCAGGCACGCACGAAGGCGACCACCTCTTCGGCCTGACGCCGCACGACTCCTCGTGCGACATCGTCGCCCGCCGCCGCTGCCTCGAACAGCACCGGGGCAAGCGCCGCGAAGCCCTGACCAGGGCGCCGCCCGAGATGCACGTCTTCGATCAGCGATGCGACCGACGCTGCGCCGGTGGCCCGAAGAAGCAGCGCGAGGAGCGTGGTGTCCGGCCCTCGACCGTCTTCCGCCCGCGCGGCATGCCAGACGACGGCCTCGCCCAGCTCGGCCCCGCCGCCCCAATCGCCCGACAGGGGTCCGAGTGCGGGAAAACGCACGTGAGTGCCGTCGGCACGGACGCCGATCGCGTTCATCCCGGTGCCGCAGATCACCGCGATCGCGTCTTCCGCATCGGTCCCTGCACGAAGGAGCGCGTGCAGATCGTTCTCCACTGCCGCCTCCTTCGCCCAGGGCAGGAGTGAGATCGCTGCGCGGAAGGTCTCGATCTCCTCATCGAGATCGAGACCGGAGAGGTACAGACCGACCTCAGCCAGCTCACGCGGGTCATGGTCACCGAGCGCGCGGCGCACGAGGTCGTCGATCACCCGGACAGACTCGGCCAGACCGTCGATCTGCGGGCTGGACCCAGCGCCGCGCTTCCATGCCAGCACTTCTCCGTCGATGTCGAGAAGCACGACATCGGTCTTCGAGCCGCCTCCGTCGACCGCCAGAACCAGCGTGGGTCGCCCCTGGACGCTCACGCCCACTCCAGGAAACGCGCATTGGCAGCCAGGAGCAGGTCGGTCAGCTTCTCGGCGCGCTCATGCTGCAGCACCAGCGGATGCGCCCGCATCGCGCGCAGCACCCGGTCGCGTCCACCGCCGACCGCCGCATCCAGCGCGAGACGTTCGTATCCCGCGACCGCGCCGATCAGACCGCTGATGTCGTCGGGTAGAGCAGCGACCGGCTCCGCCACGAATCGGCCGTCGACGTGACGGGCCGGCACCTCGATCACGTGGTCGTCGGGGAGGAACGGCAGCACACCGTCGTTGCGCAGGTTGACCACACGCGGCAGGTCCGTGCCGCCGCGGATCGCGATCAGCAGTTCGATCGCCGCCTCGGAGTAGAACGCGCCGCCGCGCTTGTCGAGTATCGCGGGCTTCGTGTCGATGCTCGGATCGGCGTACAGGCCGAGGAGCTCGTTCTCGATCGCACGCACCTCGGCCGCCCTGGTGCTGTTGTGCCGCTGTTCCTGCAGCACCTCGTCATGGGCGTAGTAGTAGCGCAGATAGTACGAAGGGATCACTCCGAGCTGGGCGAGCAACGCCGGTGCGAGCTCCACGGTGTCCGCGAGCTCGCCGACGTTGTTCTCCAGCGCCTGCGGAAGCCTGTCGACACCATCGATGAAGACGCCACGCTCCCACGTCAGGTGGTTGAGCCCCACGTGGGCGAGCGCCACGCGATCAGGCTCGACCCCTGCCTCCTCGGCGAAGCGACGCTGGAAGCCGATCGCGACATTGCAGAGGCCGACCGCTCGATGTCCCGCCTGCAGGAGCGCCCGGGTGACGATGCCGACAGGGTTGGTGAAGTCCACGATCCACGCGTCGGGCTTGGCATACCGGCGCACCACGTCAGCGATGCGGAGCACCACCGGCACGGTGCGCAGCGCCTTCGCGAGTCCCCCCGGTCCCGTCGTCTCCTGGCCGATGCAGTCCACGTCGTGCGGCCAGCTCTCGTCCTGCTCGCGTGCATCCTGGCCACCGACTCGCAGCTGGATGAGCACGGCATCGGCATCGCTCACGCCGGCCACGAGGTCGTCGGTCGTGATCAGTCGAGCCGGATGCCCGCCGCGGGTCAGCATGCGACGCGACACAGCGCCGACGAGCTCCAGACGCGTCGGATCCGTGTCGACGAGCACGAGCTCTTCGATGGGGAGCTCGCGCTGCAGGCGGATGAAGCCGTCGATCAGCTCCGGTGTGTATGTCGATCCTCCGCCGACGATGGCCAGTTTCATCTGGTCTCCTTGTTCCTGAGGTCGTCCGCCCGTCGATGGGCGTCAATCTGTGGGGATGCGTTCTTCGAGAATGGTGCGGATCTGCTCGACGAGCAGGCGGCGGGCACCGACGAGAACGGCGCTCTCCCCCGTGCCGCTGAGGCGGACTTCGGGGACAGGTCGCTCTTCGGCTGCGGCTCTCTGTGCGACGAGTTCGGCGAGGCGACGGCCTCCGGCCAGACCCGTAGGACCGCCGAGCACGATCATCGCGGGGTCGAGCACCACCAGCACCGGCTCGATGGTCAGAGCGATCCGGTCAGCGACCGTACGCAGCGCCTGCTCGTCATCCGCAAGGGCGACGATGTCCTGCGGATAGTCGACGCCACGCTCACGCAGGAGGTCGAGGACTACTTGCGAGCCGAGCAGATCGGTGGTGACGGCGCCCGGCTCCCCTGTGCCTGCTGAAACCGTCAGGTAGCCGATCTCACCTGCGCTCCCGTGCGCGCCGCGGTGGATCGTGCCGCCGAGGTCGACGCCGACACCGAGGCCGACACCGACCCAGAGGAATGCGAAGCTGTCGACATCCTGTGCGACACCGACTGCTCGCTCGGCCATCGTGGCGAGGTTCACGTCGTTCTCCAGGGTCACCGAGACTCCGAGTTCCGCTTCGATCCGAGCCCGCGCGCCGGTAGCCGGCCAGCCGGGCAGCGAGTCGGTCAGCGACAGTGTGTCCTGCCCGCGACTGACGGCGGCCTGAACCGCGATCGTCACGGTCTCGATGGTGCTGCGGTCGGCTCCGGCGGCAGCGCATGCGGCGTCGATGGCGCGGGCGATATCCCGTTCGGGCGAGCGTTCTTGTCCCTGCATCGGAAGATCGACGAGCGGATACTCGGAACCTGCCGCATCGACGAGCGATGCCTGGATGCTGCCGTCGAGCATGTTCACCGCGACCCCGGCGACCCGGTCGGTCCGAACGCCCCAGCTGACCGCGCTCGGTCCGCGACTGCCGGCGACCTCGCCGACCGGGAGCACCAGCTCCGCGCGCTCGAGTCGTGCGATCATCTGCGTCGCCGTCGGCTTCGACATCCCCGACAGCTCGCCCAGGCGCGTCCGCGTGAGCGAGCCGTGCTCGAGGATCAGTCGAAACGCCTCGCGGTCGTTCCTGGTGCGCAACCAGGCCGAGGTTCCCGGATCGATCTGTGACATGTGCTGTTCCTTCCGAGCGGCCTGGTCAGGCGCTGCCGATTTCGATACCGATTTCGATGCCGAGTTCGGTGCGGACTTCGTCGCGGAGGCGGCCGAGGTTGTCGGGTTCGGGGGCGGCGCCGAGGAGGGTCTTGGTGTATTCGTGTTGCGGGTTCAGGATGACCTCGTCCGCGGGGCCGCGTTCGACGACATCTCCCTTGTAGAGCACCATGATCTCATCCGAGAAATGCCTCGCCGTGGCCAGATCATGCGTGATGTACAGCACGCCCAGGTTCTCCTCACGCTGCAGATCAGCCAGCAGGTTGAGAACGCCGAGCCGGATCGACACGTCCAACATCGACACCGGCTCGTCCGCGACGATGAACCGTGCCCCCGGGGCCAACGCCCGGGCGATCGCGACCCGCTGCCGCTGCCCACCCGAGAGCTCGTGCGGGCGACGCTCCGCGAACGACTCCCCCGGGGTCAACCGCACCCGCTCCAACAACTCCACCGCCCGCTCCCGCACCTGCGCGCTGGACAGGTCCGGGTGGTGCAGGCGGATCGGGCGCTCCAGGTGATGCACGATCGTGTGGAACGGGTTCAACGAGGCGAACGGGTCCTGGAACACCATCTGCACATCCGCGCGATACGCCTCCAACGCCCGCCCCCGCGTCCCCGACGGTTTCCCGTCGAGGAGGATCTCCCCGCTGGTGGGGGTCTCCAACTTCATCAGCATCCGCGCGATCGTCGACTTCCCCGACCCCGACTCCCCCACCAGCGCAACCGTCTTCCCGGCCTCGATCGTGAACGACACATCCTTCACCGCATGAAGGGTCGTCGTCTTGAACCCGGAACGCAGATGGAAATCCTTCACCAGATTCCGCGCCTCCAACGACGCCGTCCCCGGTGCACCGGCACTGTTGTGGGCACCACCGGTCGTGGTCGTGTTCGCGTTCATCGGACGCCCTCCTGGCTCACACCGGTACGCACGAAATCTCCCCGCTCGCCCTTCAACGACGGGAAACTCGACAACAACCGTCGCGTGTACTCATGCTGCGGGGACCGGTAGATCTCCTCCGCCGTCCCCTCCTCCACGATCTGCCCCTGCAACATGATCGCGATCCGATCACTGATCTCGATCAACATCGGCAGATCATGCGTGATGAAGATCACCGCGAACCCCAACTTCTCCCGCAGCCGCATGATCTCCCGGATAATGCCCCGCTGCACGACCACATCCAACGCCGTCGTCGGCTCATCCATGATCATCACCTGCGGATCCAACGCCAGAGCCATCGCGATCATCATCCGCTGACGCATACCCCCCGACAACTCGTGCGGGAAACTCGACAGCCGGTTCGGATCCACACCCACGAGCGTCAGCAGCTCCTCCGCCCGCGCCGTCTTCGCCTTCTTCGACATCCCAGGACGATGCGTGTCGAAGATGTCGAAGATCTGCGCCTTCACCGAGATGACCGGGTTCAACGAGTTCATCGCCCCCTGGAACACCATCGAGATCTTGTCCCACCGGAACGCCCGCAAACCCTCCCCATCCAGGCCCACGATGTCGATGTCATGACCATCCCGGTCATGGAACACGATCTCCCCACCCGTCATCAACGCCGGAGCCTTCAACAGACGGTTCATGCCGTAGGCGAGAGTCGTCTTCCCGCACCCCGACTCCCCGGCGAGGCCCAGGATCTCCCCACGATTCAACGTCAACGACACATCCCGCACCGCTTTCACGGGAGGATCCACCTCATACTCGATCGACACATTCCGCGCCGTCAGCACAGGCTCGCTCATGCGGTGACCCCCTTGGTCTTGGCGGCCTTGCGCACGCGGCGCGCGGCTTCAGGCGCGTTGCGCAGCTTCGGGTTGATGACCTCGTCGATCGCGAAGTTGATCAGCGACAGACCGGCGCCGAGGAGCGCGATCATGAGTCCCGGCGGGACGAACCACCACCACGCTCCGCGCCCGAGGGCCTGACCCGACTGCGCGTCGTTGAGGATCGAGCCCCAGGTGATCGACGAGTTGGGTCCGAGGCCGAGGTAGGAGAGTCCCGCCTCGCCGAGGATCGCGAAGATGATCGCGAACAGGAACTGCGCTGCGAGCAGCGGCAGGAGGTTCGGCATGATCTCGACGAGGATCACTCGGAACGACCGCTCTCCCGCGACCTTCGACGCATAGACGTAGTCACGTGTGCGGAGCGAACGTGTCTGCAGCCGGAGCACATATGCTGCTCCCGCCCAGGAGGTGATGCCGAGCACGAATGCGACGAGCTGCCAGCTGCGCTGCGGCACGAAGGAGGCGATCACCATCACCAGCGGCAGGCCCGGGATCACGATCATGACGTTGGTGAGGAGGGCGAGGCCGTCTTCACGCCACCCGCCGAGGTACCCGGCGAGCACACCGAACAGGAGGGAGAGGACGATCGCGATGCTGCCGGCCGTGACGCCGATGAGCAGCGAGCCCTGAGCACCGGTCGCGAGCTGGGCGAACATGTCGTTGCCGAGCTTGGTCGTACCGAGCCAGTGCTCCGCCGACGGCGGCTGGAGCGCGGGGTTCGCCGTGCTGCGCGGATCCTGCGAGAAGATCGGCGCGATGATCGCGAACAGCACGATCGCCAGCACGATGCACACACCGACGATGAACTTCGGCGAGGTGCTGGGCAGGATACGACGGCGCTTTCGTTCCTGACGCTGCGTGGCGAGAGCGACGGTGCCCTCAGGGGCGACGGTGGGTGGCTCCTCCGTGAGGAGCGGGTTCTTCGTGTCAGACATTCTGGCGAGCCCTCGGGTCGATGAAGCCATAGACGAGGTCCATGATGAAGTTGGCGGCGAGCACCGTGAGCGTGATGACGAGGAACAGACCCTGCATCAGCGCGTAGTCGTTGTTGGTCACGGCCTGGAACATCAGCTTGCCGATGCCGGGGTAGGTGAACACCTGCTCCATGACGATGGAGCCGGCCACGACGAAACCGAGCGTGATCGAGAAGCCGGCGATCGAGGGGATCGCGGCGTTGCGGGCAGCGTACGTGGTGAGCACACGGCGTGGGCGCAGGCCCTTGGCCTCGGCCGTGAGCACGTAGTCCTCGGCGAGCGTCGAGACCATCATGTTGCGCATCCCGAACATCCAGCCGCCGACCGAGCTGATCACGATGGTAACCGCGGGGAGGATGGCGTGGGCGACGGCGTCCCTGAAGAAGGCCCAGGTCGGCTCGGGGCCATCAGGGAAGTCGAACACGTCATACCCGCCGAAGATGGGGAACCAGCCGAGGCCGACCGCGAACACGGCCACCAGGATCAGCGCCATCCAGAAATACGGGATCGACTGCAGCACGGTCGTGGCAGGGATCAGATGGTCGACCCAGGTGCCGCGCTTCCATCCGGCCCAGGCGCCGAGCACGACACCGAGCACGAAGGAGATGACGGTCGCGGTGCCGACGAGGATGAGGGTCCACGGCAGGGCACCGGCGATGAGTTCCGTCACCGGAGTGGGGAACTTCGTGACCGAGACACCGAGGTCACCCTGAAACATCCGCCCCCAGTACGCGAGGTACTGCTCCCAGAGTGAGGAGTCGTCACCGCCGAGCAGGAGCCTGATGTTGCGGATCGTGGTCTCGGAGACATCACCGCCCGCCCGCTGCATCTTGGCGATCATGATGTCGGCGGGGTTTCCCGGCATGAGCCGGGGAAGAAAGAAGTTGATGGATATCGCGGCCCAGAGCGTGAACGCGTAGAACCCGATTCTTCGTGCATAGAACTTCATGTCACTGATTCCTGACTTCCTTCTTCCCCGACTCCTCTCGTGTTACTTGACCGGCTGCAGCTGCGTCAGCACGTAGCCTGCCGCGATCGCACCCCAGGACGGCGGGAAGGCGTAGAGGTCTTCCTCGGTCGGCCAGCCCGTGTAGTCCTTCGTGTTGTAGAAGGTCTGCGTCGCGTTGATGACGAGCGGGATGTAAGGCAGGTCACGCACGATCTCGGTCTGGATCGTGGCGTACAGCTCCTTCTTCGTCGCCTCGTCGTTCGTGCTGATCGCCGACTGGATCGCCGTGTCGACGACCGGGTTGCTGTAGCGGCTGAAGTTCCAGCGGCCGGCCGGAACCTCGGTCCCCACCGGGCTGGTCGACTCGACGGCGGTGCCGCCGAACCAGTCGCGGTAGATCTGGAACGGGTCGGCGACGGACGTGCCGATCACGCCACCCATGATGAGCTGGAACTCGCCGCCCTGACGGGAGTCGGAGAATTCCTGCCACTGCACGGTCGAGGCGGTGACCTTGATGCCTGCGGCCTCGGCCTGCTCGGCGATCAGCTTCGCGGCGTCGTTGTAGTCGGTCCAGCCGTCGACCGAGGTGAGCGTGAGCTCGAGCGGAACCCCGCCCTTCTCATAGATGCCGCTGGAGCCCTTGGTGTAACCGGCGGCCTCGAGGATCGAACCTGCCTCGGCGGCGTTCGCCTCCTGCGGGCTGACCTCGTTGGCCGGGTCGGCGAGCCACTTCTCGTCGCGCGGCAGCAATGTGAACGCCGGCGAGATGTCACCCGTGAGGCCGACGAATGCCTTGTCCTTGATGATGCCGCGGTCGATCGCCACGTTGAGCGCCTGACGCACGGCGACGTCGGTCTGCGGGCCGGTGCAACCGAGCTCGGCGTTCGAGCAGGTGTAGAGCACCGTCGGGTCCTGAGGGGTGTTGATCCAGTCGATCTTGCCGTTGCCCGTCACGTCATCCGGGTTGGGGATGAACATACCGGTCCAGTCGAGCTTGCCTGCGGCGAGCAGGTCCTGTGCGGTCTGGTTGTTGTCGACCGCGATGTACTGGACCTTCTTGACGCCGAGCTTGTCCGCATCGCGGTAGTTCTTGTTCGCGACGAGGGTGTACGACTCGCTCGTGGTCTTGTCGACGACGTAGGGGCCTGAGCCGACCGGCTCTTCGTTCGTGAAGTTCGCGAAGTCCTTGACGTCCTTCCAGACGTGCTCGGGGAGGATGTAGCTCGACCCCATCCGCTGGAACTCGGTCGTGTACTGGGCGGACGAGTACGTCAGCACGGCGGTGGTGTCGTCCGTCGCTTCGGCGGAGATCAGACCGTTGCCCTCGGGGTTGTTGGCCTCGTAGTTGAACGAGAACGCGACGTCCTTGGCGGTCAGGGGCTCACCGTCGCTCCACTTGAGGTCGGGCTTGATGGTGACCGTGATCACCGTGCCGTCCTCGTTGTATTCGAACGAGTCGCCGATCAGGCCGACCGGCTCGGAGTCCGCGGTCTTGTTGTAGAAGAACAGCGGCTCGTAGATCGGTCCGAGCGCGCCGTGGAGCACGGTCGGTGCGAACGGGTTGTAGTTCGCGGCGATCGGGGTCTGGCTACCGGCCCAGACACGCAGGGCCCGGTCGCCATCGGCGTTGCCGCTGTCGCTGCCGCCACCACAGGCCGTGAGGCCCAGGGCGAGGACGGATGCTCCGGCAATCGCGGTGAGCGCAATCTTGCGCCTTCCGTTACGGATCATTTCTCTTGTTTCCTCTCGGTGCTGCACTGCAGGAGGGATCGCTCCGGATGGAGCAGAACCCCGGAGGTGGGGTTCGTGGGCCCCGGGAGGCAGCCGGTCGGCCACTCCCGAAGGGGTTTGTTAGGACAGTAACCTAACAAACCCTGCGGCGGCGAACAAGCTTCCCCGAGCTCCCGAGATAACGTTTCGGCCTCGACAGGGAATCACGTCATCTGCGCCCCCTAAGAGTCTGATTGACACTAAGATCGATCTTGGAGGTTAAGGTAGTAATGACTCAAAGCACGGACATCCGGGTCGCCGTCTCGACGGTCATCCTGACGCTGCGACGCACCGAAGACGGGCGCGCCGTACTCGCGCTGCCGCTCGTGCTGCGCACGCGCGAGCCCTTCGCCGACCAATGGGCGCTCCCCGGCGGATGGCTCACACCCACCGAGTCACCCGTAGACGCCTCGGCGCGTACCCTCGCCGAGACCACCGGCCTCGCGCCCAGCTACCTCGAGCAGCTGTACGCGTTCGGGGCCGTCGACCGCTCCCCCACCCGCGTCGTGTCGATCGTCTATTGGGCGCTGCTGCGACAAGACGACGTGACAGCGCAGATCGCCGCACACCGCGCATCCGGTCATGCTCCGGAGAACGTGCGATGGTTCGACGTCGACCAGCTCCCCCAGCTGGCTTTCGATCACGCCCAGATCATCGAGTACGCACTGTGGCGGCTGCGCAACAAGGTCGGCTACAGCCGCGTCGCCCAGGGCTTCCTCCCCGAGGAGTTCACGCTCGCCGAGCTGCGCGAGGCCTATGAGTCGATCCTCGGCCGGAACCTCGATCCCGCCAACTTCCGTCGTCAGGTGGAGGCCGCGGGCAATCTGCTCGCCACCGATCGATTCCGCACCGGAAGTCACCGTCCCGCACGTCTGTACCGCGACAACACCGACGTCGAGCTGGCCGATCGCGGTCCGCTCGGTCCCGAAGAAACGAGCACCCGATGAGCATCACCTTCGTACCCGCTCCCGTCGTCCCGCCGCTGGACGCCTCGGTCGATCACGCGATCCAGGCGATCGTCAGCGGCTCCTCGACCGATGCCACCTGCGCCACCGACCTCGCCGCCGGCCCGTGGGACTTCGACGCACGACCGGGGTACGGTCCCGGCTCCTCGATGGGCGATGTCATTCCGACCGGAGCCCCGCGACAGGGCGAGCTTCCGGTCGAGTACCGTGAGGCCTCCGAAGAAGACCTCGACGGGCGCATCCGCGCGGCGAAGGCCACCCTCGGCGAACGCGTCGTGATCCTCGGCCACTTCTACCAGCGCGAAGAGGTCGTGCAGCACGCGGACTACGTCGGCGACTCCTTCCAGCTCGCGACGGCGGCCAAGGGCCGAACGGACGCCGAAGCGATCGTCTTCTGCGGCGTGCACTTCATGGCAGAGACGGCCGACCTGCTCTCCCAGCCCGACCAGGCGGTGATCCTGCCGAACCTCGCCGCAGGATGCTCGATGGCTGACATGGCGGACATCGACCAGGTCGAAGAGTGCTGGGAGCAGCTGGAAGACGTGTTCGGCGACCTCGACACCGCCGATGACACCGGACGCGTGCCCGTGATCCCCGTGACGTACATGAACTCCTCTGCCGCGATCAAGGGCTTCGTCGGACGGCACGGCGGGATCGTCTGCACCTCGTCCAACGCCCAGACGGTGCTGGAGTGGGCATTCGAACGCGGGCAGCGAGTGCTGTTCTTCCCGGATCAGCATCTCGGACGCAACACGGCCAAGGCGATGGGCGTTCCGCTCGAGCAGATGCCGATGTGGAACCCGCGGCGAGCGCTCGGCGGGTCGTCTGCCGCCGAACTGCTCGGCTCCCGAGTGATCCTGTGGCACGGCTTCTGCTCGGTGCACCGGCGGTTCACGGTCGGTCAGATCGAGCAGGCTCGCGCAGAGCACCCCGGAGTGCGCGTGATCGTGCACCCCGAGTGCCCGATGGAGGTCGTCGACGCCGCAGACGAGGCGGGCTCGACCGAGTACATCCGCCGTGCGATCGACTCGGCCACCGAGCCGACCACCTTCGCGATCGGCACGGAGATCAACCTCGTCCGCCGCCTCGCAGCCCAGTACCCGCAGCATGAGATCTTCTGCCTCGACCCGGTCGTCTGCCCGTGTTCGACGATGTACCGCATCCACCCCGGCTACCTGGCCTGGGTGCTGGAAGAGCTCGTCGCCGGGCGCACTCCGAACCGGATCACCGTCTCCGCCGACGTCGCCGACCCCGCGCGCGTGGCCTTGGAGCGGATGCTCGCAGCGAAGCCTCCGGTGGTCGCGGGCGCCCGATGAAGGTCATCGTCGTCGGATCGGGCATCGCGGGGCTCACCGCGGCGCTCCATGCGCACGAGACCGGGCACTCGGTGACGATCGTCACCAAGGGCACCATGGGCGACGGCTGCACCGGGCTCGCGCAGGGCGGCGTCGCGGGGATCTACGGGCCGGAAGACTCGGCCGCGCAGCATGCGGCTGACACGGTGGATGCGGGCGCCGGGCTGTCGGACCCGGAAGCGGTGCAGGTGCTCGTGGCGGACGGCGCCGCGCGGATCGCCGAGCTGATCGAGCGCGGCGTCGCCTTCGACCGGATGGCGGACGGCTCGCTGCAGCTCGGCCGTGAGGCGGCGCACCGGCACGCGCGCATCGTGCACGCGGGAGGAGACGCGACAGGAGCTGCGATCTCGGCAGCGCTGGTCGCTGCGGTCCGGCGCACGGCGATCGTCGTCGTCGAGCACGCGTTCCTGGCCGACCTCATCGTGATCGAGCACGCGGTTCGAGGCATCCGCGCCCTGAAGGACGGCGCGACCACGGAGATCACCGCCGACGCCGTCATCCTCGCCACCGGTGGTGCCGGACAGCTGTATGCGCACACGACCAATCCGACCGGGGCCACGGGCGACGGCATCGCCGCGGCGCTTCGGGCGGGCGCAGCAGTCGCCGACCTGGAGTTCGTGCAGTTCCACCCGACGATCCTGGCGTCCGGCCCGGCGTTCCTGATCTCCGAGGCGGTGCGCGGCGAAGGGGCGACGCTGCTCGACGACGAGAATCGCCGCTTCGTGTTCGACAGCCACCCCGACGGCGAGCTCGCGCCGCGTGATGTGGTGTCGGGGGCGATCGCGCGCCGCGCCGCGGCTCAGGGCTCCCCTGTGCGACTGGATGCCACCATGCTCAGCGCCGAGACGCTCGCGCGACGCTTCCCGACCATCGACAGGGTGACGCGGGAGCGTGGTTTCGACTGGTCCGGCGAACCGATTCCCGTCACTCCGGCGGCGCACTACCTGATGGGCGGCGTCGTGACCGACCTCGACGGCCGGACGACACTTCCCGGACTCTTCGCTGTCGGCGAGGTCGCTCGCACGGGGGTACACGGAGCCAACCGACTCGCATCCAACTCCCTGCTCGAAGGAGCGGTGTTCGGGGCGCGTGCCGCTGCTGCGCTCACGATCGAGCGCTCGGTCTCGCCGCGCTCGCTCGACGACCGCGGCCTCGCCGCCCCCTCCCGCCGTCCGAGCATCGAGCGAGCACCACAGCGACGAGACGAGACCCTCCACATCTTCACCCGCCCCGACCTGCAACAGCTCATGTGGGATGAGGTCGGACTGCTGCGCACCGACGACGGGCTCAAGCACGCTCTCGGCACCGTCCGGGCGTGGGCTGCGGTCGCCCCCGCCCCCTCGACCGTCGCCGCGCACGAGGATGCGAACCTGCTGCTCCTCGCCGAAGCGACGGCCGCGGCGGCGTTGAACCGTACCGAGTCGATCGGCGCCCACCATCGCATCGACGCGCACCCACCGGGCGAGACCACGACGCAGTACCCCCGCCCATCGATCCTGGAGACCGTCTGATGCTCACCAAAGCCACTCTCACCCGCGTCGTCGGCGCCGCTCTCGAAGAGGACGTTCCTTGGGGCGACCTCACCAGCACGACGCTCCTGCCCGCAGAAGCCACCGCCACCGCTGACCTCGTGGCCCGCGAGGCCGGAGTCTTCAGCGGTGGAGACGTCTTCAGCACTGCCTTCGCGCTCACCGACCCGACCCTTGCGGTCGACCTGCACGTCGGCGATGGCGATGACTTCGCCGCGGGTGACGTCCTCGCGTCCGTATCGGGCTCGGCACGCAGCATCCTCACCGCCGAGCGCGTGGCACTGAACTTCAGCCAACGGATGAGCGGCATCGCGACCCTCACCGCCGCCTATGTCACCGCGATCGACGGCACTGGCGCCCGCATCGCCGACACCCGCAAGACCACCCCTGGACTGCGCGCCTTCGAACGGCACGCGGTGTCGTCGGGTGGCGGCCACAACCATCGCTACTCGCTGTCAGATGCCGTGATGGCGAAGGACAACCACCTCGCCGTGCTCACACGTTCGGGGCTCGACCTCGCGACCGCGCTGCGCGAAGCACTTTCGCGGCTGCCGCACACGACCCACGTCGTCGTCGAAGTCGACCGTCTCGACCAGATCTCGGCGGTGCTCGACGGCGGCGCACACACTGTGCTGCTCGACAACTTCTCGCTCGACGACCTGCGCGAGGGCGTAGCCCTGATCGGCCGCCGTGCCACGGTCGAGGCATCGGGCGGAGTGAGTCTCGACACCGTCGGCGACATCGCCCGCACCGGCGTCGATGTGATCTCGGTCGGTGCGCTGACCCACTCGGCGCGTGCGCTCGACCTCGGCTTGGATCTGCGGATCGACTGAGCACATGCTGTATCTCGACAATGCGGCGACTTCCCCGGTGCGACCGGAGGTGCTGGAGGCGATGCGTCCGTACCTCACCGGCGTCTTCGGCAACCCGTCAAGTCACCACACAGCGGGGGAAGCCGCGGCGAGCGCGCTCGATGACGCTCGTGCGCGGGTGGCTCGTGTGCTGGGGATGCGCGCGGGCGACGTCGTGTTCACGGCCGGTGGCACCGAAGCGAACAACCTCGCCGTCAAGGGCATCGTGCTGGCAGCTCTCGAGGCGGGGCGCCGGCATCTGGTCATCTCTCCGATCGAGCATGAGTCGATCCTCGAGTCGGCCGCCTACCTGAGTCGCTTCCACGCGGTAGAGGTCACGCTCGTGCCCGTGGACGCGGGCGGTCGGATCGCGCCGGAGTCGGTAGCCGAGTCGATCAGGGATGACACTGCGCTGGTCTCGATCGGCCATGCGAACAACGAGATCGGCACCGTCCAAGACGTAGCGGCGCTGGCAGCCGTCACCCGAGCCGCCCGTGTGCCGCTGCACCTGGATGCGGTGCAGTCCGCAGGGTGGCTCCCTCTGAACGGGCTCGGAGCCGATGCCGTCTCGATCGCCGGGCACAAGCTCGGCGCCCCCAAGGGCATCGGCGCCCTGGCTGTGCGCGGACGCGTGCCTGTCGAGCCGTTGCTGCACGGTGGAGGTCAGGAACGCGGACGACGCTCGGGCACAGAGAACGTCGCCGGAGCTGTCGCGCTCGCGACCGCGCTGGAGCTGGCAGAGCACGAACGGGACGCCGTGAGCACTCGGGTCGGATCCACCACGGCGCGGTTCATCTCCCTGGTGCTCGCCGGCGTCCCCGAGGCCGCGCTCACCGGCGACCCCGTGCTGCGCCTTCCCGGGACCGCGAGCTTCACGTTCGCCGGCACCAGCGGGGAATCGGTGCTCCTGGAGCTGGAAAGACGCGGGGTCATCTCCTCCAGCGGCTCGGCATGCGCTGCCGGCAGCGACGAGCCCTCGCACGTGCTCCTCGCGTGCGGCGTGCCTGCCGATGTGGCGCAGACGTCTGTCCGATTCACCTTCGGACGTGAGACGCTGACCGCGGATGCGCCGGAGCGACTGGCGACGCTCGTCACGGAGGCGGTACGCGCGGCCCGAGGCTGATCCACGGTCATAGACTCGGCAGGTGACTGCCTCCGCCCCGATCGTGACGCTGATCGTCCCCGGACGCGATATCGCGACCTTCGCCCCCCCCGCGCTCGACTCGCTGCGTGCGCAGACGGAGTCGCGATGGCGGGCGATCCTCGTCGACGACGGCTCGACGGACGAGACAGGAGCGATCTTCGGAGCCGCTGCAGCCGAAGACCCTCGCTTCACGACGATCCGCCACGAGGCCTCCCGCGGTCTCGGTGCCGCGCGCAACGTCGGTCTGGAGCTCGTCGAGACCCCCTACCTCGGCTTCCTCGACGGCGACGACGAGCTGCTGCCAAACGCCCTCGCCCGCATGACCGAGACACTGGACCGGACCGGAAGCGACTTCGTCGCCGGAGCCTACGTCCGCTCGCGTGCGAACGGGCAGGGGTACCTCGCCGGTCGCGTGCAGCCCTGGGTGAGGGCCGCCACGGCGCCGGAGCGACTCGGCACCACTCTCGCCTCCCACCCGCAGGCGGTGTCGAACATCGTCGCCTGGTCGAAGGTGAGCCGTACCGCATTCTGGCGCGACCTCCGCTTCCCCGAGGGCGTCGCGTACGAGGATCAGGTGGTCGCACAGCTGATGTACACCGGGGCACGCGCCTTCGACGTCATCCCCGATGTGGTGGTGCGGTGGCGCCTCCGTGCCGATGGAACCTCGATCACGCAGAGCAAGGCGCAGCTGCCGGTGCTGCGCGACTACCTGACCGCGCTCCGCGGAGGCATGCGCGTGCTGCACGAGGCGGGCGCACGCGCCGCGGTCACCGCCCGGATCGAACTGATCCTCGCGATGGACGTCGCGCCGCTTCTCGAGATCGCGAGCAGCCATCCCGACCCTGCCTATGCAGCCGAGGTCGACTCCTTCATCGCAGAGCTTCGAGCCCTTCCCGAGTTCGCAGATGCCAGACCCGATCCCTCCATCGCCGCCGCACTCGCGTGGTGACGCCGTTCCCCTGTCCGACGAATCATGGTGACCCGATGAACGACTACCTCGCCTCCCTCTTCTCCCTCGAAGGCCGCACCGCGATCGTGACCGGCGGCAGCTCCGGCATCGGCCGCGGCATCGCCGAAGCGCTCGCCCGTGCGGGCGCCGCGACGGTCGTCGTCGCCCGGGGCGAGGAACGCATCCGCGAGACCGTCGAAGAGCTGCGCGGGCACGGCTGCCGTGTCGCCGGCGTCACCGGCGACCTCAGCACCCGAGAAGGAATCCACGCCGTCGCCGATGCCGCTGTCGAACCCTTCGGCGATCCCGACATCCTGGTGAACTCAGCGGGCATCAACATCCGCCCGCCGTTCGCGGAGATCACCGAAGACGACTGGGATGCGACCATGACGGTCAATGCACTCGCGCCGTTCCTGCTCGGTCAGCGCTATGCGCAGGGCATGGCCGCACGGGGATACGGCCGACTCATCCACATCAGCTCCCAACAGGCCCACCGCGCCTTCGTGGGCAGCGGCATCTACGGTGCATCGAAGGGTGCTGTCGAATCTCTGATGCGCTCCGAGGCCGAGGCCTGGGGCGGCACCGGAGTGACGAGCAACACGCTCGTTCCCGGGTTCGTGCTCACCCCGTTGAACGCGCGCCTGCAGGAGGATCCGGAAAAGGTCGCCGAGCTCGCTGCCCGCACGATGGTCGGCCGCAACGGGGTGCCCAGTGACTTCGCCGGCGCCGCGGTCTTCCTCGCGGGGACGGGCTCCAGCTACGTCACCGGTCATTCTCTGTTCGTCGACGGCGGGATGTCGGCGCACTGAGGCCAGCTGTTCCCCCGACGGCGACAGGGCTCAGGACTCAGGGCTCAGGCGGATAGACCCGCTCGTCTGGGCGGGGCTCGGCGAGCAGCGGGACCGCTGCCGTGATGGCCGCGACGGCGTCAGCGCCCGCAGAATCGACGGGAGCTTTGTCGGCTCGGCGTTCGGCGAGCGGCGCACTCGCGCCGCCGGTCACCGCCTCCTCGACGGCGGCCTCGGTATCGAGCACGCGCGACGCCGCCACCTGCTCGGCCGCGAGCTCGGCGTAGAGCCCGCCGAGGGCGAGGAGCTCGGCATGCGTGCCCGACTCGACGATGCGCCCGGCCTCGAGGACGTGGATCACGTCCGCGCCCATCACCGTCGAGAGCCGGTGGGCGATCGAGAGTGTCGTGCGCCCCTTCGCCGCCTCGTCGAGAGCTTCCTGCACGACGCGCTCCGAGACCGTGTCGAGTGCGGAGGTCGCCTCGTCGAGGAGCAGCACCGGCGGGTCTTTCAGCAGCACGCGGGCGATCGCGATGCGCTGCTTCTCGCCGCCGGAGAGCCGGTATCCGCGCTCCCCCACCACGGTGTCGTACCCCTGCTCGAAGCCGGCGATGATGTGGTGGATGTTCGCCGCCGTGCACGCAGCGATCAGTTCGTCCTCGGTCGCATCCGGCTTGGCATAGCGCAGGTTCTCGCGGATCGTGGCGTGGAAGAGATACGTCTCCTGCGACACGATGCCGACGTTGTCGATGATCGACTCCTGGGTGAGCGCACGAACGTCGGCACCGGCGAACATCACGGATCCGCCCTTCGCCTCGTACAGGCGCGGAGCCAGGTACAGGATCGTGGTCTTGCCCGCGCCAGAGGGTCCGACGAACGCGACGTGCTGGCCCGGTTCCGCGGCGAACGACACCCCGTCGAGCGTAGGCCGAGCGTCTGCGGATGCGTCCGGGTAGCGGAAGACCACCTCGACGAACTCGAGGCGCCCCCGAGGCCCCGGCGCCTCATCGACCGTGATCGCGTCCGGAGCGTCCTCGATCTCCGGAACCAGGTCGAGGTACTCGAAGATGCGCGCGAACAGTGCCGATGACGTCTGCAGATCGAGCGACACCCGCATGAGGCCCATCAAAGGCATGAGCAGTCGCGCCTGCACCGTGGTGAAGGCGACGACCGTTCCTGCGGTGATCGCCCCGGTGCCCCCGGCGATCAGGTAGCCGGAGACGAGATAGATGACAGCCGGCACGCTGGCCATGAGCACCTGCACGACGGCGAAGAAGCCCTGCCCGCTCATGGCCCGGCGCACCTGCAGCGTCACCTGGTTGCGATTCTCGGCCTGATAGCGCGCGGATTCCGTGCGCTGACGGTTGAAAGCCTTCGACAGCAGCATGCCCGAGACGCTCAGCGTCTCCTGGGTGATCGAGGTGAGCTCGGACAGAGACTCCTGGGTCTCCCCCGCGATGCGCGCTCGCACCTGTCCCACCTTGCGCTGGACGAAGATCAGGAACGGCATCATGATCACGGCGATGAGGGTGAGACGCCAGTCGATCAGAATCATCGCGACGAGCGAGGCGATCACGGTGACGACGTTGCCGAGGATGCTGGTGACGGTGTTAGTCAGCACGCCGGAGACGCCGCCCACGTCGTTCTGCAGACGCGACTGGATGACGCCCGTCTTGGTGCGGGTGAAGAAGCCGAGTTCCATCGCCTGCAGGTGCTCGAACAACTTCACGCGCAGGTCGCCGGTGACGCTGTTGCCGACGGTCGAGGTCAGCCAGGTCTGGGCCACCCCGAGCACCGCCGAGATCAGGAAGAGCGCGACCATCGCGGCGACGAGCCAGGCCAGCAGTTCGAGGTGCGGGCCGCCGCCTGCTACCGGGAACAGGGCGTCGTCGAAGATGCGCTGCACGATCAGGGGCGGGACGACGGCGATCGCCGCTCCCACGATCACGAGGATCCCGGTGAAGAGGATACGCCAGCGGTACGCGCGGAACAGCGAGACCACCCGCGCGCCGAGACCGCTGATCCTCGGTGCCTCTGCGTTCAGCTTCCGCTGCGCGTTCTCGTCGACCCCACGGAAGCCACCGCCCCGCGGACCACCGCCCATGCCGCCGCCCATGCTCATGGCGCCAGCGTACTCAGGCGTGACGACGTCGAGGGCCGGTGTCTGCGCCGTCAGCGGATATCTGTGAGTTCGGAATGAAATGTCCGCGGCTGCCGTTACGCTGAATGACTCTTGCGAACTCTCGCGATTTCCACTTCTTCTTCGCCCTGGAGGCCGCCCATGTCTGCCGTCGATACCGGCTCCATCTCGACGACCCCCGCACCGGCAGGGGGCGAGATCTCGCGCAAGGACATGCGGGTGATCTGGCTGCTGCTCGTCGCCGCGTTCGTCGCCATCCTCAACGAGACCACGATGGGGATCGCGATCCCGCATCTGAACACCGACCTCGGCATCCCGCCCGAGCTCGGCCAGTGGCTCACGAGCGCTTTCATGCTCACCATGGCCGTCGTCATTCCGACCACCGGATTCATCCTGCAGCGGTTCACGACCCGTCAGGTGTTCATCGCTGCGATGATCGCCTTCTCACTCGGCACACTCGTCGCACTGGTCGCCCCCGGCTTCGGGGTGCTGCTCGTCGGTCGCGTGATCCAGGCGGCCGGCACCGGCATCATGATGCCGTTGCTGATGACCACGATCATGAACGTCGTCCCGCCGCAGTCGCGCGGACGCATGATGGGTCGCGTCGGCCTCGTCATCTCGCTCGCTCCCGCGATCGGCCCGACGCTCGCGGGCGCAGTACTCGAACTCGCGAGCTGGCGGGCACTGTTCGCGATCATCCTCCCGATCTCCCTCATCGCACTCTTCATGGGCGTGAAGTGGATGACGAACCTCGGCGAGACCCGCAAGGTGCCGCTCGACGTGCTCTCGATCCCGCTCGCCGCGCTCGGCTTCGGCGGCATCGTATTCGGGCTCAGCCAGTTCGGTGGCGAGGGCGGATCGGGTGAGACCGCCGGCATCATCTCGCTGGTCGTCGGCGCGCTGTCGCTCGGACTCTTCGTGTGGCGTCAGCTCGTGCTGCAGCGCATCGACGACGCGCTGCTCGACCTGCGCGTCTTCCGCTCCAGCAACTTCACGCTGTCCGTGATCATCATGTCGATCCTGGCCCTGTCGATGTTCGGCACCCTGACCCTGCTGCCGCAGTACCTGCAGAACGTGGCAGGCCTCAACCCGCTGCAGTCAGGACTGATCCTGCTTCCGGGCTCGCTGCTGATGGGTCTGCTCGGTCCGATCATGGGGCGCGTCTACGATGCGCGTGGCACCCGTCCGCTGCTCATCCCCGGCACGATCATGGTTTCTGCGTCACTGTTCTTCTACTCGACCGTCGGCGAGCACACGGTGTGGTGGGTGCTCATCATCGTGCAGGCCGTCATGTCAGTCGGACTCGCGATGTCGTTCACGCCGCTGTTCTCGGCTTCGCTCGGTTCACTCCAGCGCTCGCTGTACTCGCACGGGTCGGCGGTGCTGAACACGCTGCAGCAGGTGGGTGGCGCGGCAGGCGTGGCGCTGCTGCTGGTCACCTACTCGTCGATCTTGCATGCCGGTGAACAGGAGGGCCTCTCGACCGCGGTCGCCGGTGCTCCTGGAGCGCGTATGGCTTTCCTGATCGCCGCGATCATCTCGCTCGCAGCGGTGGCGCTCAGCCCGTTCGTCCGCAAGCCGGCCGACGATGCCGGCGAAGGCTTCCACGGCGGACACTGACCGCCAGTAGACAGCCCGCGATGGCGTCTGCCTCTTACTCGCTCTTCGGAGCGGGGAACTGGCAGACGCCATTGCTGCAATAGCCGGCGGCGTCGCCTTCGAGCAGGTTCAGAGAATCCAGGAGCGGCTGCAGCCCGGTGGGCGCGTCCTGCTGCACGGAGTCCTGCTGCGTCTTCTTCATCCCTCGATCGTACGCCTGCCTGGAGGAGGTGGCGCCGAACCCGCCCGAGGTACGTCGACAGGGGATGGACAGCCGCTCTCCCCTACGGTTGAGCCATGCTCAAACGACTCCTCGCCCGCATGTTCTGGGTGTTCAGCAGATGGACGCTCGTGAGCGAGGCCGCACCGACGCGCCCGACCGTGCTCGTGGGTGCGCCCCACACTTCGAACTGGGATTTCGTCCTGATGCTCGCCATCGCGTGGCGGCTCGACATCGACGTGCACTGGCTGGGCAAGAAGAGCCTCTTCCGCGGGTGGCGAGGTCCGATCATGCGGCGCCTCGGCGGCATTCCCGTCGACCGCACCGACCCGGCACGCGTCGTCAAGGATGTCGTGGGACAGGTCCACGACGGCACCGTCTTCGGTCTGGTCGTCACTCCCGACGGCACCCGTGGCGGCAACGAGTACTGGAAGTCGGGCTTCTATCGGATCGCGCGGGAGACCGGCATGTCGGTGACGCTCGGGTTCGTGGATCGGACGACCATGACCACCGGTCTCGGCCCCACGATCGACCTGACCGGCGATGTCGCAGCCGACATGGACCTCATCCGCGCGTTCTACGCCGACAAGGCCGGCGTCCGCCCGGAGCGTCGCACCGAGCCGCGGCTGCGCGAAGAGCATCCTGCCGCAACCGAGCCGGACGCCACCTAGGCTCGGCCCACACGTCTGGACATCACCCGAACGGGAACCCACACTGAGTCCATGACATCAGAACCATCTGGTCGTGGGGACGGTCTCGACGACCGGGCCGACGGACGCGACGAGACCGCGAACGAACGCGCGGATCGCAACTGGGACGAGCTGCTGCAGGAGCTGCGGGTCATGCAGACCGGCACGCAGATCCTCACCGGCTTCCTCCTCGCCGTCGCGTTCCAGCCACGGTTCACCGACATGGACGAGCTCCAGCGTGATCTGTATGTCGTCCTCGTCGCTCTCGCGGCAGTGGCGACCATCCTCGCGCTCGCGCCGGTGGGGATGCATCGCGCCCTGTTCGGGCGTCGTCGCAAGCCGGACCTCGTCCGCATCGCCGCCCGGATCGTCCGCATCGACCTGATCGTGATCGGTGCGCTCACCATCGGCGTGACGACCCTGATCGTCGACTTCACGGTGAACCGCACGGCGGGGATCATCGCGCTCGTCGCCGCGCTCGTTCTCGTGGCCGCCCTATGGGTGGCGCTGCCTCGGCTCATGCGCGGCAGACCCCTCGTCAGCGGAGCCGCCGCCGAGTGACGGCTCCGCAGACGTGAGAGCACTCAGCGCCCCGCTGGGCTCCGGTTCTCCGCACTGACCATCCAGGCGAACTGCTCGAGGCGCTCGATGATGGCGTGCAGCAGATCGGCCGAGGTCGGGTCCTCTTCGTCGACAGCGTCATGCACGTCGCGCACTGTTCCCACCACGGCCTCGAGGCGCTCGGTGACGAGATCGATCGTCTCCGTCGTCGATACCTCGCCCGCGGGGAACTCCGGAAGCGAGGTGGTCTTCGCGATGGTTGCGCTCCGCCCATCGGGAACGGCATGCAGGGCGCGCATGCGCTCTGCGATCGTGTCGCTGAACGTCCGCGCGTCGTCAATGATCTCGTCGAGCTGACGATGCGTGTCGCGGAAGTTGCGCCCGACGACGTTCCAGTGCGCCTGCTTTCCCTGGATCGCGAGATCGAGGAGATCGACGAGCACCGCCTGCAGATTGTTCGCCAACGTCGTCGAGGCAGTGAATCCCTTCTCGGCATTCTGCTGTCTGGTGGTTTTCGCCGCGCCCTTCGTCGAGCCGCCGGTCTTCTTGGTCGTCGTGCTTTGAGCCATGGTGTGACCTCCTGCGATCGACGCTAGCCCCGGCTACGGCCCTGGGCGAGGGGGTTGACACCGTGGGGACGCGACCGGGAATGTGACTCGCGTGAATGATGCAGACGTGGTGGACGAACACCAGGAACGAAAGCAGCCGGAGATCACCATCTCCCCCATCAGCGACGACGACGCCGGCGAGGTGTTGACGGTGCAGCGCGCGGCCTTCGTCTCGGAGGCGGCGATCTACGGAAGCGTCGACATGCCGCCCCTCACGCAGACGCTCGCTGAGCTGGAGGCGGAGCTCCGATCCGAGTCCGGGCTGACCGCGCGCATCGACGGTCGTCTCGTCGGCGCGATCCGCTACGTCGTGAGAGACGGTCTGCTCCTGATCGGCAGGATCGCGATCGCTCCCGATATGCAGGGCGAGGGAATCGGCAGGATTCTGCTCGAGAGCGCCGAGAAGGAATCGGGGGCGGATGTCGCCGAGCTGTTCACCGGAAGCCTGAGTGATGCGAACATCCGCCTCTACGAGTCCTGCGGGTACGAAGAGCACGAGCGTGTTCCCGACGGCGACGGTACCGAGCAGGTGTTTCTGCGCAAACAGCTGCGAGCAGGGTAAGAGCCTCCTCCGAATCGGCGCAAGGGGGTTGAGAGAGTCCGCGAGGTCGGGCATCGTGGCCCGGACATGTCGCGGACTGCGGCATGCCCCAACCGGAAGGAGAGTCTCGTGCTCACCCTCACCGACAACGCCTCCGCCATCGTGACGACCCTCGTCAGCCGTCAGACCGACGCACCGGATGCCGGGCTCCGCATCCACTCCACCGAGGCCCAGGGCCCCGAGGGCGGTGCACGCCTCGCTGTGCTGGTCGCCGCGGACCCGGAGCCGCAGGACCAGGTCGTGGAGATCGCCGGCACCCGGCTGTTCCTCGACGAGTCGGCTGTCGCCGCCCTCGACGACAAGATCCTCGATGCCGGCGTGGACGACGAAGGCTCCGTATCGTTCGCCGTCACACCCCAGGTCGCATGACCTAAGGATTCCGGATGCCGCGGCCGACTCGGTCGCGGCATCCGCCTGTCTGCACCGCGTAACCTGGAGCGAGCTCGCAACTCGTGCGACCAGTCGAAAGGCCACCGTGAAGATCTCCCTGCTCCGCCGTTTCGTCGTCCTCGCGGAGGAGCAGCACTTTCCGCGGGCAGCCGAGAAGCTCGGCATTCCCCTGGCCTCGCTCTACACGTCGATCGACAAGATCGAGGAAGAGATCGGGCACCCGGTCATCCATCGTGAAGGTCAGACGAAACTGACCGCCGTCGGAGAACTACTCCTAGTGGAGGCGAAAGCCGAGGTCGCCGCAGCTCCGGAGCCGATCCGCAACGCGCCCGCTCCTGCGGGAGGCAAGGCCAAGGCATCGAAGGGCAAGGGCCGCGCACCGGCCGTGAAGGGGCAGCCGAAGCCGTATAAGAAGCGGCAGGGGCGCTAGAGCACCCTCACGGGTTCAATCCCAGTCGAGGTATTCCTCGATGACGACCGCGGTCTCTATCGGGTGCGTCATCGGGAACAGGTGATCTGCACCATCGATGCTCTTTACGCTCGCGCGCTCCGGAGCCGTGGACTGCAGCTGCTCACCGTTGGCGAACGGAGTGACCAAGTCGTCCGTGCCCTGGATGATCAGGACAGGCATCACCGGTGCGAGCACGATGTCGTTCTCTTCGACAGCCAGCAGCGCCAGACCGTTCACGCGATCGGGGTGCGCCAGGGCGAACGCCCGTGCGACGGTGCCGCCGAAGCCATGACCTCCGATCCAGGTGTCGCCCAGTCCGACGTGATCGATCACGGCGAGCGCATCTTCGACCCGATCGTCGAGTGAGACCTCTTCGTGCTTGGTCTCGGCGCGGTGGCCGATCCGCAGCACGTGGAAACCCGCTTCCTCAGCGAGGTAGTGCGCAACGACGCCGAGAACGTCGGCTGCCAGATCGCGCTCCTGGATCAGGACGAGCTTGACGGGCCCATCCCCCTCATCGACGAACGGGATCGCGCGGCCGTCGGGCTCGAAGATCTGGGTGTCGGTCATCGGCGTCAATCTCCTCGTGCCTTCGGCGTCATGTACTCAGGCGGAACGTCCACGGCGGACGCCAGCGACCGGACCGCGGCCGGAGCCGCCGTGTTCCAGCGTATCCCGAGCGGGCGGTCAGCGAGACGTTCGCGCTCGGATCAACTTCGCCCGACGGCTACCAGGCCCGCCCGCGCAGATCGATCGTGCCAGTGGGCCACATGCGCGGTCCTGGACCGAGGGCGAGCGTCAGAATCGGCGGCCCCTCAGGCTGAATGGTCGGCTGACCCGCGCGATCGATCGAGCGTTCTGCTGCCGAGATGCGGCGCCACCCGCACGATTCGTAGAACGCGACGACCTCTTGACGGCACCCGAGGTAGCCGAACTCGATACCCCCGGCATCCGTCATGGATGCGGCCGCTCTCGCCAGGAGGTGAGCACCGGCCCGCTCCCCTCGTGCCTCCGGGGAGACCAGGACCCCACCGACTCCCGCGATCGTGACCTCCGTCGTGCCGACGCCGATCGTCCGCCGCGCCCAGCCGATGTGGCCCACCACTTCGTCACCGAGGCGGGCGATGAGGTGAAGCTCATGGGGCGCGTAGCCGTAGGGCTGGTCGGGGTCCCACGCACCGAAGTCGGTGACGTACTCGTCATCGAACAGCTGCCGAAGCTGGGCTACGTCATTCGTGCTCAGACGTTCGTGCGGGACACTGGCGATGACGAAGCTCGTCATACCTCGCTGACCTGCCCGGCCTCCACCCGCCACTGGCGATCGGTCTTCACGGTGGCGAGCATCCGCCGATCGTGGGTGACGAGCAGCAGCGTTCCCTCGTAGGACTCGAGTGCCTGTTCGAGCTGCTCGATCGCTGGCAGGTCGAGGTGGTTCGTCGGCTCATCGAGCACGAGCAGGTTGATGCCGCGCGCCTGAAGCAGCGCCAGCCCGGCGCGCGTGCGCTCACCCGGCGAGAGGTCATCAACTGCGCGCATCACGTGATCGGCCTTGAGTCCGAACTTCGCGAGGAGGGTGCGTACCTCGCCTGACGCCATCTCCGGCACGAGGCCCTCGAAGGCCACGGCGAGCGGCTGCGTGCCGACCAGCAGTGCACGGGCCTGGTCGATCTCGCCGATCTGCACGCTCGCGCCGAGACTCGTCGTCCCCTCGTCGGGAAGCTGCCGCCCCAGTAGCCCGCGCAGCAGCGTCGACTTCCCGGCGCCGTTGGGACCGGTGATGCCGATCCGCTCCCCCGCGTTCACCTGGAGCGACACCGGGCCGAGCTGGAAGGATCCCTGCCGGAACACGGCCGAGCTCAGCGTCGACACGACCGAGCTGGAGCGCGGCGCCGAACCGATCGTGAACTCGAGCTGCCACTCCTTGCGCGGCTCCTCCACCTCTTCGAGTCGGGCGATCCTGCTCTCCATCTGACGCACCTTCTGCGCCTGCTTCTCGCTCGATTCGGCCGAGGCCTTGCGTTTGATCTTGTCGTTGTCCGGAGACTTCTTCATCGCGTTGCGCACGCCCTGGCTCGACCACTCCCGCTGCGTCCGAGCACGGGAGACGAGGTCGGCCTTCTTGTCGGCGAACTCGTCGTACTTCTCGCGCGCGTGTCGACGGAGCGTGGCCCGCTCCTCCAGGTACGAGTCGTACCCACCCCCGAACACCCTGTTGCTGCCCTGCGCCAAGTCGAGCTCCAGCACGCGGTTCACGCACCGCGCCAAGAACTCTCGGTCGTGGCTGACCACCACGACGCCGCCGCGGAGCCCCCGCACGAAAGCCTCGAGCCGCTCGATCCCGTCGAGATCGAGGTCGTTGGTCGGCTCGTCGAGCAGCGCGATGTCGAAGCGCGAGAGCAGCAGTGCGGCGAGCCCGACGCGGGCCGCCTGCCCGCCCGACAACGAGGTCATCATCGCGTCTGCCGGGTCGTCGCCCAGGTCGAGTCCGAGGTCGGCGAGCACGACGGGGAGCCGCTCATCCAGGTCGGCGGCACCGCTCGCCAGCCAGCGATCCAATGCGACCGAGTACGTGTCGGCCGGGTCTGTGCCGGGAGCAGCGAGGGACGGATCCCCCAGGGCCGCTGCGGCAGCATCCATGGCTTCGGTCGCGGCCGCGCAGCCGGTTCGACGACCGATGTAGTCGACGACGCTCTCCCCGGCGACGCGCTCGTGCTCCTGCGGAAGCCAGCCGACGAAGGCATCTGCCGGTGCGAGCCGGATCGTGCCGGCCTGCGGCTCGTCGACACCGGCCAGCAGCTTCAGGAGGGTCGACTTCCCCGCCCCGTTCGCTCCGACGAGACCGACGACATCACCCGCGGTGACGGTCAGGTCGAGCGAGTCGAACAGGGTGCGGTGGCCGTACCCGCCGGCCAGCCCTTGGGCCACGAGTGTTGCGGTCATCCATCGATCCTTTCACCCATGCGGCTGGTGCATGGACGCGCTCTCTCAGAGGGCGGCGGCGTTCGCTCTGGCGAGTCGGCGCGTCAGCACGAGTGCGATGGTGAGAGGCACGGCCGCGACGACGCCGAACGAGATGTCGATGAACTGCCAGCCGAGCGGGAGGCCGCGAATCGCACCGGCGATTAGCGCCAGCGGGACGATCCCGGCGCACATGATCAGACCCCAGATGGTGACCCATACGTTTCGGACCGGATCGATGAGCGGGCCGACGAAGGCGACCGCGATCGCCAGGTGCGCGAACGCCAGCCAGTCCGTGCCGTAGGCGAGGAACGGATAGTCGGTACCGATGACTTCAAGCCCTTCCGCGACCCGCTGCACCCAGGACGCGAGATCGGGGAGAACCGCACTCAGACCGGTGCCGTTGAGGATGTCGCGCCCGAGCATCAGCTCTTCGCGCAGCGGGAAGGCGGTGACTCCGCTCATTACAAGCCCGACGATGACGATGATCAGGCAGATGCGGATGAGGAGTGCGCGGCGCCGGGCGAGGGATGGCATGCGCGGCGGCTGTGCGTCAACATCCATCACGGTCTCCTGGGTGTCAGTCGTCGAAGAGAACGGTCACTCACGCGGCCGCGCGGATGACGAGGCTGTCGAAGTCGCGGACGAAGCGCGACAGTTCCTCCCCCGGCTCGACGCCGACGATCGCCTGAGCTGTCCACCCCACCTGGCCGGAGATGTGGCGCGCCGCCTCCCCCGTGAGCGTCACCGAGAGCTCGATGCGACCGACATGCCGCGCGCTCAGTTGCAGATCGTCCTCGACGGACGCGTATTGCCGCTCGCCCGGCCACCCACGCCAGTCCTCGTCGAGTCCATGGAAGTAGTGCACGAGCTCTGCGACGTTCCACACGTAGAAGGTCAACTGAGCGTCCAGCCGAGTCCCGTGCAGTCTCACCAGCAGGTGCCGCAAACTGCCGGATTCATCGAACCGCGGATCGCTGAATTCGAGGGACATGCCCGCGTCCCCTAGCCTGGCTACCTGCGAGGCCTCGTCCATCGCCATGGGTCCTCCGAAGGGCCACGCTCAGTTATTAAACCGGAACTCCACCACGTCGCCGTCCTGCATGACGTAGTCCTTGCCCTCGAGGCGTGCTTTGCCCTTGGCGCGGGCCTCGACGACGGAGCCGGTCTCGACCATGTCGTCGAACGAGACGATCTCGGCCTTGATGAAGCCCTTCTCGAAGTCGGTGTGGATGACACCGGCTGCCTGAGGCGCCTTCGACCCCTTGGGGATCGTCCAGGCGCGAGCTTCCTTCGGTCCAGCCGTGAGGTAGGTCTGCAGCCCGAGGGTGTCGAAGCCGATGCGGGCGAGCTGGTCGAGGCCGGACTCGTCCTGTCCGGTCGAGGCGAGCAGTTCGGCCGCGTCTTCCGGGTCGAGGTCGATGAGCTCGGACTCGATCTTCGCGTCGAGGAAGATGGCCTTCGCCGGGGCGACCAGGGCGGCGAGCTCCGCCTTGCGAGCGTCGTTCGTCAGCACGGCCTCGTCGACGTTGAAGACGAAGATGACGGGTTTCGCGGTGAGCAGACCCAGTTCGCGGATCGGCGTCAGGTCGATCCCGGAGGCCGAGAGCAGCACACCGCGCTCGAGAGCATCCTTCGCCGCGTTCGCGGTCTCGAGCACGATCGGCTCGATCTTCTTGCCGCGCACTTCCTTCTCGTAACGACTGATCGCCTTGTCGACGGTCTCGAGGTCGGCGAGCATGAGCTCGGCGTTGATCGTCTCCATGTCGGACGCAGGGTTCACCGTGCCGTCGACGTGGACGACGTCGTCATCAGCGAAACCACGCACGACCTGCGCGATGGCGTCGGCCTCGCGGATGTTCGCGAGGAACTTGTTGCCCAGGCCCTCACCCTCGCTCGCACCGCGCACGATGCCGGCGATGTCGACGAACGACACCGCAGCGGGAAGGATCCGCTCGCTGCCGAAGATCTCCGCGAGCTTCTCCAGGCGCGGGTCTGGCAGGTTCACCACGCCGACGTTGGGCTCGATCGTCGCGAACGGATAGTTCGCCGCGAGCACGTCGTTCTTGGTGAGTGCGTTGAAGAGGGTGGACTTGCCGACGTTGGGCAGGCCGACGATGCCGATAGTGAGAGCCACGGGGCACGAGTCTACCTGGGGTGGGGGCTGCTCCCC
>JBOGEI010000003.1:0-57846 GCA_050701935.1 Microbacterium sp.
GGTCGCGGCGATCCAGCAGCAGGCGGGGCGTCTCGCCACGATCCAGCCCTCGATCGCGAACGACGTTCGCGGCGAGCTCGCACGCCTGATCGCCGAGGTCGCCCCCGAGGGTTTGGAGAAGGTGTTCTTCACCAACGGCGGCGCCGAGGCCAACGAATACGCAGTGCGCATGGCCCGGCAGTTCACCGGCCGGCGCAAGGTGCTCTCGATGTATCGCAGCTACCACGGCTCCACCTCGACCGCGATCTCGCTCACGGGCGACCCGCGCCGCTGGGCCAACGACACGGTCGACTCCGGAGCGGTGCGCTTCTTCGGTCCGTACCTCTACCGTTCGCCGTTCCACTCCGAGACTCCGGAGCAGGAGGCGGAGCGGGCGCTCGCGCACCTCGAGCAGACGATCCAGCTCGAGGGGCCGCAGACGATCGCGGCGATCATCATCGAGACGGTCGTGGGTACGAACGGCGTGCTCGTGCCACCGCCCGGTTACCTGCAGGGTGTGCGCGAGCTGTGCGACCGCTACGGCATCGTCTACATCGCCGACGAGGTGATGGTCGGATTCGGGCGACTGGGCGAATGGTTCGGCATCGACGCGTTCGACGCCAGCCCCGACCTGATCACCTTCGCGAAGGGCGTGAACTCGGGCTACGTGCCGCTGGGCGGGGTAGTCATCTCCGAGCGCATCGCGAGCGCATTCGACACGATGCCGTTCGCCGGCGGGCTGACCTACTCCGGTCACCCCCTGGCGTGTGCGGCGGGTGTCGCGACGTTCGAGGTCTTCCGCCGTGACGGCATCCTGGAACGGGTGCGCGACCTCGGCACACGCATCGTCGAGCCCACGGTGCGCTCCTGGGCCGAGAAGCACCCGAGCGTCGGCGACGTGCGCGGACTCGGGCTGTTCTGGGCGGTGGAACTGGTGCGCGACCAGGAGACACGCGAGCCGCTCGTGCCGTTCAACGCCTCCGGTGCGGACGCGGCTCCGATGGGCGCCTTCGCCGCAGCCGCCAAGAAGGCCGGAGTCTGGCCGTTCACGCACTTCAACCGCATGCATGTGGCCCCGCCGCTGGTGATCAGCGAGGAAGACCTCGTGCGCGGACTCGGTGTGCTCGACGAGGCTCTGTCGGTGGCCGACGAGGCCGCTGCCTGACGCGCCCGCTCGAACGCATGAAGCCCCGGTGACATCGCGTCGCCGGGGCTTCATGCGTTCAGGATCATCCCGAGGTTCAGTCCGTGGAGTCGTATACCCGTACCCCTTCGACCCAGGCACCGCGCACCTCGGTCAGGCCGATCTCGTCGACGGGATGCTCGAACGGATCGCGGTCGAGCAGGGCGAGGTCGGCACGCATCCCGACGGCGATCGTGCCGGTGTCGTCGAGGTGGTTCACCCGCGCGGAGCCCGCGGTGTACGCGACGAGCGCGGTCGCCAGGTCTATCGCCTGCTCGGGGAGGAACGGCTCATAGTCGCCCTCCCACTCGGTCGGCGCCGAACGACGATTCACCGCGACGTGGATCGCTGCCATCGGGTTCGGCGTGCTCACCGACCAGTCGCTGCCGGCGGCGAGCGCGGCACCGGAGCGCAACAGGTCGCCGAACGGGTACTGCCAGGTGGTGCGCTGCTCGCCGAGGAAGGGGATGGTGAGATCGACCATCTGCGGCTCCAGCGTCGCCCACAGCATCTGCATGTTCGCGGTGACGTCGAGGGCTCGGAACCGCGGGATGTCGTCGGGGTGCACGACCTGGATGTGAGAGATGTGGTGCCTGTTGCCGCGCGGCCCGTTGTGCACGAGCGCCGCTTCGACCGCATCCAGGCACTCGCGCACCGCACGGTCGCCGATCGCGTGGAAGTGCAGCGTGAACCCGAGGGCATCGAGCCTGGTCGCGGCCTCTTTGAGCAGCTCGGGCTCGACGAAGGAGATCCCGGAGTCCTCGCGCGGGTGGCCGTGTCCGTCGCAGTAGGGCTCGAGCATGGCGGCGGTGAAGTTCTCGGCGACGCCGTCCTGCATGATCTTGACGCTGCGTGCGCGGAAGCGCCCCACCGTGCTCTCATCACGTCGGCGGACGATGTCGTCGATCTGCTCCAGGCCGCGCGAACGGTCCCACCACAGCGAGCCGACGACGCGGCCGGTGAGTGCACCGGACGCCGCGGCCTCCAGGTACGCCGGGAGCGGATCACCCGCGTCGCCGTACTCGGTGCCGACGATCGCGTCCTGCCAGGCCGTCACCCCGTAGGAGTGCAGGTGGCGCTGCCCCTGCAGAAGCGCCTCCACCAGCCGCTCCGGAGACTCCGCGGGCAGGAATCGGTTGACGAGGCCCATCGCACCCTCGTGCAGGGTTCCGCTCGGAGCACCGGTCTCATCGCGTTCGATCCGCCCGTCTGCGGGATCGGCCGTCTCCCGGGTGATGCCGGCGAGTTCCAGCGCGCGGGAGTTGACCCAGGCGCCGTGTCCGTCGCGGTTCGGCAGGAACGCCGGGCGATCGGGCAGCACGGAGTCGAGGTCGGCCGCGGTGGGCGTGCCGCCGGGGAACGCCGACATCTGCCACCCGCCGCCGAGAATCCATTCGTCGTCCGGATGCTCGAGCGCATACTGGGAGATCCGGTCGAGGTACTCCTCCCTGGTCGCCAGCGCGGATAGATCGCAGCGGAGCATGTCGAGCCCGCCCCAGACCGGGTGCACATGCGCATCCTGGAAGCCGGGCACGAGCAGACCGCCCGCGAGGTCGACGACTTCGGTGTCCGGGCCGATCAGTCCCGAGACGTCGTGCCCCACCGCACTGATGCGTCCATCCGTCACGGCGACCGCGTGCGCGGTCGTGCGTGCGGCATCGGCGAGGAACACCCGCCCTCCCCGCGCTCCGCCCGTGAAGACCAGATCTGCGTATCCCACCGTCACCCTCCCGCCATCGTGCGCGCGATCTCGGTGGCCGAGTCGCCCGCTCTCTTCAGAACCACGGCCACCAGCGCGAGGGCCAACAGCGTGAGCACCAGCATGATCGTCGACACCGCCGCGATCTCCGGACGCAAGCCGCTGCGCAGCGCGCTGAGCACGTAGACGGGCCACGGCGTCGTTCCCGACACCTGCACGAACGCCGACACGACCGTGTTGTCGAGACTCAGCGTGAACGAGAGCAGGAACCCGGCGAGCACAGCCGGCATGGCGAGCGGGAGGGTGACCTTGAAGAACGTGCGCACGGGTGGCGCGTAGAGGTCGGCCGAAGCCTCCTCCAGGCGGGCGTCGAGTCCGACCAGTCGCGCCCGCACGATGTACGACACGATCGCGATCGAGAACAGCGACTGCCCCACCACGAGCCTCATGGTGCCGTCGTTGAATATGCCGATCCCGGCATCCTGTCCGAGGAACACCAGCCACGGCAGCAGCGCCACGGCATCCACGATCTCGGGCGTGACCGAGACGAGCAGCAGGAGTCCGAGGAACCACCACACCCACTTGCCGGGGTTCCGGGCCATCGCGATGCCGGCGAGCGTGCCCAACGCCGTGGCGAGGAGCGCGGCCAGCAGGCCCGTGCGCACCGAGACGAGCACCGCGTCGCGGATCGCCGGCTTGTTCACGATCGCGAGGAACGAGTCGAAGCCGAAATGATCCCACGACACCAGCAAGCGCCCGACGTTGAACGAGTAGGCGATGATCACGAGGATCGGCAGGAAGAGGAACAGGAACACCAGCGCCGCCCAGATCGGCAGGACGAAGCGTCCGGCTCCTCGGCGCACGCGCGGTGCGGGCGCCGCGGTCTTCTGCGGTCCATCGGCCACAGCGGTCATGATCCCTCCCCCAGGACGAGTCGGTTGCGTTGTCTGAACGGCAGTGTCACGAGCCAGAGGAGACCGGCCGCGACCGCGATCGAGAGCATGATGACGATGATCAGCAGCACGGCCATCGCGGAGCCGAGCGCCCAGTTCTGGGCGGTCTGGAACTGGCTCGCCACGACCTGCCCGATCATGTTGCCCTTCGCCCCGCCCAGCACCGTCGCCGTGATGTAGTCGCCCATGAGGGGGATGTAGACCAGGAGCACCCCCGCGATGATCCCGGGCCTGGCCAGCGGCACCGTGACCCGCAGCAACGTCGTGACGCTGTTCGCGCCCAGGTCCTTGCTCGCCTCGCGCAACGGCCCTGACACCCGGTCGAAGGCGACGAACAGAGGCAGGATCATCAGCGGCAGGTAGTTGTAGACGACGCCGAGGAGCACCGCACCGCGTGAATAGAGCAGGTCGAGCGGGCCGGGAATGACCCCGATGCCCTGCAGCAGCTGCGAGAGCCACCCCTCGGGGGCGAGGATCACCTGCCAGCCGATCGTGCGCACCAGGAAGTTGGTCCAGAACGGCACCATCACCAGCGCGAGCAGGAGGCCGCGCTTGGAGGGCGGCGCCTTCACGGCGATCCAGTACGCGACGGGGCCGCCGATCACCAGGCACAGCGCCGTACCGAGGATCCCGATCCACAACGTGTTCAGAAACGTGCTGAAGAACGTCGGAGAGAGCGCCTCGAGATAGCGGTCGAACGAGAGGTGGTCGAGCGCGTGCGTGGCGAAGATGCTCGGCTTGTAGCCGAAGCTGAACACGATCACCATGAAGATCGGGGCGACGAAGAAGACGAGCAGCCAGACCCAGGCGGGGATCGCGAGGCCGAACTTGAGCTTAGGCACCGGCGGCCGCCTTCATCGAGTTCCAGATGGAGACGACGCGATCCTGCGCATCAGTCAGCTTGCCCTCGTGCATCGTGGCCACCTGCTCCTCGTCGAAGAACACCATGTCGAGTCGTTCGAGCCCCGCGGCCTCAGCCTCGTCGCGGATGCCGGTGATGCCGGTGTCGTAGCCGATGTAGTCGACCTGCGCGAGCTGCACCTCCGGTTGCAGTACGAAGTTGATGAACGCATGCGCCGCTTCGGGGTGCGGAGCGCCGGCGGCGATCGCCCAGTTGTCCATCCACAGTTCGGTCGCGGGGCTCCCGAGCACCCACTGCCAGCGGTCGGGATCGTCCGACTCGAAGATGCCGAGGCGCGCGTCGCCGTTGTAGGACTGCAGCAGCGCGTGCGAGGCCTGGGGGATCGATGAGCCGCCGGGGTAGGAGTCGAAAGCCGAGACGTGCGGGGCGAGGTCCTTCACCAGGAACTTCTCCACCGCGTCGAGGTCGGCGGGGTCCGTGGTCGTCCAGTCGATGCCGTTCGCCCAGAAGTAGATACCCAGCAGAGGTGCCGGGTCATCGAGCACCGAGGTCGAGCCGGATGCCTCGTTCTGCGCGGCGTCGATGAAGTCGTTCCAGGTCGTGAGCTCTCGCGAGATCACCCTCTTGTCGTACACGAACCCGGTGGTCCCCCATGCCTTGCACACCGAGTACTCGTTGCCGGGATCCCACGAGCGTCCGCGGAACTCCGGCGCCACATGCTTCATGTTCGGCAGCAGATCGAGGTTGAACTTCTGCAGGAGTCCGTTCTTGGCCATCGGCCCGACGAACACCCCGGTCGGCACGACGATGTCGTACCCCGAGGTGCCGCGCGCCGCGACGAGCTTGGCGATCAGCTCTTCGTTCGAGTTGAAGGCATCGAGCACGATACGCGGACCGTTCTCGGCCGTGAACTGCTCGAGCACCTCGGGAGCGTCGTAATCCCCCCAGCTGTAGATGGAGAGCTTGTCCTCGAGCGGGCCGCCCTTCGCATGCACGGCCGCGGCGTTCTGCGTCGGCGCGCAGGCGCTGAGCACGACCGCACCGCCCGCCATGATCGCGGTCGCGAGGAAACCGCGCCTGGTCAGCTCGGTGCGGATCACCCGCGCGGCGCTTCGGTGCGCGAGCACCCGCACCGAAGGCGTGCCGGTCACCGGCCGCCGTCCTTGGGCAGGGTGATCACGTGCGTCGCGGTCGTGGGGATGCCGTCAGCGGCGAACAGCCGTGCATCCGCGGCGCTCCAGACGCAGCGGACCTCGTCGTCGACTCCGACCTGCGGCGCGGTGGGCGCCGGCATGCGCGAGAGGAACGTGGCGTCCTCCCCGATGCGGACGGCGACCTGCAGGGTCTCGCCGAGATGCGAGACGCCGAGCACACGGCCACGGACCCCCGCGCCCTCTCCCTGTTCCAGGCGGATGTACTCGGGCCGGATCGCGGCGACGGCGGGCTGCCCTGCCGTGACGCGCTCCCCGCCCCAGCGACCCGAGATCACGCCGATGGCCGTGTCTACCGCTGCACCGTCTGCGCGCACCGTGCCGTGCACGAAGTTCTGCTGCCCGATGAACGAGGCGACATACGCCGATGCTGGTTCCGCGTAGATCGCTGCCGGCGCGTCCAGCTGCTCGATCCGCCCCGCACGCATCACGGCGATGCGATCGCTCATCGACAAGGCCTCGGCCTGGTCGTGGGTGACGAACACGAAGGTGGTGCCGAGCCGCGCCTGCAGCAGCTTGAGCTCGAGCTGCATCTCCTCGCGCAGTTGGCGGTCCAGCGCAGCGAGCGGCTCGTCGAGCAGAAGCACGCTGGGTCGATTGATGAGCGCACGCGACAGGGCGATGCGCTGCTGCTGGCCGCCGGAGAGCTGCGTCGGCTTGCGGTCGGCGAACGCACGCAGCTGCACCATGTCGAGCGCTTCGCTCACGCGCTGTCGCTGCTCGGCCTTGGGCACGCGTCGTTGCTGCAGACCGTAGGCCACGTTCTCGGCGACCGTGAGGTGCGGGAACAGCGCGTATGCCTGGAAGACGGTGTTGACCTCGCGCCGATAGGGCGGAAGGTTCAGGACGCTGCGACCGGAGATGCGGATGTCCCCGGCATCCGGATACTCGAAACCCGCGATCATGCGCAGCGTCGTGGTCTTCCCACAACCGGAGGGGCCGAGGAGGGAGAGGAACTCCCCCGGCTGCACGTCGAGGCTCAGGTCGTCGACCGCGGTGGCGGCGCCGTAGCGCTTGGTGACGCCGTCGATGCGGACGGCACCGGTGGCGGTGGGTGCGTCGAGTGTCGCCGTCGACGTTCGGGTGGTGTCGGGCATGGAGCCTCCCCATTGAGATTCGCTTGCCGCGAGTCTGTCACAGGAAAGTCGCCAGGTATAGCGAAATCGGAAGTATCTTGATTGATCCGCAACGATATCCGTTGAGAATCTTTGAAGTTGCGACCGATTGGCTCCTTCGGCGGGGATCGGTCGATACCGGATCGTGACACCCGAGAGCGTTGCGGAACCGTATGCTCGGCCGCATGGCCCCGATCGCCTCAGTGCCACGCGCGACGTTCGAGGCGGTCGTCGTCTTCGGCTGGTCGACCGCTGCGGCGTTCGCGGCGCTCGTCGCATGGGTGCTGGTCACCGAGACTGCACAGGCCGCCCTGGGCGCCCGGGGCGAACTCGTCGAGGGGATGCCGGTCCTGTCGATGTGGTTCCTGAGTGTGGTCTTCGCGCTCGTCGGCGTCGCCGGCGGCGGGGTGTGCCTCGGCCTGTCGACGAGAGTCCGCGGACCGCGCGTCGGCCGCATCGGGGCCTATACCGTCAGCGGGTTCGCGCTCGGATGCTCCATCGCTGCACTCGCTGCAGGCTTCGTGGCATTCTCCCTCTGAGCAGTCCTTATCCCCCGCCGGACGTCTGGATGCTCAGATCAGGAAGCCGCGCAGCAGTGCCTCGGAGCCGGCGAGGTGATCCCGCATCGCCGATTCTGCGGCGTCGGGACGCCCGGCGAGGATCGCGGAGACGATGCTCTCGTGCTGCTCCCCAGAGTGCTGAATGTTGCGGGGCATCAGAGGGAACGTGTCGAGCCAGGCGTTCACATCGGCACGGTTCTCCGCCACGAGCGCCACGAGGGAGGGAATGCCTGCCGCCTCGGCGATCGCAAGATGCAGCAGCGTGTCCAGGCGCCGATACTCGTCCGGCCCGGCCGGCAGCGCCGCTTCGTGCCGCGCCCAGAGGTCGGCGCGGGTCGATGCATCCAGCGACCGACTCGCTGCCGCGCGCACGGCCCCGGTCTCGAGCACGCGACGCAGACCGAGGACGTCATCGATCTCCGCGGCGGTCACCGTGCCCGTCACCGTCGGGTGCGGCAGCGGATCCGCGACGAACGTCCCTCCGTACCGGCCACGTCTCGCGACGAGGTACCCGGTGTCGGCCAGCTCGCGGATCGCCTCGCGCACGGTGTCACGGCTCACCCCGAACGACGCCGCCAGCTCGCGCTCCGGAGGCAGCGATTCCCCCGGGGCGACCACGCCGAGGCGAATGGTCTGCACGAGCCTGGCCACGGCGTCTTCGAGGGCGTTGCCGCGCCGCAGCGGCCGATAGACCGCTCTGCGCACCTCGACGAGATCGCCGTCGTGGGTGTGCTCGCTCATGCCATCACCCTGTCATAGCGACGTGTGGGGCGTTCACAGCGGGGTGACGTAGGCGTTGGTGATGCCACCGTCGACGACGAACGCACTCGCCGTGATGAACGAAGAGTCGTCCGAGGCGAGGAACGCCACGGCGGCGGCGAGTTCCTCAGGCTCGGCGAAACGCCCCATCGGCACATGCACGAGACGCCGCTGCGCCCGCTCAGGGTCCTTGGCGAAGAGCTCCTGCAGCAACGGGGTGTTCACGGGTCCTGGGCAGAGCGCATTCACGCGCACACCCTGACGCGCGAACTGCACGCCCAGCTCGCGCGACATCGCCAGCACTCCACCCTTGGAAGCGGTGTAGCTGATCTGCGACGTCGCTGATCCCAGCAGCGCGACGAAGGATGCGGTGTTGATGATCGAGCCGCGCCCCGCCGGCACCATGTGCCGCAGCGCCGCACGGCTGCACAGGTACACGCTCTTGAGGTTCACATCCTGCACCCGATCCCACGCCGGGAGCTCGGTCGTCTCGATGGAATCGTCGTCGGCCGGCGAGATGCCCGCGTTGTTGAAGGCGATGTCGATGCGTCCGAACTCCTCTGCGACACCGTCGAACAGGGCATTGACCTTGGCCTCATCGGCGACGTCTACCGGACGGAACACCCCGCCGACCTCGGCTGCCGCCGCCTCGCCCGAAGACGGATCGACGTCTGCGATCACGACGAAGGCGCCTTCCGCGGCGAAGCGCTGGGCGGTGGCGAACCCGATGCCGCTCGCGCCACCGGTGATGATGGCGACGCGGTCTTTCAGTCGCTGGGTCAGATCGATGCTCATGTGGGTTCTCCGTTCCGGATGGGGTGGGTTGCGACGCGATCAGAGTTCATCGGTCGCGAAGAAGACGTTCTTGGTCTCGGTGAAGTGCTCGGCGGCGTCGGGGCCGAGCTCTCGCCCGAGACCCGACGCCTTCATGCCGCCGAACGGGGTCGCGTAGCGCACCGAGGCGTGCGAGTTCACCGACAGCACTCCGCTCTGCACACCACGCGCCACGCGCACACCGCGCCCCAGGCTCTCGGTCCACACGGAGCCGGCGAGCCCGTAGGCGGTGTCGTTGGCCAGGCGGATCGCGTCGGCCTCATCCTCGAACGGCATCACCGCGACGACGGGGCCGAACACCTCCTGCTGGGCGATGCGGTCACCGGGTTCGGCGAGCACGACGGCCGGGGCGAACCAGAAGCCGTCGCCTGCGGGCGCGCTGCCACGGAAGGCGATATCGGCGCCGTCGAGGAAGGAGGCGACCGTGTCGCGGTGGCCTGCGGAGATGAGCGGTCCCATATCGGTGTCCTCCCGCCCGGGGTCGCCCACGCGCCAGGCGGCCACGGCGGGCTCGAGCAGCTCGAGGAACCGGTCGTACACCGAGCGCTGCACGAGGAGGCGGCTGCGCGCGCAGCAGTCCTGGCCCGCGTTGTCGAACACCGAGCCGGGCACCCCCGCGGCCGCGCGTTCGAGGTCGGCATCGGCGAACACGATGTTCGCGCTCTTGCCGCCGAGCTCGAGCGTGACCGGCTTGAGCGCCCGGGCGCAGCCGGCCGCCACTTCGATCCCGACCTCGGTCGAGCCGGTGAAGACGACCTTTCGCACATCGGGGTGTTCGACCAGACGCTGACCGACGACCGAGCCCGAGCCCGTGACGACCTCGAAGAGCCCCTCGGGGAGTCCGGCTTCGAGGGCGAGCTCGCCGAGGCGGATGGCGGTGAGCGGCGTCAACTCGGCGGGCTTGAGCACCACGGCGTTACCGGCGGCGAGCGCCGGGGCGAACGCCCACGAGGCGATCGTCATGGGGAAGTTCCAGGGCACGATGACGCCGACCACGCCGTACGGGTCGTGGAAGGTGACATCGAGCCCGCCCGCCACCGGGATCTGCCGCCCGGACAGGCGCTCCGGGTCGGCGGAGTAGTAGTTGAGCACCTGGGCGACGTGCCCGGCCTCCCAGCGGGCGGAGCCGATGGGATGCCCGGAGTTGAGCACCTCCAGCTGCGCCAGCTCTTCGGCCGCGCCCTCGACCGCTCGGGCGAAGGACCGGAGCGCATCGGCGCGCGCGACCGGGGCCAAGGCGGCCCATCGGCGCTGGGCTGCGACAGCGCGGGCGATCGCAGCGTCGGTCGCTCCGACATCGGCGCGGGCGACATCGCGGATCGCGGCCCCGGTCGACGGGTTGATGACTGTGAACGCACTCATCGGGCGTCCTCCTTCCGCCGCGCGGCGAACGCACGAGCCTGTGAGACGAGATCTTCGAAGAGGCGCCTGTCCTCGGCGTTCTCCTCCGGATGCCACTGGATGCCGACGACGTGGCCGGCCGACGTGTCGACGAACGCCTGCACGAGTCCGTCATCGGATCGGGCGGCGGCCACGAGCCCCTCACCGAGGCGGTCGACGCCCTGGTGGTGGTAGCTGTGCACTCGCACGCCTCCCGCCCCGAGCACCCCGGCGAGCGCGGTGTCGTCCGAGACCTCGATGTCGTTCTCGGCGAAGACGCCTCCGCCGAGTCGATAGCGTTCAGTGCCGAGCGACTCGGGCAGGTGCTGCTGGAGCGTGCCGCCGCGTGCCACGTTGACGAGCTGGAGCCCCCGGCAGATCGCGAGCACCGGGATGCGCCGTCGTTCGGCCGCGTGGAAAAGCGCCAGCTCCCAGGCATCGCGATCGACGCGGGCGGGATCGGTGAGCGGATGCCGCTCCTCGCCGTAGAGCTCGGGGGCGACGTCGGCTCCCCCGGAGAGGATCAGCCCGTCCATCCCGGCGATGGCCGCATCGGCGGATTCCGGGTTCTGCGGGGGCAGCAGCAGAGCGATGCCCCCGGAGGCGGTCACCGAGCTCAGATACTGCTCGGGGAGGAACGCGGCCCGCACATCCCACACCCCCTGCTGCGCCCGCTCCAGGTAGGTCGTGACACCGATCAGCGGTGCGGGGTCAGAGACGCTCGAAGCCACGGATGCGCTCCCAGTCGGTGACGGCGGCGTCGTAGGCCTCGACCTCGATGCGCGCCTGGTTCAGGTAGTGGTCGACGACATCGTCGCCGAACGCGGCTCTCGCGATCGCCGACTCGCTGAACAGCTGCGCCGCCTCTCGGAGCGTGGTGGGCAGGTGCTCGACGCCGGCTTCATAGGCGTTGCCGGTGAACCGCTCTGGCAGCGGCAGCTCGTTCTCGATGCCGTATAGGCCACCGGCGATGATGGCCGAGATGCCGAGGTACGGGTTCACGTCGCCGCCGGGCACCCGGTTCTCGACCCGGAGTCCCGACCCCGCACCGATCACGCGCAGTGCACAGGTGCGGTTGTCGATCCCCCATGCGACGCCGGTCGGGGCGAAGCTGCCCTTCGCGAACCGCTTGTAGGAGTTGATGTTGGGCGCGTAGAGCAGGGTGAATTCGCGCAGGGTGGCGAGGATGCCGGCGATCCAGTGCTCCATGATCGGGCTGAACCCGTGCTCGCCGTCTCCCGCCATGACCGGCGTGCCGTCGGCGGCGCGGAGCGACAGGTGGATGTGGCAGCTGTTGCCCTCACGCTCGTTGAACTTGGCCATGAACGTGAGCGCCTGTCCGTGCTGCTCCGCGATCTCCTTCGCGCCGTTCTTGTAGAGCGCGTGCTGGTCGGCGGTCTCGCGCACCTCGGCGTAGCGGAACGCGATCTCCTGCTGCCCGAGGTTGCACTCCCCCTTCACTCCCTCGCAGTAGAGCCCGGCGCCGTCCATGCTGTTGCGGATGTCGCGCAGCAGCGGCTCGAGGCGGGTGGACGCGAGCAGGTTGTAGTCGACGTTGTAGTCGGTCGAAGGGGTCAGTCCCTCGTACTTGCGCGCCCAGGCGTCGCGGTAGGTGTTGTCGAAGACGATGAACTCGAGCTCGGTGCCGGAGAACGCGGTCCACCCGCGCTCTCCGAGACGGTCGCGCTGACGGTCGAGGATGGCGCGGGGCGATGGACCCACCGGTTCGCCGTTCTGCCAGACCAGGTCGGCCATCACGAGCACCGTGCCGTCGAGCCAGGGGATGTTGCGGAGGGTCTCGGCATCGGGCCTCAGCACCATGTCTCCGTACCCGCGGTCCCACCCCGACATCGCGTAGCCGTCGACCGTGTTCATGTCGACATCGACCGACAGCAGGTAGTCGCAGGCCTCGGCGCCGTGGTGCAGGATGTCCTCCTGGAACAGCCGCGCCGACACCCGTTTACCGACCAGCCGTCCCTGTGCATCGGCGAAGGCCACGATCACCGTGTCGATCTCGCCGGCGGCGATGCCGGCATCCAGCTGCTCGATGCTCAGGTTTCCCGACATCTTCTCGCTCCCATCGTCGTGGTGAAGCGATCGACCGACCGGCTTCGCCCTCAGAGTAGATCACCTTGATGTTTAAAGGTAGACGAAACCACCATTGACTGTCACAATCATCCGCAAGGTGCACCCGGCGCCTGTGTGCATGCGAACGGAGAGCGGATGTCTGAGCAGAGCAATGAATCCCGCAAGGTCGCTGGGGCGACCTATACACGTGCCGGGAGCGAGTACTTCGAGAAACGGACGCTGAAGAGATCGGCCGGCGTCTGGGGTCTATGGGGCCTCGCGGTCGCAGCCGTCATCTCCGGCGACTTCTCGGGCTGGAACTTCGGCATCGACTTCGCGGGCTTCGGTGGGATGCTGATCGCCTTCGCGATCCTCGTGCTGATGTACTACGGCATGATCTTCGCGATCGGCGAGATGGCGGCGATGATGCCGCACACCGGCGGCGCCTATTCCTTCGCCAGGTCGGCGATGGGCCCCTGGGGCGGCCTGGTCACCGGGGCCGCGGAGACGATCGAGTACGTCGCGACCACGGCGGTGATCGTCTACTTCTCGGCGTCGTATGCGAACGGCATCACGAGTGAACTGCTGGGGATCGAGCTGCCGGGGTGGCTCTGGTACCTGATCCTCTATGTCGTCTTCATCGCGCTGAACTCCGCGGGAGCGGCGATCTCCTTCCGCTTCGCCATCATCGTCTCGATCATCTCGATCGGCATCATCCTCGTGTTCTCTCTGATGGCGATCTTCTCCGGGGCCTTCAGCTGGGACGCCCTGTGGGACATCGCCCCCGACCCCGGCCAGACGGAGTTCCTCCCGCATGGCGTGCTGCCGATCCTGTTCGCGCTCCCGTTCGCGATGTGGTTCTTCCTCGGCATCGAGGAGCTGCCGCTCGCCGCCGAGGAATCGCACAACCCGACCCGCGACATCCCGAAGGCCGGATTCTGGGCTCGCGGCACGCTCATCGTCACGGGTCTCCTGGTGCTGTTCCTCAACACGGGCGTGATCGGCGCCGAGGCCACGGGTACCGCAGGCGAGCCTCTCCTCGACGGCTTCCGCGCGATCGTCGGCGACCAACTCGCCGCAGTCCTCGCCCTCTTCGCCCTGATCGGCCTTCTCGCCTCGCTGCAGGGCATCATGTTCGCCTACGGTCGCAACATGTACTCGCTCTCCCGGGCCGGCTACTACCCGCGGTTCCTCTCCCTCACCGGCAAGCGGCAGACCCCCTGGGTGGCGCTCGTGGTCGGCGCGGCGATCGGCTTCGTCGCGCTCATCGTGCTCGATGTGCTCGCCGCGGTCGACGCGAAGGGGGCCGGATCCGTCGCCGGTGCGATCGTGCTGAACATCGCCGTGTGGGGTGCGGTGCTGGCCTACGGCCTCCAGCTGATCTCGTTCATGATCCTTCGCAAGAAATACCCGAACGTCGACCGCCCGTACCGCAGCCCCTGGGGCATCCCAGGGGCTGCCACAGCCCTCGTGATCGCGGCGCTCATCTTCGTCGGGTTCCTGCTGAACCCGACGTTCGGACCGGCGATCATCGCCATCGCGATCGTGTACGTCGTGATCCTGCTCGGGTTCGGACTCTTCTTCCGCCACCGCCTGGTGCTCTCCCCCGAGGAGGAGTACGCGATCTCGGGCGGCTCGCACGGTGACCCGCAGGCCGAGGGCTACGACGCCATGGAGGGTGAGGTGTTCGACGACAGCGGCAGGTGAGCCACCGCGCAGCGCCTCGACGACTCCGTCGGGGCGCTGCGTCATGCCCTACTTCTTGTCGAAGTCGAAAGCCTTCAGCAGCTCGAGGACGGCCTTGTCGCGCTCGTCGCCGCCTTCGTCGAACATGTGCGTGACGTGCGTGCGCAGATGGTTCTCCAGCAGCAGCCGATTCAACGACTCCAGGGACCGCTGGATCGCGCGGGACTGCGTGATGATGTCCATGCAGTACTCCTCGTTCTCGATCATCCGCGCGACGCCGCGCATCTGACCCTCGAGGATGCTGGTGCGGTGCAGAGCACGCTTCTTGATGTCTTCGATCACGTCTCGAGGGTACTCGTCCTGCGACCCTCCGGGCTGTCTCACCTCCGAGACACTGCAGGTCCGGCGGTCGACGACGCCCGGGCACCGGCGTGAAAGGATGACGTCATGCCGCGAACACCGATGACGCAGCTCTCGCCCGCCGACCAGGAGCGCCTCCGCGCGCTCCGACGCATGAAGGCCGTGGCCCTCGGCGCTCTGGTGTTCATGGCCGTCGTCTTCGTGTTCGCCTTCGCGTTCCAGCAGCGGTTCGACGGGCTCGCCTATGTCCGTGCCGCCGCCGAGGGCGGCATGGTGGGCGCGCTCGCGGACTGGTTCGCCGTGACCGCGCTCTTTCGCCGTCCGCTCGGACTGCCCATTCCGCACACTGCGATCATCCCGAACCGCAAAGACGAGATCGGTCGCACTCTCGGAGAGTTCGTCGAGACGAACTTCCTCGCAGCCGACGTGGTGCGCACCAAGCTCTCGAGCACGCAGATCGCGCTGCGCGCCGGCGAGTGGCTGCGCGAGGCCCCGCACGCCGAACGGGTCGGGGCCGAGGGCGCGACGATCGCCATGGCCGTGCTCAACGCTCTCAGCGACGATGATGTGAGAGACCTCATCACCGACCTCGCCCGCGAGCACCTGGTCGATCCCGAGTGGGGCCCGCCCGCCGGCGCCTGGCTCGAGAAGATCGTCGAGGCCGATGCCCATCACGGTGCGGTCGACCTCGCCGCCGACAGCATCGCACGCTGGCTCGATGCGAACGCCGAGTCGTTCAGCGGCCTCGTCTCCCGGCGTCTGCCGGGGTGGGTGCCGAAGCTGGCCCATCGCTTCGTCGACGACACCGTGTACCACGAGGCCGTCAAGTTCGTGCATGCCGTGCAGGCCGACCCCCGCCACCCGGCTCGCCTCGCCGTCGACGGCTACCTGGCACGTCTGGCCGACAGCCTGCAGAACGACCCCGCCACGCGGGCGAAGCTCGAGAATGCCAAGGCATCGCTCTTCGACAGCCCCCGTGTCGGAGCCCTCGCCGCCGAAGCATGGAACACCGCGAAGAACGGACTCCTCACAGCCCTCGCCGACCCGGAGAGCGGTCTTCGTCGCCGCGCCGTGCAGGCGCTTCAGGAGGTCGGTGAACGTCTGACGACCGACACCGCGCTGCAGCGCCGGGTCGACACCTGGGTGTCCGACGCCGCGGTGTTCCTCGTCGACCGCTATCGGCACGACATCGCCTCGATCATCACCGACACCGTCGAGCGCTGGGATCCGGCCGAGACGACCGAGAAGATCGAGCTCATGGTCGGCCGCGACCTGCAGTACATCCGCCTGAACGGCACGTTCGTCGGGGCGCTGGCGGGCCTTGCCATCTTCTCCATCGCCCACGCCCTGATCCCCGGAGTCTGACATGGCACTCACTTCTCGACAGCTGAGCCAGGACCCGCTCTGGCCACGAGCCGGCACCTGGCCAGCCTTCGACGGGTCGGCCGACGCCGTACTGCTGGGCGTGCCGACCTGGCGTACCTCGCTGTCTCCGACCGGAGCACACGCGACGCCCGCGGCCATCCGCGAAGCCCTCCCGCGCTATGGGACGACGCTCATGGGACCACCCGCCGTCGACCTCGACGACGTGCTGCGCATCGCCGACGCCGGCGATGTCGCAGACCCCGACGGCTCCGCCGGCGAAGCGAGGGTCATCTCCCGCGTGCGCGAACTCGTCGATGCGACCGACCTCGTGATCGCGCTGGGCGGCGACAACTCGCTCACCTACCCGGTCGCTCTCGGCGCCGAAGCCACAGGACTCATCACGTTCGACGCGCATTTCGACCTGCGAGACGGCGTCTCCAACGGCACGCCGGTGCGGCGCCTCGTCGAAGACGTCCCTGCGGCCTCGCCTCTGGGCACGTCCCGGATCGATCCGACACGAATCGTGCAGATCGGCATCGCCGACTTCGCGAACTCCGCCGCCTACGCCCGGCGCGCAGCCGAATGGGGCATCCGGGTCATCACCCTCGACGAGTTGCGCCGCCGAGGCATCGACGATGTGGTCGCGGAGGCCCTGGAGGTCGCCGGCGCCGGCACCTCCCCGCGCATCCACCTCGACATCGACGTCGACGTGTGCGATCGCTCGGTGGCTCCCGGCTGCCCGGCCAGTGTGCCAGGGGGCCTGCAGGCATGGGAGCTGCGCGCGCTCACCCGCGCGGTGGCTGCGGATGCGCGTGTCGTCAGCGCCGACCTGGCCGAAGTCGATGCCACCGCCGACGCCGACGACGCCCGCACCGTCAGGCTTGCCGCGCTCTGCGTACTGGAACTGCTCGCGGGACTCGCATCGCGAGACTGAGTCGAAGCCCCGCTCGTCCGAGACGACTTAAGCCCCCACGCTCACGCTGGGGGGTTCAGTGTTTCGGCGCGCCAGCTTCCCTCGGCCGAGTTCACGGCACGTGGGCCCCGGCAGCCACTGATACAGGAATCAGGACAGAGTCCTGAGGCATACCCGCACGTTCTCAACGAACCGACCGCAAGACCGCGCCGCGCCCTGGAACCGGTGAGGACGCCACGGACATACCGAAGCGAATCCAACCCCCTATCGGAGGAGCTTCTGTGTCCACGCGACGCCTCATGTCCGCATCCGCGGCCCTCATCACTGCGCTGGTACTCGCGCTGCCAACACCCGCGCTTGCCTCAGCAACGGCAGATTCCGCACCGGCGTGCACCGTCGGCGGCGTTCCCGTTCCCGACGGATCACCCGTTCCGGCGAACATCCCCACGGTCATCTCCTGCTTCGACACGATCGAGGAAGCCGAGCAGTTCATCGAAGACGGCGCTCCCGGCGACTACCAGCAACTGCAGCCACAGAGATCTTCTACTCGCGCTGGGGCAGCGCCTGCCGCCACAGTCGTCATCGGCAAAGTGTGGACCGGGGCCTCACGATCCGGATCGGTGCTGATCCATTGGGGTTCCGGCAGCGGTTGCTACGGAGTCACCTACGGCTTCCCGAGCCTCACGGCGAGTTGGAACAACAACATCCGCTCCGCCGAAGGCTTCTCGAACTGCTGGTCCTCGCAGTACGACGGTGCCGGCTACAGCGGTTCCGTCGTCACCTGCACACCGTTCTGCGCGACTCTGGGCCCCCTGGCCGCCAAGACCTCATCCATCGTCTACCGCCCGACGGGCACGTTCGGTTGATAGGGATGCAGTCTGAGGACTGAACACTCGATCGTTCCGGGGACCACGGCCGCCTCGCCGTCATCGGTGACACAGACCGTGAACTCGGAGGGGGCGACACCCGGACTAGGCGTGGCTGCCAGGGGATCATCTTCGTTGAACGCCCCCGACTCCCACATCTGAGTGCACAGTGCCTCGGCATCCTCGATTGCGACGACTCCGTCTGGCGTGGCGACGCTCGCCGCTGCGCCAGACAGCGTCCCGTCAGAATTCCGGTAAGGCCCCTCGAGACACTGCACGATGCTGGTCTCGTTCACCGGGCGCTCCTCGAGCAGCACGACGGCGGCGATCCCCGTGGCAGCCACCGCGACCGCCCCACCCGCGATGCCGATACGGCCCCAGATCGTCTTCCACCACTTCGGTCGCGACAGGTCACGGCGCATCTGCTCGATGAGCAGGTCTTGCACCTCCGCGCGGTGCGGCATCCCGTCGAAATCACGACTCATGCTGTTGCCTCCTCAGCGCTGGGAGCATACCGGTGCAGCGAACCACGCAGACGGGCCTTCACCCGAGACAGTCGCGACTTCACGGTGCCTTCCGGAATGCCCAGCACGAGGGCCGCCTCCTGCATCGGCAGCTCCTGCACGACGCAGAGGATCACGACGCTGACCTCCCGAGGGTTCAACTGCAGAAGCGCCTCACGCACGTCACGGGAGATGCTGAGCGCCTCCATCGCTCTGGCAACTTCTTCGGCGTGATCCGGCACGTCTTGTTCACGGGGGATCCGGTTGAGCAGCCGCTGATAGCGCCGGCGGGTGCGAAGACTGTTCTTCGCGGCATACGACGTCGTGGCGAGGAGCCAGGGAAGAGCCGACCCATCGACCACGCGCACGCTGTCGCGTTTGCGCCACAGCTCGAAGAAGGCCGTCGCCGCAACCTCTTCGGCATCCCAGGTGGTTCGCACGAGCACCAACGCGACTCGGAACACAGCCGCCTGATGCCGCTCGTGGAGCATCCGATACGCCGGTTCATCCCCCCGCGACAAGCGATAGAGGAGTTCGCCGTCGTCAGGGGCCCGGTAGGGATGGGACTCTGGCACGATCTCACCTCGAACTTCACAGTCGCGCCCTCGTTGCGACGACCATGACGACGAGTCTACTTGGCGCGAAAGACGGGCACAGTTCGCCGGCACCAGACGATATCGCGACCTCCGACCTAGCGCCGGCGCTCTGCAGGAGCGTCAGGATGCGTCGGAGAATCCCCTGCTGCGCTCAAGGCCGGATTCCGACTCGAACGAGCGACGCGGGGCGCGCAACCGAGGTATTTGTGGCATTGAGCGCGGAAGGTCTCATAGGTGCGGTAGCCGGACCGAATCGCGATCTCGGACATCGGGATCTTCGGGTTCAGCGCAGCAATGGCCACCACGTGCCTGAGACGCCTCCTCGCCAGCACCTCCGCGACGCTGGAGCGATTGGCGAAGGCCCGGTCCAATTGTCGGCGGGACACGAAGAGCTGGCCCGCGATCCAATCCGGACCGACGCGGGAATCCCGATAGTGGCGCTCGATGAGAGCAAGAGATCGTCGCCGCAGAGCGATGAAGTCAGTGTTCTCCATACCTAGTGATGTCCGGCGGTGGCCGACTGGTTCCCGATGAACCGACACGAAGAAAGCCACCGGGATTCCGGTGGCTTTCATCTGGCTGGCGTTCCGAGATACGAGGAGAGAATTCTCGAACTCGGGAACATCATGCGGTGGACCTGCTGCATGCTTACTCCAAACAATCCTTGGGCAGTTCTGCTCCGGCCACGCTCACCGTCAAGGCAACTCAGTCGCGACGCCCGTTAACGTCTCCACTGTCGGTGAAGCAGCAGGCCCGCCAACTTCGCCCGGATCAAGTGAGTTCCCTGGTTGCGCACTACCTGTCCATCGGCAGCGTTGCCGCTGCAGCGAGCGCGCTCAAGGTGTCCCGGCAGACAGCGGCCAAGCACCTCCATGGTGCCGGGGTTGAAACTGTTCGGCGCATGACCCAGACCGAGATCGCCTCAGCCATTCAGGCCTACCAAGACGGGCAGTCCGCCGCAAGGATAGGGCGTCGACTCGGCTTCGATCCACAGACGGTCCTCACAGCACTTCATCGGGCGGACATACCGGTCCGCCCACGGCCCGGTCGCTAGAGCCCGACCCCGCCTGCCAGCAAAAAGACGGCTAAGGCTCGCAATAGATAGATGACAGGAGGTTCATGCTCTCCCGAGAGTCAGTCCCACTACTACGGCTGGGAAATCGATGCCCGGGGCATAGATCTGGCCGGTTTAGATACCGCGCGCCGAACAGCCGCTGACCCGAGCACTCAAGCTGTCATGGCTGCTATTGGGCTGGCTGCGCGAGGAGTCGTCAGCCGCCCTCGTCGTGCGGCGGACACGAGGCCCATACGAAGTGAGGGCGCGGTCGAGCGGAAGAGTCAACGAGGGCTCTCGCCGGGACCATCGGAGTTCTCCTCTTCGAGCCCGGCGATTAGCGTCGAAAGCACCGACGACAGGAGCGCCGCTCTTCTCACAACTTCGCTGTTCAAGTCCGTGGTGTCGGCAGCGTGTCCGCTGTCCATGTCGGCGAGGCGTACGCGACGAACCGTTCGAAGCGCCTCATCGCCAATCTGCTCCGCCTGCTTGACCCAATCCGCATCATGATTCTCGGCAAGCTCGGCGGCACGGCCAATCAGCCCATGGACGAGGTCACCCGCGAGTCGATCGACAAGCAGGGCGGCTTGCAACGTGTCACCGGTCTCAGTCGCTTCCGCGCTCGGCTCTGTGTCCGCTGCGAACGCGCCGAAATATGCCCATGGTCGTCGCCCCGGTGCCAACCTCACGATGGCTGCCTCCACCTCGTCTACTTCAGCGAGGGGCAATCGTCCGATAGGGAGGTGCCGTCGGAGTGCCCAGAGGCGGAGTATGAGGTCGGCGATTTCACTCTCCGCACTGGCTCTGGCAGATCCGGACTTGTGCTCGAGACTGGCCATACGCTCAGCAAGGTAGTGAGCCATCCAGCGTCCGAGCGTATCGGTTTGCTCCAGTTCAGACGCGAGCTGCTTACCTAGCTCCAACACGGCCGTTCCAGGCGCTCCATCCTGCTCCTGGTCGGTAGGAGAAGACTCGGAAGTCGTTGCCACGATCGTGATCACCTCCTTCACCGTCGTCCTTTTGCTCGTCGTCGTCTGAGACGTCGGCATAGTGATCGCGACGATCCTCTCTCATCACGCGTACCTCTACTACGAGTGCGGAATCAAAACGCCTCAGCAGTTCGTCGAGTGCTTCGTTGGTGATTCGGAGCCGATACCCAGATGGCCCGAGCGGTTCGCGCCCGGGGCTAATATCTGCCCAGGTCTCCGCAGCCAGAGCGGTGGTCCCATCATCGCTCGACTGCCACCGGGCACCTCCGTCCTCTGACGCGACCCTGAGTGTTTCCACGGTCTCGACGGAAGGGCGAGGGAGGTCGGGCGTAAGTTGAGCGGCAAAATGGTCCAGCCGATCGATCCCGCCCTCAGTGTTTGGCGTTGATACCCAACCTCGAAGCTGGAACGGAGGTGAGGCGAACTGGAAATCTTCGTCGCTGGGGTCGGCTGACGGGATTCGGAAACTCCAATAGCCGTTTCCAGTCTGCAGCGCACGCAGAAGTGCGCCTGAGGCCTCCGTGTTCACCAGAGCTGACGCGATGTGGACACTGAGGGATCGATCGTAGTCAGCGACAGCGGCTGATTGCCAGACTGTTACCCAGCCATCGGCCGGGGTGAGCGCTGACGAGAACTCGAGTTCGTTGACCCGCCTCTGCCCGCGCGGTCCAACGGCTACCAACGAACCAGGTACTGAGCTTCGCTGATCGGCAATCCATCGCCCGTCCTGACGTGCGATATCGAAGTCGGCGAGCCATCCCAACACGTCCGGCTGTTCTGCATCCGGGTCGCGGTAAGGAACAGCGGTCCGCATGAGCCTTCCAGCGATGGTCAGCGCAGCGTGACGTTCCAGGTAGTAGTCGAGATCCTCGGCTTTGGGGACATCCCACTTGTAGCCGTAGGTTTCGCCGTCTTCATAGACGGCTGCCGTGCGTCTCGCGTCCTCGAGACGATCACCGCTGCCTCGCCAAGCCCATTCGTCGAGGATGAGAGCGCTTGCAGCGTCGAGTACCTCTTGGTGCGTGACCACGAGTGTGTTCGTGAGCTTTCCGAGGACGTACTCATCGAAGTCGGAATCGAATCGGTGTTCAGCTTTCGGCGCTCCCTTCATCATTGGACTGGCGTGAGCGGGACGACTCCAGCTTTCGAGCAAGACCGCCTCCGCGAGCTGGGCGCCCCAATCGGTGCCGACGGAGCAGCTGCTCTCGGGAATAGCGAGTTGAGAAATTATGTGGCAGTGCCTCTGAATCGCGGCGTGGTCTGGGTAGCGGTTGCTCAGTTCAGTAACCGCGGATATGAGCGCATCGATCGCAGAGGGGTCGTCTCGTGCTACTCGCTCGACAGCGACCAGGAACCACTCGGCAGCGCTCATCTGGTAAAAGTGGAACCGTTCATCGGCATACCCCGCTGCATCGCCCTGAATGACTGCTTCACAGAGCGCGTCGACGACATCGCTCGCGCCGAGCTCGATCGCAGTACGCACTGCATGTGCAGCTTGCCAGCGAACGGCCGAGCGAGGGTCGCCGAGCGCTCCCCAGAGGAACTTCGCCACGGAGGTGTCTATGGGATCCGAAGGCGTCGAGCCGATGGCGGTCAGGGGCGCGATGTCGAGGTCCTCCTCGAAAGAGGCGACCGCCTCACTGAGCACGCGCGCCGCTACAGAGGGCTCGAGCACAGCTGAAGCGCCAGCCGCGAGCATGTAGCAGTGGTCGGCGTCGATCAATGCTTCCTCAAGGTTGAGGTGGTCGAGCGCGCGCTGGAGAAGATCGCTCGTACGCATCTCTAAGAGGTCGGCTGCCGCAGGGAGGTCGAAGCTCATCAAGTTATGGTGAAGCAGCCGCGCTCCATGTCGGTCAACATAGGTCCCGACAGCGTTCTTCAGAGAGTCGACGAATGACTGAGCCGCTCGAGGGCGCGCTAGGGCCGTGTTCAGGAGCCTGGCCAGTTCGTAGTCGCCAAGGCTGTCGCTACTCAACGCCGCATCCAAAATTGCGCCCCATTGAAGCTCTGGGCGCGAGAACACTTCAGCCGCGAAGAGGCTATCGCCTGACGCGTATGCGTCGCGCTGCAATTGAATCGCTGCGTCCACGCCGGCTGGCTGAGTGAGGTCGAGAGCGGCGATCTCTGCCTTACACTTCTGCACCTGGGCAAGTTGCTGCGCTTGTTCAAATGGAGTGCGATCGAACGTGGTGCTCCCATGCACGTTCGGGCCGCTAGCCTGCGGAGGATCGGGAAGCGCTGACTGGGTGAACGAAGGCTCGAGATGTCGCCCCAAGCGCCCGGCAAGGTTGTTCACAGCGGCCAATACCGTCGCGTCCATACCGCCGCGGATCTCGTATTCATGAAGTGAAGTGTTGAGGTCGAAACTAGTCGAGAACGGAGCCAAGACTGCGATCAGTTCTGGTCGTCCGGCGAACAAGGCTTGATCATCTTCGACCAGCCCCCTGAGTTGCGAGTCGAGTTGTCCGAACCGACAATCCCGGAATCGCCCCAAGATCCGAAGAATGTTCGCGCCCGAGAGAAGCGCGAGTGCAGAGACAAGCCGAGGTTGATTGACTCCCTCATACATGATCGGTTCGACCGCCTCGCCGAGGCGAGCGACTCGCTCGGCGAGCGCGCTCGCCTGGAGCAAGTCGACTCCAGTAGCCGCCCGCGTTAGCGCAACGACTGCATCCCATCGATAGATCGCATCATCCCCCACTCCGGCAGCCATCCTCACAGCTTGGTCGAAGTAGCTTCCAGCCTCAGCCTGACTGAAGGGGCGAAGTCCTCGAGCGATCCGAACGAGGGTCTCGGCCTTACCGTCAGCCGCCTCAGCAGTCGTGGCGAGGGCGACGCGCGCTGCGTTGGAGAGTCCCAGGACGGCGGACCCGAAGCGGGTATCACCGTGCAAACCCGGTATCAGGTCGATTGCCCCGGGAATCGGAATATCGGCCGCGATCGCCTGGATCGCTCGCGAGCAAGCGATCGTCACTGACTCGTCCGCAAAGCCAGATCCAAGCAAGGGCAGGACCTGGCGAGCAACTCGGTGGGTCATCGACCAGGTGTCATCCCGAGAGTGACGTCTGGGATACGTATCTATGACGTCGACAGCGGCTTGCGGGTCGAGGGCACCGCGAGCGTACTTTGACCAGGCACTAAGCCAACCGAGAGCGGGACGCAGATATCGATCCAGGTCCTCGTCATTGGACTTCATGGGGTCGTACTTTCCACGCCCCGCCGCAATCGCGACGGGTCGGTAGTGACCGACATCGAGTACCTCACCCGCGAGGTCGGCGCGTAACGCAACAGCGAACAGAAGGCCCAGCCGGCTCGGGCCGTGCCTGTCGCCAAGGCCAGCTGGAAGCGAAGAGGGAAGGCAATCACGAAGGCGCGCTGCGGCTACCGTTGCGTCGGCGATCGAATAGCGCACCGAAAGTGCACAGAGCCACGCAGCTCCACGCAGCGCGGTATCTTCGGCGCGCTGGTGATCGAAGTCTCGGGCAGTGAGGCGAGCACGGAATTTCTTGAGCGTCGTCCAGGCGGCACGGACGACGCTGGGATCCGCTGTCATGCCAACACGCTGCATTTCGGCGAAGACGCCAAGCTGTAGCGCGGGATGTTCGGAATTGACGATCAGCGCTATAACGGATTCATGGTCGGCACCCGAGAGAAGCGTCCGGGCAAGTGCCGCGCTCGACTCGAGGACGAAGCGCGCGGGGCGCCAGCCGGATAGGTACTGGCCGGCCAGAGCAGGTCCGTCCGTGCGTAGGATCGCAAGCGCGATGTGCGCCACCTGCTCCGGGCTGACGCTCTCCGCTCGCGAACGCCGCTCTCTCGGAGCACGTGCCCAAGCGGCGATGGCTGATGCCGCTTGCCGAGCCCTGCTCCTGGCCGTACTCGAACCGCCTTTGGAATACGCAAGCATCACCGCTTCCGCACCGAGCGTAGACCCTGGCCAATCCTGTGGGAGCTCCCGCGAGGCGATCACCTCACTCAGCACTCGGGAGTCCATCCGCGAGCCCGCCAGATCCGGGTTATCTCTGATAATCGTAAACTGGCGGCTCTTCCCCGCGCGCCCGGCTCCAGCGCGCATGGCAAGCTGCACGATTGAATCTGGACGTCGCAAATGGACAGCTGCACGAAGCCCAAACTCCACCCGAAGATTCTCGACTTGGGTACGCTCGACGTCATTCGTTGATGGCAGCGCATCGTCCGATGCAACGAGAGCCAGGAGTTCATCATGGCGCCCCGCACTCCAGAGGACCTCGGGCAACGAAGATGCGGCGTAGGCAGAAGCGCTGCTTAGCGTTCTCAGCTGAGACGCAACCTGGGTCGCGAGCTCAGGCGTTGCCGAATGCCGCTCGCGGAAGTATGTCTCCGTCGGCTCGTCGAGGAATTGGACACTCTGCCCATCCAACAGAAGGCCTCGACCAAGGTCTGATATGAAACTTCGCACAGTCGCAGCCTGCGTGCCGGCAAGCGTGGCAAGCACGTCCAATTGAACACTGGGACGGAGGAGCGTGAGGAGCTGCGCGGCCCGTTCGAGATTTAACCGGGATCTGCCAGCGTTATCGAACGCTCTACGGGCTTGCTCTTGCATGAGAGAGTCAAGTGGAGATGCGGCTCCTGCGAGACCGGCGAGTCGACCCAAGGCCTCATGAATCGTTTCCGTTCCGGAGAGCACCGTCGACACTACTCGCGGATTGCCTGATGTTCGATCATGAATCTCGGCAAGATCCAAGTTCGTCGCCGAGGGATACGCTTCTGACACAATCCTCGCCGTTTCAGCGGGCGTGAAGGCGGGCAGCTCGTACGCAACCGTGCCCGCTGGGGGTTCAAGAGACTCGAGACGCTCTGGCCGACAGGTAAGCACGATGCGAACGTTCGAAGGTATCGCGTCTTCCAGCCTGAGTAAGTCGCGAACAAATGCTCTGGAACCCGCGTTGTCGTCGGCTGCGATCACAGCATTGTCGGCCGCGTCCACGAGTATGATCAGCTGTCGATCACCCATTTGCCGTAGCATCTCGCTGGCATCGTGGAGGCGACGCACGAAGGCTTTGGTGTATTCCTCGGGAGCGAGGTTTCCCGCATGAATGATCGGAAGGCCCAATCCCAAGGCTGCGATTTCAGTTGCGAGCTGAACGAACCCGTCGCGGTGCCGATGCCTCGAGTGAACCGGATTGCGATAGTCGCCGTTCCCGAAGCAGTCATAGATGACGACGTCGGCGCGGTCGCGCAGAAGGTCCGGTAGTGCCCGAGCGAATGTACTCTTTCCAACCCCTCCCTCGGCCGTGACGACCATTGAACCAACGGTTCCCTGGATTCGATCCGCGAGATTCCTGTACGCATCTCGCACGAGGAACGGCGTGTCTTCCAAGAGGCTCGGCGCCGGAGCAAGCTCGTCCTGGCGGCAGCCGAACGCGGTCAGAACATCTGCGGCCAGAATTGGCCCGCTGGACTCAGTGCTCGCTCTCGAAGCAACAAGATCCACAAGGGAAGCCGACACGCGAAGGTCAGCGTCAGCAGCAATTCCGCCGATCTGGAGGTTCAGCCCGCGTCGGAGAGCGGTAACTCCTGGCGCACCGCCTCGGAGCTCGAGCCGGGCGCAAAGAGACGCGACCCTGTCGGCGCCGAGACTCAAGCCGTCCATCAGCGCCGCGGCCGATCCCGACTCCGAGGCCTGACCGGTCGCCAAATCGCGCACGGCGGTAACTGCGGCGGGCGCGATGGGCGTGTTCGTGACTATTGAGAAGCGGATGCCGGCGTGTGGATACCGCACGCGAAGCGCCGTGTCCAGTTGAGCAAACTTCTTTAGGACTTTGCGAACCTCGCCCAATGTGAAATTGCTGTCTGGGTGCAGGGTGGAATGCTTGAACTGACGCACCTCGAGGGAAGTACACTCCTCTTCCGGCAACCCGTAAAACTCGACAAGGTCGATTACCTCAGCACCGTCCGGCTCGTCATCCGACGGCTTCGATCCGAGCCCCTCGACCGAGACCTGCTGGAGGTTGGAGGCGGGGCTCAGGAGTTGTAGGAGCCGCGCTGCAGCCCAAGTGTAGTGAAAGCGGTCACCATCTCGTGATGCACGCACTCGACCAGAGCCAGTGGAACCATTCTTCGACGTCGCCATGTCTCAGGACACCGCACGCACCCAAGAGCGCCGGCCTCGGTTCTGGCGGCTCCAGCTCACCACAAAACAGTGCGACATCACCTGGTGGAGACCTCCTACCGGTGACCTCGTCACCTACTCTTAGCTCGGCATCGGTTCATCTTCTCTCATCGTCTCGTTCGTTTTCACGCGACACGCTTGACGGTTCAACGAGGCACTTTGTATCAGCCTTGGCGGGTGGGCTGTCTCGCTCGCTCTTCGTGGCGCAGCCGGCGTTCTGCTCGTGGTGCCGACGACGCTAGCGAGGGTCGGCACGTACAACTTCGTCCCCAGAGCGACCCCATATCCAGATCCCGTCGCTCCGTTCGTACTGGTGGCCGGCATAGCTTGCCCGGTCTCCACGGGCACCCTCACGGCCATCAACGCCAAGCGTGCCGCCCGGGAGGACCCTCACATGAGCTGCGGCTTGGCGGACGCGCTCGACATGGCCGCATCGGGGCGCGACGGGCTCAACGCCGTTGGAAGTCCAGGCGAGCAGGGCGCCGTCACCAGTCTGTACGCAGCCGACTGTTGTGTTTTCTACGGCTTATCTTCCCAGGCATTTCGGCGCACACTAGGTAGGTAATCAGGAGAATCGAAGATAACTACACGCTTGAACCAGGAACTGGAGACCGTACGGGGACTGCGCGATGCACTCGACATGCCAGTTGACGAGGGGATCGAGACCCTCGTGAGCGTCCTACGAATCCTCGGATTCAACACGACAGCATCGTGCTCCGGCCACGCAGACCGAATCACTTCCGGACCTTACGTGATGATGGAGTCCCTCCAAGGCGCTCGGATATTCCGGTCAGCTCCGTCCGCGCCGGAAGCACTGGAGCGTTCTCAAGCCGTGACGCTTCGCGAGGCGGCACATCTACTGGACCTGGTGAGGAGGTGGTCCGAGGAGGAATGTGTACAGGCTCTTTACCTCGAGGTACGGCCAGTGGGATACGCGTACTTTCGGCTTTGTTTCGTCGATGCTGACTTCGATGCCACCGTCGAAAGCGGCGAATACGCGGAACTACTACGACGACGGAGCGAGGTTCTCCGCTCGTTCACCACGTATCTGCTCGAACATCGTCTTGCCAAGCAGCCATGCCGAGTTCGCTAGTCGGTCGTGAATCCGTCCCCGCCGCAGGCCTTACATGTCTCGTTGTCAGGCCGTCCAGGAAGGTGCCCATCCGCGGGCACTGTCCAGCCCTTGCCGTCACAGGTGGAACAAATTGTGTTTCCCACGCGAACCCCCAGGTATTGTCCAGCCGGTTGGCTCGAGAGTAGCGAGACTTCGTCGTCACGGCAATACATCAGCATTGGAGTTCTCAAGGATCCGAGGTCGTTCGAATCGACTGAAGGGTGTTGTCTGCTGCGATGAGAGCGCTGGACAGGAAGCTGCCAAGCGAGCATGATCTGCGTCAAGACGGCGGGGCGAAACGCGGCCTCGCCCCTGGAGCCGCTCCAAGCGATGTGGCGACGCGCAGACGATCCGCACGACAAACCTCGATACCACGTGGCAGTTCGGCCACGTCAGGGCCACATCGACACAAGCAACTACACGACCGTGGCAGGGCAGCGACCTACGCCGGGACGCGCGCTTCAGCCAACGTCCGGGAGGCCGGCATAACCACGGGAATGAAGGCGAGCCTGATCAGCTGCTGGTTGTCCGACTGAGCGTGCATTAGAAACGCCTCGCCAACGCTGTCCGCGACGGCGACGAAGCGGTGATGCTTCTGGATCGTCGCCTTTGCCTTCTCGAGCACCGCGGTCACGTCCTTGATGTCACGAATGAACACAACCACTGCGACTCTCGTCGCACGCCACACCGTGTACCGATCGAGCAACTGGTCTAGCGCGTCCGAAAAGTGCTTCTCCCCGTGCCAGAACTTGCACTCACCGATGAAGGCCTCGCGTCCGCGCCACGACATATGAATATCGGTCTTGCCCTGCCCCACGAACGTCTCTCCGGTGACCTGACCCTGCCAGTTGGCGTTGAGAATGAAAAGGAGGATATCGCGAAGCGTCTCTTCGTCGTGCGGCGCGAGGCGATTCGCCGTCTCAGGCAGACGCTCCAACGCCGCGGCGAAGGCGGAGATCTGATCGACGAGAGCGTCAGCGATGTCCGTGCGGAGACCGGCTTCGCTGCCGCCAGCACGCGCGCTCTTTTCGATGTCGACAAGCGTCAAGCTACGAGGGCGAAGCGGCACGCCAACCGGCGCCGAACTCTTATTGAGCGGAATGTCCAGTGACCGTGCGGCGCTATCGAGGAGATGCAATCTCTTGTGACGCTCAGACACGAGACCGTACACAGCCTCGTGGAGCGCTACACGATGCTCGCGAATCTTTAGATTGGCCTCTTCGATAGCAAGAGCCATCTTCTCGAACCACTCCGTGCGCCATTGCTCAAGCCCCCGCCTAACTTCGTCCGGGTCCGTATCAGACGACATCGCTAGCGTGCCCTGATACGACCGAACGTACACATCTTGCCCGCCACCGCCCCTCCCCGAATTCGTCGGTCCGCGAAGCTCCTCACTTGCGCCGGTCAACGGAAGATTGAGCGAGATTAGGAGAGGATTCACTTCGGTCAGCGCTGGACCGTTTGGTCCCCGAGTCGCCCTCGATTCGCTCAGTTCGAGGTCGAAGTCATCCCACCTTGCCGCGATCTCGTCCGCGGCAAATTCATCAATGATCGCCTGCACGATGTCCTGAACTGATGACCCCAGGAGCACGTCGTTGCTCACTGCGTGGGCTGTTCGCATCGCGCCATCGAAGCGCTCCCTATACCGAGTCTCCCAAAACTGAAGTTCTCGAACGATCGATCCGGTCATCTTCGCGTCCTCCCTGCGTCACGTGTCACTGCGCAAGCGCAAGGGTATCTGCCGCCCGACGCTGAGCGGCTGTTCCATACCGAGGCATGTGCACGCGCACGCCTGATCCGTGTCGAGATGGGCGCACCAATCCGGAGAGCAACGGCGGTCAAATCATCGAAGCCGCAGCCAACGGGATAACGCGCGCGATGTGTACCGGTCGAGACCAGGCGAGATTCAAAACAAATAGATCGATAAATACCCAGATCAGAGTCGAGCACAGCAGAGGCGTAGTGGACGTGCCCACCCACGAACAGGCCAGACGGTAGATATAAAGCAGCCGTGGACGCGCGCTTGGACGCTCATGGGCGGGCTTACCGGGGTGCTGCACATTCTCGGGGCGGGGAGAGCCGACCAGTGGACGCGGGCGCGCTGGTTGAGTATCCGTTGTCCGATGAGGACCCGCCCCGCACGTCGGGCGCCTCCGGCAAGGAAGCCTCGACGAGGAGATCCGTGACGCTGCGCATGACGCCTGGTCGTGGAGATCCTCCGATTCCGGCCAACATAGGGAGCGAATTCCATCGCAGCAGGCTACAGCCAGCGCGCGTCCTCCCCTGAGTGATGTGTCTGTCCCCCGTTCTGGTTGCCTGATCACCAGCACCACGCGCTCTACACCCGTTGCTTACGCTGATGCGACCGTCGACGAGATGGCCCATATCCTCGAGGACTATCTCCAGCATCCGGGCCCATTCGATCTCCGTCCTCGTCAGACACCTACGAACGAAGAAGTCGTCCCGGGAGGATTGCTCCACTTCCCGAGGCGGTGCCTCGTCTCTTCGCCGACGTACTGAATCAGTTGCGGAAGGTGCTGAAGCACGCGTTGGCTGCAGAAGTCACCTATCGACTCCCGCGGGGGTTCCGGCCACCGGTTCAGAGCTGCCTTCGATGCATGGACTCGACACAAGCACCGCAAATCACAGGGACTATTCGCGCGGCAGCGAGCTTCGTAATCGGCATGGAGCGCGACGCAGCCCTGCACGCGCCCCTCCGGTACGGGTATCGGAGGGGCGCGTGAACGCATTCTCCACCGCACGCCGCTAGCTGTGCCTTACGACCACGGGAGTATTAACACTGTCGAGGCTGTTCGCCTTTGGACTTCTCCGGGCATTCCGGTCTCCGCCATGAGGACCAGAGCGAGAAGTGACGACGTAATCCACTCAAGCTCGAAGATGTCACTCTGCGCGTCATCGTTGCCGGTGTGGGCGAGGCTGTTGCGTGCTCGCACGAGGTCCGCTGCCCACGCTTCCACGTCAGGGATGATGGTCGCGACCGCTTGCTCATCTGGCGCCGCGGCGAGCCCGCGGAGCCGTGCCCGGTACGACGCTTTGCGCCCGGCCCCGTCGAGGCCGACGCTCAGTGCTTCCGCAACAATAGCGACGAGCAGCAAGCGTGCCTCCGTGTAAGTCGGTCTCGCGTACTGGAGACCGAAAAGAACGTTGCACGCATCGGCCGCTCGTCGGCGCAGTCGAATCCAGGCGGGGACCACCTGCTCGAATGGCAGATCAGCGCAGCGGAAACGGAATTCCCAGTCACGTGGACTCTCCATTTCGGGCGATGCGGTGTGGATCCGTCCACCGAATGCCTCCACACGGGTCTCGAACTCGAGCGCAGATCCGTCCCTATCGCGGGTCGCCTGGTTCGCCCGGTGGATGAGCGTTAGCGCGATCTGCCCCGATGGCCGTCCTGAGGCGAGAGTGAGGAGATCCATGAGCTCGAGGATCAGCGCGTAGTAGTCACGTGCCGGTCGCGGCCCCGGTGCCCTGAGCACAAGGTAGGTGGCGACATGGCTGCTCACATTCCCCCGCCCGTGCATCATGCGCGTCTGGAAAGGTTGAGGCGTTCTCCGAGCCGTGATGGTCCATCCGTCGTCCAGCTCCGCGACCAGATCATCAGGCCGGCCTAAGATCGCTGCCTCCCCCGCCGCATCAAAGTCCCGGTGAACCTGGTCATCAATGCCCACCCAGGCCGTCAAGTTCTCGATCTCGACGAGCGCGGAACGAAACGCGGGCTCGTCAGGCGAGACATGGGCTCCAATAAGCGCGTCCTGCACCGTGATGTCGAGGCGGGAACGATCGCGGTGAGTGAGCCCATCCATGGCCGTGGGGAAACAGTGCAGAAGGGTGACGGGCTCACCGTGCACTTGTCCGTGCACCACCTGAACCCGCTCTTGCCTGATGGCTTTCGCTTCGGGATCCTCTGGATGCTCGAGCGTGGCTGCCGCACGAAGGTCGAGACTACCGACCAATTCCAGCGTGCACCGCCCTGACTCGTCGACGATCAACTGACCGGGTGCGACGTCCGCAGGGATGCCCGGCAGCCACCAGTGACCTCGATATGTTGTCGCGCTCATATGCTTCGCCCGTCGATGAGATGCCGTGTAAGACCTCAGAGTAGTTCGCCGCTCCGACATCACTCCCGCCGCAAAGGAGAAGCGTGCCTCCGCAAGATGCCGGTATACAAAGAGTGTGAACCGACAGCCCTCTAACGACTCCAACCCGGGCACGCCACGGTGTGCCTTCTGTGGATCGACCGCTCCGCTCACGCGAGAACATGTCTTTGGACAGTGGCTGGGCCGGATCGGGCTGGCGATGGAAAAGTCCCTCCATAGGGCGGGGCAGCTGAACGAGCTCGGTCGCGACATGGGGGTGCGGACCCCGTTCACGCAGAGCGTGAAGAGCTTCTGCGGAGAATGCAACAACGGGTGGATGAGCCGGCTGGAGACCGAAGCGCAACGCATCCTCACTCCGCTCATCCTTGGCACACCCGGGCAGATCGACGCAGAGGACCTAGAGACGGTCGCGCTATGGGCTCACAAAACCGCGCTGACGGCGCTCATGGTGTCCAGCCAAGACGAGCGCGACGACGGCCACGGAGTTACGGCGGAGGAATATCACTCTCTTTACCAAGCGCAAGCACCCCTCCCCTGGTCCACCTTCTGGATCGGTCGACGGGAAAACATCGGCTCCTGGGGTGTGCGCGTGACCCCGATGGCTGTAACCGTTGGCGGGGTAACCATCGAAGACATTCCTCAGGGTTACGTGATGACGGTCACCGTTGGGGAACTGGTCATCCACGGTCTGCGTTTTACGTCACCGGAGCTGGCGGTGCACGTCGACACCGACTTCGAGATGCCGACATTCTGGCCCCCTGAGCGGCCTGTCATCTGGCCGGCTGGGACAACTGTGACCGGCGACAACTACCTGAGGCTCGCGAATGGGTCATCTCTGCGCGCGTCGGAACCGCTGGTAGAGATCGGGCCATGGGCACCCGCCGTCAACCTGCCGCGCAGTGAGCTTCGCGGCAACGTCGTCGATCTCCCCTTGCTGTGTGGTGTCCACTCGACGGGGTATCCGGCAACTCTCGTCCGAGAGGCCCACCGCGGCCGCTTCTACTACTTCGCAGTGTCCTGCGAGTGTCCGGTGGCGTACCTCATCGAGACCCGCAACACCGGTGCGCACTGCATCGCCGCGGACGATATGGAGACCATCAGCGAACTTTACGAGTCGTTGCCCGGTGACGAACGGGTCTACGACTCGATCTTCACGGTGAAGTCTGTGGAGCGCACCCACTGACCCCAGGACCTCGCGCGATATTCTCATGACGCGCAGAGCAACATCAGGAGGAAACGTCATGAGCAACTGGGAGCCCGTGGATGACTCGATGCTGAGCGGCCCGCCCACTCAACGGCAGTGTTCTTCACTGAGGGGTCGACTTGTTTTGGGCGCGGCTGCTCAGTCGTCGGCGCGATTTGTGGCATGGTGCTTCAGTCGCCGTTGATCATGCATCTTGAAGGCAAAGCTCAAGGCGAGGGCCGCGGAGGCCGCCGCTGGACCGATGTCGTTGGTCAGGTCGCCACGCAGCAGCGAGTACCTCGCGCCCGACCGACTTTCGACGATCTGGTTCTGCTTGAGTCGCATGGTTGCGAATCCTCGAGATCCGTGCGCGGCGGCGCTTGTGCTCCTCCACACCATGTTTACGCCTCCTTGGGCGAGGTCTTCTTCGTGCGTCGTCTGCGCTACTGATTCGATGATCTTGGTGTTGTTGATCTGACACTTCGCGATCTGAAGACCGGGTTTTAGGGCATCCGCGATGCGCTGCAGTTCAGCTTGACGACTGACTAGGAGAGCGATCATCTTGTCCTTGGCGGCGTGCGCTCGGTCTGTCGTGGCGAGCGCCTCTCTCGTCATCACGAGCTGCGCTCGAACGTCGTCGGCTAAGAACTGGAGGCCACGAAGCTGGCGCTCCGAACGCTGGTCGGGACTCAGAATCCATGCCGCGTGCGAAGCAGCGAGCAGCGATGTCCGCAGCACCGTCAGGTACGCGGTGGGGTACAGGGTCGACGTCAGCTTCATGACGTTGAGAGTGAAGTCCAAGTGTTCGGTCGCGGCCGCCAAGCTGTAGCCCACAAGGTGGGAAACACTGAACCCCTCGAACCCGACGTCATCCTCTGCGAGGTCGCTGCCTGCCTCGATCCTGGCCGGCTCGCCGCTCATACCCTCTTGCCACTGACGAGCGGCATCGGCGATCCGACCTAATCGCTTTTCCCACTCGGCGTGGTCGTCGGGAGCGTTACCAACCATGAGATTCTCCAGTCCTCGCCTGTCTGGCTAAGAGGCTAGCTGGAGAGGCTTCGTCGCGCCGAGAAACACTAGGCGCGGCTATCACGGCGCCGTACCTCTTTCTTTCAAGCTACGGGAGCAACTTGCCGGTCGGAGCGGCCGTGATGTCGGTGCTCGGTCGTACCGTGGAAGTATGCCGCTTGAACGCTTGTCGCCTCGCTATAGCGACTTCCGTCAAGCGGTCCGTCGGTTCCCGCCGTCGCGGTTCTTGCCCGCCCTCGCGGCTCATACCGCGCAGCTAGACCCGCTGATTCGCGGACGTGATCGCCGCAACGACGGACGCTCGCCGTGGGCCGCTTCGGCGATGGCACGGGAGTCGGTGCTCTACTCAAACGAACACCGACACGGTGGCACGCCATCAGAATCTGAGTTCGCGCGGCTCTACAACTGCTTCAACGACACCTTCGATCCTGAGGACGATCCGAGCCTCTCCGACATCATGACCCCGCTCGCTTACGAGCAGTTCGGATACAGCGAATCCGAACTCGAGGGGCTCTCCCGCGTCTGGGCACTTTTCGGAGACCCCGCCCTCGGCACACCGATCCCGTGGGAAGAGGTCTTCGGGATCGGCCTCGGTGCAGTCGGCCGGGCAGCGTTGGTCTTGCACGCCTGGGTGTCGCACAACGGCGGCTTCATCGACTTCGACCTACTTGACGCCCCACACATGCAAGTGCTGTTTGAGCGCGTCGCACCACGTGCGGAGCTGGAGCAAGTCATCCGTCGCTTCACGACCACGATCGACGGCGCTCGGGCGCTGAATGCTGAGGCTTCGCCCGTCACGACACAGCGGCGACGCTTCGCCTTCAACCCTTTCGTCGCGCGACCCCTGATCGACCTCGGCGGCAGCGGTGTCTGGGCGCCGCAGAGCATGCTCGTCTCACGTGCCATCTTCCCGAGCAATCTGTACTACGTCGGCATCCAGCAGTGGGGGCTGCCGTTCGCCGAGAACCTCGGCGTCCGCGTCGAGAAATACGTCGGGCGTCAACTTGGGCTCATAGCTGGCGACCACGTTGAGGGTGAGATCCAGTACGGCAAGGGCGACAAGTCCGTCGACTGGCTCTGGGTCACCGAGCGCGCCGTCGTGCTCATCGAGTGCAAGAGCGCCCGCATGACCCTCGGCGCCAAAGCAGCTGACGCTTCCCTCTGCACGATCGTCGCTCGGTCTCTCGGCAAGGCGCGTGAACAGATCGACCGCACCGCTGCGCTGATCCACAACCGGCATGCCGCGTTCGCCCACATTCCAGTATATCGCCCCGTGATCGGACTGATCGTCACCGCCGAGCCGTTCTACCTCGGCAACGCCGGCATCCTGCCCGAGTACGGCGCCCACGGTACAACCCCAGCGCAAGTGATGTCGCTTCGCGAGCTCGAACACTTCGTCTGCCTTGATGAGCTCGAGGCCGTAGACCTCCTGCAGTCCGTGCTCGCCGACCCCGAAAAGAGGACATGGTCGGTGACGAGCGTGATGAAGAACCTCCGGGACCTAGGCAAGAACCCGATTCTTGAACAAGCCTGGAGCCACTACAACTACCTGGACCAAGACGGTCTTACCGCGATTCGCAACGAGGCACTCGTCGGGTGGCGGGGCTAGCGGCCGACGACGACCGTCCCTGCGAACGGCGTCTGCGGAAACTCCGCACTTCTGGGTCTCGTGAAGTAAGCGTGGGTGAGATACCTGCGAAGGCGTTTGTGTTCCCTGCATTGTTCCTCGTCAGGGTTTGGCCGCGCGAGGGCCGGGTGCTGGCCTGACAGCCTCAGATTACGTCGACTGGCCTACTCTCATCGTCGCCTGGCTGCGATATCGCGTTGAGATCCCAGTTCTTCATCTCGTTGAAGCCCTTGCAGGGGCCTAGATCTGCGTCGCAGTTGAGGTCGCCGTGTTTGGCGGCATCGCGCAGGCGTGGGTCGTCGTGTAGAGACCCCATGTCTTTAGATTCTTCAACGATCCTAGCCAGCGGGTATCTTGGACGGGACACGAATGAGACCTCGGCCGCTCTGATGTTCAACGCGTTCGCGTGTGCTTGGACATGCAAGATTTCGCCCTCAGAATGCTCGCAGTCGACAGAGTCACAGATAGTGCACGTGCCCTCGTCGGTGCGTGAAGCAACCTTCGGGTAGAGCTGACCCATCTGGTGGTCGCAGTCCTCGACCAACTCCCCGCATATCGAACATTCGAAGTCGCTGACGAGCCCAGCGGATACGCCCATCCGAAGATGCGAGATGTTGATTGGACAGTCCGTCCTATACTCGTCGTCGCGAAGCACAACCGGGCAGCCGAAGAGTCCGCGCTTGAGGAACGCCGCGCGATGGATGGCGGCATGCGCTTCCTCCATGAGCTCATGATCTTCGAGGTAGTTCAAGGCGTCCATCGCAGCGTTGACCGACTTCTTGATGTGTGGCTTGATGGCGTCGAGTGTCGACTGGTCAGTCTCCGACCAGAATTCGATCCATTGCGCTCGCTTGTCGCGTTGAATGGTGCGGCGCGCATCCTCGTCAGGTTCGATAAGCGCGAAATCTAACGCGGGCATGGACGGAGAACGGTACCCAAGTAGTTCGATGGCTGCGGCGTACTCGGAGGCTGCGACTTCGAGCGCTTCTCTGCCGTGACGGTCCAGGTACCTCTCCCTTAGGGGACCGCCCGACGGTGGGATCGGCCCCGCGTGCATGATCAGCATCTTGAATCTGCCCCCGCTTCGTTCAGCCACGTCAGCTTCCCTTCTGGCCGTTACTCCCGTCGCCGCCTTGTCCCTGCTGAAGTGCCTTCAGCGCCTCAACGACCTCGGCGCCGCGGCCTTCGATCTCGTAGTTGCGGCCGGTCGAGGTCTCGGCGACGGTCACTCTCAGAGGAAGCTGATCGGCTTCCTCTTGCTTCCATCCCTGAGAGTCCGCGCGATAGCTGATGAAGAGCGTGACGGTGAAGATGAGCCAGTCGCTCGCCATCTGCAGGCATGCCAGGCCGAGCGACCACATCTCCGGGTCCACACTGTACTCCGCGAGATACTCACGGGTGCCGCTCGGAGTGGCGAACTCCACCGGCGCGCCCACTGATCGAGCGACTTTCGGCAGGTACCTCACCGTGTCGGTGTAGCAAGGCACGTCGCCGCCTGCGGTGGGCGCGCGGGTCGGGATCACATAGACGGTGTCGGCGTTGACGGTGTCGGGCAGTGATCCAGGGAGTGGAGCCCACTTGCCCTCGGTGATTCGGGCTGTCATGAACGGAGTCTAGCGGTGAGCGCCTGGAGCCGGCGCGTCGCGAACGTTGGCGCGAACGGCACGAGCATTGCGAGGATCCGCACCATTACTTATCGAAACGAATAGGGTTCTAGAAGCAGACGAGGTCCCTGATCGGGTGGCGATCCTGCTCGGCCGTATCGTGTTCTACGGACGTCGCGTCGACACTCTTCTGGGCGGGCTCGTCCCGCCGAAAGGTGAGCAACCAGGTTCGCGAGGTTTGAGCGAGAAACAGCTGACGGATGCGCTGGCCGACCACTATTCCAGAGATCCCGCACTCGCCGTAGATTGCTGCCGCCAGGGTTACCTAAGACGGCAGTTGGCACCGCGCACAGAGAACGGGACCCGGCACCGCCACAGAACACTCGTCACGTCCAGTGCCATCGCGCCGCGCGTGTCGCGCGTGCCTGGTCTGACGATCGCGACAATGTCTGATGCCAAGAATCAACAACACCGACTACCGCAACCGCCGCGCCATGCTACGTGCAGACTGGGAGAGGGGCGGCATTCTGCTCGGGTGCCTCACCCACGAGCAGCAGGAGTCGCTACGCGCGTTCTACCTCTTCGACGTACCACTGCGCAGTTCAGACTTCGCCAACGCTCGAAGCGAAGCGACCAGACGCGATCCCAACCTCGTCAGACAAGCTGGGCTCGCGTATCGAGCCTTCGCAATAAAGCTCAAGGCACAGCGAAAGCCGGACCCCGAACTCAGTCAGGGCGCAACCGAGCGATCCTCGGCCCGCCTCGCCACCCGCCGACCGCAGACGTCAACGCGACGGATCGCGGTCTTCTCGGAGATCAACCCAAGCCTGGAGCCGGACCAGATCGCCCGAATCATCATTGCGATGGCTCAAGAGCAGCTACAGAAAGAGCGAGCCTCCGGTGACTCCCACCCGCAATGAGCGAGGCTCGGACCCCGTAACTGCCTGGAACGCTCCATGCATGTACCGATACGCGCGATGCGTACCGGTAGACACCAGGCGAGATTCAAAACAATCAGATCCATAAATACCCAGATCAGAGCGAAGAACGGGCATCCGGAGCAGATCTGCGAAGGTGGTTCGTTGAGCGGAGTCATGGCCGGATCGGCACGCATACGGAGAGAAAAACGGCCGATCAGTCATGATTTCTCATGTCCGATCGGCCGTCTTCTCGGTGGACCTAAGGGGATTCGAACCCCTGACCTCCTCGATGCGAACGAGGCGCGCTACCAACTGCGCCATAGGCCCGTTAACGAGATCTACGCTATCACGGCGGAAGAGCAGTTCGCGTCGCCCAGGGTCATCCGGCGGCGCGGCGCGAGAGCATCTCGCGCACATGCGCCTCGATCTCGGCGTCGTCGACGAATCCCATCCGCGCGTATGGCGAGGACGCAGCCGGGAGGGCGACGGGCGCTTCGGGGGCCATCTGCTCGGCACGCTCGCGCAGGGCGGCGACTCGCGCTGCCTTGCGACGCTGCTCCTGCGCCTCCATCTGGGCCTGAGCGGCCTGCGCCCGGGATCCTGCCACCGACACCAGCGGCTCCGGCAGCGGACGCGGCGTCCACGTCGCCCGGCCCTGATCATGCAGCTCGGGAGCGACGCGCGAGGCGGCGGGTGCGGCCACGACGTGAGTGGCGCGGGCGACTCGGCCCGCCACGGCGGCCATCCTCTGCAGGGCGACACCGGCGACCAGAATCGCGGCGCCCCCCAGCCAGAGCATCACCGAACTCCCCGTGGCGAGAAGCTGCCACACACCGAGTCCGGCGACGACGAGTCCGACCAGGAGCGTGCTCGTCGCGGTCACGCGGACACGTCGGCGTGAACGCGCACGGCGGATCACCGGATCGGCCCTGGTCGCGGCGAGTTCCTCGCGTAGCGACTCGAGCTCGGCGGCCTCGCGTTCGGACTGCACCCGTTTGGCGAGCTTCTGCTGAGCGAGTGCGGTGCGGGCGTTCAGTTCGAAGCGCACCTCACCCGGTGTCTCACTCGTCTCCGCGAGGACGCGCAGTGCCTGGTTCAGCCGAACGGCGTTGCGTTCGGAAGCGTTGTACTGGAAGCGGCCCCGCCATGACGGAAGCAGATAGAGCATCCACAGAAGCACGGCGACGAGGACGATCACTCCCCCACTCAGCACCGGCCCGTCCATATCGACAACGCTAAGGGCTGAGAGCTGGCTCCGCCGTACAGACGGGCGCGTGTCGCGGCGAGTCCGTGCAGATCACCGCCTGAAGAGGCGGCTCAGTGGGTGATGCGGTCTGACGGCGGCACGGTCGCGGCGTCCGGCGGCACCTGCCCGCTGAGCCAGCGTGCAAGCACTCCCTGGGGCACGTCTTCCCTGGTGAGGGCGAACGCGTAGTGATCGCGCCAGTCACCGTCGATGTGGATGTAGCGACGACGCAGCCCCTCGTAGCGGAAGCCCAGTTTCTGCACGATCCGAAGGCTCGCGGCGTTCTCGGGGCGGATGCAGATCTCCATCCGATGGAGTCCGTACTCGGTGAAGCAGGCGTCGGTGGCCAGTGCGACCGCAGTCGGTGTGATCCCTCGCCCGGCGAATCGCTCGCTCACCCAATACCCGATCGTGGCCGAGCACAGCGACCCCCGCGAGACTCCCCATACGTTGAGCTGCCCCGCAACCTCGCCGTCGTACTCCATCACGAACGGGTAGCCGGAGCCCTCCCGGTACTGCTGGAGCAGCCGTCGGATGCTGAGCCGCATGTCGAACGATACGGATCCGTAGGGGACGGTCGCCTCCCAGGGCTGCAGCCACGACCTGTTGGCGAGCAGCTCGTGCTGCAACGGTCGCGCATCCTTCGTGCGGACCAGCCGCAGTTCAATGGGTCCGTGTCGCATCCCCGCCGCCAGATCCATGCCGCACCGACGCCTGCAGAGTCGCCTAGAGGCGTTCTGCGAAGTCCTTGAGCCAGGGGCGCAGCTCGGGGCCGAGGTCTTCACGGTCCGTGGCCAGCTGCACGATCGCCTTGATGTAGTCGACCCGATCGCCCGTGTCGTAGCGACGTCCGCCGAAGATGACACCGACGACACCGGGGCCCTCAGGATCGGTCGCGAGTTCCTGCAGCGCATCCGTGAGCTGGATCTCGCCGCCCTTGCCGGGCTCGGTGTGCTCGAGCACCTCGAACACGGAGGCTGGGAGGACGTATCGACCGATGATGGCGAGGTTGGAGGGGGCGTCCTCCTGCGCGGGCTTCTCGACCAACCCGGTCACCCGGACGGCATCGGATCCCTCGAGCGGCTCGACCGCGGCGGCGCCGTACATGTGGATGCTGGCGGGGTCGACTTCCATCAGCGCGATCACAGCGGCGCCTGAGCGCTCGTGCTCGGCGATCATCTCGGTGAGGAGCGGGTCGCGCTCGTCGATGAGGTCGTCACCGAGGAGGACGGCGAAAGAGCTGTCCCCGACGTGAGTGCGAGCGCGCAGAACCGCATGCCCGAGCCCCTTCGGCTCGCCCTGGCGCACGAAGTGGATGTCGGCGAGGTCGCTCGACTTCATCACGCGTTCCAGCCGGCCGGTGTCGCCCTTCTCCATGAGCCGCACCTCGAGCTCCGGCACGGAGTCGAAGTGGTTGGAGATGGCGTTCTTGTTGCGGCCGATGATGACGAGGATGTCGTCGATGCCGGCATTCGCTGCCTCTTCGACGACGTATTGGATCGCCGGCTTGTCGACGACGGGCAGCATCTCTTTCGGCATCGCCTTCGTCGCAGGGAGGAATCGCGTCCCCAGGCCTGCTGCGGGAATGACGGCTTTGATCTTGTGGTCAGCCATCTTGCCAGCCTAGTGGTGGGCGCCGACGTAGACTCGGAGCCATGTCGAACGACGTCGAACACGCGAAGCGCGCACTCCGCGCCGAACTCCGCGAACGGCGACAGCTCCTCTCCGACACCCAGCGCGAGGCCGCGGCCACGGCGATCGGCGAGCGTCTCGACGCCTTGATCGACGAACTCGGCGCACGTTCCGTGTCGTGTTTCCTCTCCACCACGACGGAGCCCGGGACGCGCGACTTCGTGACGAGGGCGGTGCGCCGCGGCATCCGCGTTCTCCTGCCCGTCACTCGCGCGGACGGCCTGCTGGACTGGGCCGTCGCCACGGATGACGACGAAGTCACCGAAGGGCTCTACGGCCTGCCGGAACCGACGGGCGAGGTGCTCGGCCCGATCGCGGTCAACGACGTCGATCTGATGATCGTCCCCGCTGCTGCTGTCGATCGCAGCGGGATGCGCATGGGCTGGGGGCGCGGCTACTTCGACAAGACCATCGGGTCGATGCAGAAGTGCCCGCCCGTCTACGCCGTCATCTATGATTCCGAGGTACTCGACGAACTTCCGCGAGAGGTCCACGACCAGCCGGTGAACGGCGTCGTCACCCCGTCGCAGACCCTCACCCTGTCGCCGCAGCGACGCTGAACGCAAGGATCCCCATGCCCACCTACGCCTATGCCTGCACGTCGTGCGGACACAAGTTCGACGCCGTGCAGAGCTTCGCCGACGACGCGCTCTCGGTGTGCCCCGAATGCGGCGGCACCCTGCGCAAGCAGTACGGCTCTATCGGCGTGACGTTCAACGGTTCCGGCTTCTATCGCACGGACTCGCGCGCCAAATCCGGCGGATCGAAGGATGCTTCGGCATCATCGAAGACGGAATCGACGACGAGCGCCAAACCGGCGGCCGCGTCGACTCCGGCCTCTTCCTGAGGCCGAACACACAACTTGGGGGTTCCCGTGATCCAGGGATTCAAGGAATTCATCCTTAAAGGCAATGTCATCGACCTGGCGGTCGCTGTCGTCATCGGCGGTGCTTTCACCGCGATCGTGAATGCTGTCGTCGCCAGCATCATCAACCCGCTCGTGTCGCTGTTCTTCGTGGCCGATGCTGCCGGCCAGTTCGGTCCGAAGATCACCGGGATCTACGGTCAGGAAGTCACCTTCCCACTGGGTGATCTGATCACCGCGATCATCAGCTTCCTCGCCGTCGCCATCGTCGTGTACTTCGCGTTCGTCATGCCGATGAACCACTACAAGGCACGTCGCGCCGCGAAGAACCCGGTCGCCGAAGAGGCCGCAGCGGCCACCGAGTCCGAGCTCCTCGCCGAGATCCGCGACCTGCTGAAGGCACAGCGCGGAGCCTGACGACTCCACTCGCACCACGAGACGCACGGCTTCCTCCTCGGAGGGCCGTGCGTTTCTCGTTGATCGGAGATCAGTGTCGGGCGGCGATCAGTAGTGCGGCGGCACGTCCTGGATGAGCTGGTCGTCGTTCGGTCCCTTGGCGCCCTTCGGACGGGCGGGCGGCGGTGGCACATCAGCCGGACCCGATTCCGGCTCCGGGTCGCTCCCCGGGACCGGGGTCAGGCGTGCACGCCGAGAGCCGGAGACCCGCACCACTCGTTGACGCGGCGCGGAGGAGTCGGACTCGTCAGTCATTCTGGGTGTCGGCGATGTCGATCGGCTGGGTGTCGTTCTCGGCGCGAGGGGCTGAATCGGAGATACCGAGCACAGCCGCGATGCGCGTCGCCGCCGTCACCGGGTCGCTGTAGAGGTCGAACGCGTGCACGCGCACGTAGTGCCAGCCGAGACGACGGAGCACGTGCGGGCGCAGTCGCAACGTCTCACGCAACGACTCACCCCGCGACGACTCAGGGTCGGACTCGATCACGACGGCTTTGCCACCGTGTTGCGCGACCAGCGGCAGCAGCCCGCGATAGTCGACATCGACGGACGCTCCGAGGCGCCGCAGTTCTCGTGCCAGAGCGAGGGTCAGGGGGTCGGCGAGATCCTCGAGACGCGCGTCCCTGCTGCGCGCGGCGAGGCCCCCGAGGATCGACATCATCGTGGCGGCTCCGTGCTCGAGACGCCCCTCGTCGAACGACGACGGACGGATCGACGAGACGATGACCATCGACCGACGAGCCCTCGTCATGCCCACTGTGAGCAGTCGCTCGCCGTCCGGGGTGGAGAGGTCGCCGAAGTCGCTCAGGACGCGGCCGTGCTTCGTGAGGCCGAAGCCGAGCGAGAAGATGACGCGGTCACGGCTCTCGGCGACCGATTCTTCGAGCGTCAGCACCGCGAAGGGCTCGACGGTGTCGCGGCCGACGAAGTCCGCCACGTCGGATCGTCCCGCGAAAGCCGTGGTGACGGCGGCGCGCACGCGTTCGGCATGTCGGGCACTCGCCGTCACGACCATGAGTGATTCCGCCGGGCGGTGCACCGCGTGCTCGACCACGAGGGTCACGACTCTCGCGACCTCGGCGTCCGGGCTCTCGACCGCGCCCGAGATGGGATCGGGCGCACCGGTGCCACCCTCGACGTAGTCGACCGTGAGGCTGCCGCGCCCGAGGTACGAGCCCGCCCACGGAAGCGAGACGATCTCGCCGCCGTAGAACGCGTCGTTGATGAGCTCGGCCAGGTCTTCTCCCCCCGCGCGATAGCTGCGCGTGAGGGTCATCACCGGAAGGAGTTCAGACAGCCGCTCGAATGCCGAGACGTCATCGAACGGCACTTCGGCCTCCCATGACTCCGCAGGGTCCACCGCGATGCGGAAGGGGGTCGGGCGCTGGGTGACGGGGTCGCCGAACGCCACGATCTGGCGTGCCCGCCGGATCGCCGGCGCAGCCTCCGCGAGATTGATCGCCGCGGCATCGACCAGGATCACGGCATCGAACTCCACGGAGTCGGGGATCTCCGGCACCAGGTAGGGCGAAGAGATCCAGACGGGCGCGAGCACGTCGACGAGCGTGGGAGCGGAGCTGACGACCTGCGCCGTCGTGGTGGAGGGCTGCGTCAGCGCGCGACGGAGGTGCTGCGACTGCTGCGGCTCGTCCACGATCGCGATCCGCCACTGGTTGGCCAGCTGCCAGGCGAGCAGCGGGCCCGCCATCGCGGCATGCGCCTCGTCGACCAGTCGGAAGTCCCGCTCGAGGCGGTCGACGACGGCGGTGTTCGCACCCAGGAGCGCGCGGTTGTCCTGCAGCGCGCGCTCGAGCAGCGACTGCCACCAGGCGAACTCGAGCTCCTCGCCGACCTGCGACTCCGACACGTGACGCACCGAGAGTTCAGCGAGAAGGGGTTCCAGCCCGAGGAGTGCGAGCCGGTCGCGCAGCTGCGCCCGTTCTACGAGGTTCTCGAACACGTCCGACTTGGCGGCGAGACCCGCGAGGGTGCGCACGAGCCGTGCAACCGGGAGCGAGGCCAGCGGTTCACGGCGTCCGAGCGCCACGTCGAGTTCGGCGAGCTCGGCCTCGACGCGTTGCCACGCCACGTACACGTCCGCGAGTCCGAGCGGGATCTCCGGCGCGACACCGGCCTCGACGCAGCGCTGCCACTGCGTTCGCTGGGTCTGGATCCGCAGCAGCGCCTCATGCATCTCGGTGACGTGGACGCCAGGGCGGACATACTCCTTCGCGAGACGCCGCAGACGCCGCCTGTTCGCTCCCGAGAGACCCGGCGCATCTCGGCGCGAACCGTGCGCTTGGATGAGCTCACCGAGCGGACGCTCGAAGACCGTGGGGCTGAATCGATCGAGCGAATCGCGGATCCCCTGCAGCAGCCGCAGGTATTCACCGAGCTCGTCGATGGTCGCGAACGGCCGCATGTGGGTCTGCGCGATGAGCTCGTAGCCGCGCTCCAGCAGGGCGGGCACGCTGCTCGAGTGCAGTCGACCGGCCAGCTCATGTGCCGCACGCGCCGCTTCGGTGCTGGAGAAGGTCACGCCGTACCAGGGCGAGTCGTCGGGTCCGAACCGGAACTCGCCGAGGCGGGCTGCCTGCGCGAGCGCTTCGGCTGCCTCGGTGCGGTCGGCAGCGAGGCGACGGAGCGCATCGACACCGAGTCGTGCCGTCGTCGATGGCGGAACCGGGAGCGAGGCGAGTCTGGTGAGCTGTCGCGTCGCGTCGAGGACCGAGGCCTCCATACCTGCGACGGGAGCGGTGAGGGCCTGTCGGTAGTCGCGGAGCACCGTTCGCAGTCGCACGAGAGCGTCGTCGACCTCGCTGACCTTGGGGGCAGTGGCCTTCTCGTTGCGACCGATCGCCCTGACCAGATCCCGGCGCACGCTCGCGGGAGAGATCGCGAGGCTGTCGAGCCCGATCCCGGCAAGACGATGGCGCACCCCGTCCAGGGTGGAGCGGCGTGCCGAGACCACCAGGACTCGCTTGCCCCCGCGCACCAGCTCGCCGAGAGCGTTGATCACGGTCTGCGTTCCACCGGTACCGGGAAGGGTCGCGACGGTGAGCGAGTGTCCGGCGGCGATGCGGGCGAGGACGGCCTCCTGCTCGGCATCCGCGTCCAGAAGGAGGTTGTCGGACGCCGGAGCACGATCGTCAGGGCCGGTGTGATGCGGTGTTGCACGCGGCGCGGTCACCCGCTCGCGGTCGCCGACATGACCGCCGAGCGCGTTCAAGAGCTGGTGATCGAGGCTCCCACCATCGCGGGACATGACGCCGGACACGTCGGCGAACGTCGAGACGACCAGGCGCGGCTCGACCGAGAAGGTGTCGATCGCGCGCGTCATCCCACGCAGGCTGTCGATCACGGGCTGCGGTTTGAAGATGCCGCCGTCGTAGGCGAGGGCGGCAAGGGCTGCAGCATCGATCGTGAGCCCGAAGTGGTCGCGCGCGATCCGCACGAGTTCCGGATTCACCTCGAAGGCGCCCTGGAGCTTGAGCTCGAAATCAGAGTGATGGCGTCGGATCGCGAGCGGGCGCAACAGCACCGGCGCGGAGAATCCCGCTCCCCCGATGCGCCATCGCGCGACGCCGACGGCGAGATGCACCGCCTCGATGCCACGGACCGTGCGCAGCTCGGTGTTCTTCGCAGTGATCCGCTCCGCCGCGAGTCGTGCCGTGCGCAGTCCCACTTCATCGCGGAAGAGGTTCGACAGGAGGGTCGACTTTCCGGTGATGAACTGCGGCAGACTTCCAGGGTGCGCCTTGGAGATGTCGATTCCCGACTCCGGGCTGTCGCGGAAGCTGACCAGCGGAGACGGGCCACCGAGATCAGCGGCTTCCGCCCTCAGACGCGTTCGTTCAGCCTCGGCCGCATGTGCGATATCGATGCCGGTCGTGGTCCCGTGCAGATCGCTGATCGACACAGCAGCATCCACCGCTGTGTCATCCGCAGACTTGTCTTCACGTCGCCACACATAGACACCCTAGGCGCGCGACCGGGCGAGACGGAGTATCCCGGGCGGGTTTCCGCCGAATCTCCGCCCTTCGAGAGGCGATCAGCACTCTTCCTGCCCCTCTCCCGCACGGCTCGCGTTCTCCACTCGGCGCGGTCGGCGCGAGCTCCGACGTCGCCCGGTGCGGTCAGGATGGTGGCATGACCTTCCGCTACGACTTCGCTCCGACCCCGTTCGGCGACGCGCTCGCGGTGTTCTCCGACGAGGGCATCGTGCGCTTCGACCTGTCCGAATCCGAAGACCCTCGCGTGCCCTGGCTTCTCGAAGGCGTGTCGCGGCAGCTACGGGCGGTACCCGAGCCCGATCCCGGCGCCGCAGACGAGCTGGCACATCTTCTCGCCGAGTACTTCGACGGTGAGCAGGTTCGTTTCGAGGAGCACCTGCGACTCGACTGGCAGCTCGTCGACGGGTTCGCCCTGAACGCACTCCAGACGATCTGCGGCATCGAATGGGGAGAGACGATGAGCTACGGCGAGGTCGCCATCCTCGCCGGTCATCCCGGTGCGGCGCGCGCCGTCGGTACCGCATGCCGCATCACGCCGTTCTCGATCATCGTTCCCGTCCACCGCGTCGTGAGATCCGACGGCAGCACCGGGCAGTACGGCGCACACCCCGAGCGCAAGCAGTTCCTGCTCGACCTCGAAGCAGGCTGAGCGACCCGGCGGCGTGGACTCGGCGAGTAGGCCGCCGGGTCCACGCACGACTCGACGACGCGAGTGATATCGTCGACGCTACGAAACGGGGAACTGCGTCGTCACCCCGGAAGTAGGTAGTCGTGAGCTCACCGCTCCCCCGCGAATCCGAGGCGGACCTCGTCGCCAATGCCGTGCGCGAGCTCGCCAGGCGTACACGCTTCCCCGTCGCCTTCGGCGGTCTCATCGAAGAAGGCGTCGTGAGCGTCACCAGCATCGTCGGCGCCCGAACCCGATCACTGGACGGGCTGCGGGTGCGGCCGGAACGCGGACTCGGCGGCCGGGCGATGATGGAACTCCGCCCCCGGATGACGAGCGACTACGGCTCGTCCCAGCAGATCACGCACGACTACGACGTGTTCGTACTGGGCGAGGGGCTGCGCACGCTTCTCGCGCTTCCGATCATCGTCCAGGGGCGCTCCCGCGGTGTCCTCTACGCAGGTGGATGGGACGAAGAGCAGGTCGGCGGCGTGACCACCGCACCTGCCATGCAGGTGGCTCAGTCGGTCGCCGACGAGCTGCGCATCCGCGACGAAGTGCAGCGACGCCTGCATGCGACCGTTTCCGGCGGCGGCGTCGCGCCGTCACAGCGCGAAGAACTGAGGGAGAGCTTCGCAGAGCTCCGCAGCATCGCAGCCTCCGTCGACGATGTCGACATCCGGGCACGGATCGCACAGGTCGAGCAACGGCTCATGGTGCTCGCAGGCGAGGCGACGACGCCCCCGACGGGCCCGGTGCCGACCATCCACCTCTCGCCTCGCGAGACCGATGTGCTCGCCTGCGCTGCGCTGGGCTCGACCAATGCGGAGATCGCGACACAGCTCGGCCTGCGCGAAGGCACGATCAAAGCGTATCTAGGCACGGCGATGTCGAAACTCGACGCCTCGACTCGGCACGCCGCAGTCACGAGAGCACGACGCGCGGGACTCCTTCCCTGAACACAGGGAATTGATTTATTACGACATGTGAATCGAATTACGGTGGCGACTATTCACAACTTGTCGCATTTCTTCCGAGGGAGTAAAGTCGCGTCCATGGCGAGACGAATTGTGCATCAGCTGGTCGACGACATCGACGGCAGCATCCTTGAAATCGGCGAGGGCGAGACCGTGCATTTCTCGCTCAATGGCGCCGCCTATGAGATCGATCTGAATTCGGCGCACGCCGACGAATTGCGCAAGGCGCTCGAGCCCTATATCTCCGCAGGTCGACGGGCCGGCTCCTCCAGCACTTCGCGCACATCCGCGCCGCGCAAGCGTCAAGCGCGAAACCCCGAGGTCGCCGCCATCCGGGCGTGGGCGAACGAGAACGGTCATACCCTCTCCGAGCGCGGTCGAATTCCCGCATCGATCCTGGATGCATACAACGCAGCACATTGATCTCAGCCGGAGTTCCTGTTCCGGCTGAGGACTACTCCGCGCTCTCCTGCAGCCACGGTTCGTCGCGCAGAGTGATCTCTTCGGTCATATCCGTGAGGAATCGGATAACGACGTCCCGTTCGGCGGGCGTCAGCCTTGCGGCGGCATAGAAGCGTTTGGCCTGCTGTCGACCGACCGTCTCCATTGCCGCGTGCCGCGTTTCCGACGTGATGCTGATCTGCAGCGCCCTGCGATCAGTCGGATGCGGGGCTCTTCTGATGTGTCCGCCCTGTTCCAGCCTGTCCAGGAGCTTGGTGGTGGCGGCAGTCGATACGCCCAGGTGGTGCGCGATCCCACCGGGTGTCGCCACCAGGTCGCGGTTCGCGCACACGATCAGGTAGTGCAGCGCCCGCATGTCGGTCTCGTTCAGGCGCATGTACCTCCGGGAAGCCTGCGAGAGAGTCTGCTCCGCCTCGCGAAGGCCCGCGAGCGACTCCATGAGCCGAGCGATCTGCCTCAGCTCCTCCGGTGGGACCCCGGTCCGATCGATCAGCGTGCTTCGAGGATCGCTGGCTTCGACATCGTAGATCGCCGCGTGGATGAGACCGTCCGGAGTCTCGGCGTCCCGACTCGATCCGCCCTCCACGGCGGAGGGCGTTCCCTGCGCGCCCGCTCGCGGGGTGGTGCCGGGCTCGGTGTCCATGCGATCATGTTACACACCAACAGTTTCATGCTAAGTTGACTACTCACCAAGTTAGCTAGTTTCCAAAGGCTCGAGATCAAGGGGATCCCATGGACGACGTGACCCTCCTCGCCGAAGACGGGACTGCCGTCGGCACGCTGCCGAAGAGCGAAGTCCACACGAGCGATACTCCCCTGCACCTGGCCTTCTCCTGCTACGTCCTCGACTCTCGGGGCCGACTTCTGCTCACCCGCCGCGCGCTGGCGAAGAAGACCTGGCCTGGCGTGTGGACGAACAGCTTCTGCGGACACCCGCGGCCCGGTGAGGTCATGGCCGATGCCGTGCGTCGTCGTGGTTTCGATGAGCTCGGCATCCGGCTGGACGAGCTGCGCCTCGCTCTCCCCGGGTATCGCTATCGCGCCGTGGATGCGAGCGGCATCGTCGAGAACGAGGTCTGCCCGGTGCACGTCGCCATCTACGACGGTCAGCCCACTGCGAATCCCGACGAAGTCTCAGAGTGGACGTGGGTTGATGTCGACGGTCTAATCGAGGCCGTCACGCACGCGCCGTTCGCCTTCAGCCCCTGGCTCGTCGAACAGCTTCCATTGCTGCGACGGCTCGGCGAGGTCTGAGCGATGGAAGCGACCACGACCGAGGACGCGCTCGGAACGCGGATCGAAGAGGCGCTTCGACTCCGCTTCTCGGAACGGAGCGCCGCAGCAGAACCGTACGGGAGCGAGTTCGTGGAGCTCTGGCAGGCTGCCGCGGAGCACGCACTCGGCGGCAAGCTCATCCGTCCACGACTGCTCGTGGATCTCGTGAATGCACTCGCGGCCGCTCCCCTCTCCACCGAGGAGACTCGCCGCGCAATCGATGTGGCCGCCCACGTCGAGCTTCTCCACTTCGCGTTCCTGCTGCACGACGACGTCATCGACGGAGATCTGACCAGGCGACGACGTCCGAACCTGATCGGCGCACTCGTCGCAGGACGACCAGGCCTGCCGAGCGAGCCGGCTCTGCACTGGGCTCGCTCCAGTGCGATCCTCCTCGGTGATCTGATGCTGTCGTCTGCCGTGCTGGGATTCGCTCGCGCCGACGTCGCGGCCCCCGCACGGGAGCGTCTGCTCGCCCTGCTCGAGCAGACGATCTTCGAGACTGTGGCGGGTGAGCACACCGACGTCGCGCTGAGCGACGGCATCATCGCCCCCGATCTGCGGACGATCCTCTCGACGAGCGCCTACAAGACGTCGACCTACTCCTTCGCGCTGCCCCTGCGTGCGGCAGCCGTGCTCACCGACTCCTCGACTGCGACGGAAGACCAGCTCGCCAGGATCGGCGGACATCTCGGCCTGGCCTATCAGTTGCAGGACGACCTCTTCTCCGTGTTCGGCGACCCCGACGAGCACGGCAAGGATGCCTTCTCCGATCTCCGCGAGGGGAAGGAGACCGCGATCATCGCCTATGCCCGCATGACGAGCCATTGGGACAGCATCGAACTGCACTTCGGCCGTTCCGATCTCGGCGCGAGCGATGGCGCGGATGCTCGGGACCGACTGCGCGAGTGCGGCTCCGAGAGCTTCGTCCGCGGCCTCATCCAGGAGCACCTCGAAGCAGCCGCCATCGCTCTCGATGAGGCCGAGAACGCGGGCATGCTCCCCGCAGCGGCAGGGCGCGCCATCCACGGGCTCATCGCCCGCGTCGAAGGCCGCAGCAGATGAGCACCGACTCCACCGGCCGGGCCGACGACACGGCGCTCCGACGCTTCAATCGGACGGCGGAGATCGCGACGACCGATGTCATCCGCACCTACTCGACATCATTCGGGCTCGCCACGCGCCTTCTCGGAAAGCGTCATCGACAGCACATCCGCAACATCTACGCGATGGTGCGCATCGCCGACGAGATCGTCGACGGCGTCGCCGCGGAGGCGGGCCTGGACACCGCGGCCCAATCGGCGGCGCTCGACTCCTACATCGCCGAGACGCACCGCTCGATGCGCATCGGATACAGCAGCGACCTGATCCTGCATGCATTCGCCCGCACTGCGCGCGAATGCGGAATCGGCGAAGACCTCACCCGCCCCTTCTTCGATTCGATGCGCGCCGACATCTCGGCCGACGCCGGCTTCGCCGCCTATGACGCCGACGCGCACGCCACCTACGTATACGGCTCTGCCGAAGTCGTAGGGCTCATGTGCCTGCAGGTCTTCTCGCGCGGAACCACGCGCACGCCGGCCCAGGTCGAGACGATGCGACGCGGTGCACGCCAACTCGGCGCCGCCTTTCAGAACGTGAACTTCCTCCGAGACCTCGCCGATGACACCGACCGCCTGCACCGCGGCTACCTCGGCGGCACCGACCGTCTGACGGATGCCGACCGGGATGCCTGGGTCGACACCATCCTCCGGCAGCTCGCCGACGCCAGCGCCGCGATCCCGCTGCTGCCGAGGGATTCGCGTGCGGCGGTGCGCAGCGCGCTGTCGCTGTTCGCCGCGCTCACGCATCGAGTGGCGAGGACTCCGGCCGACGTCCTCTACCACCGACGCGTGCGCGTCCCCGATCCGATCAAGGCCGCACTCGCCGCTCGGGCGCTCGTCATCACCGCGATGGAACGCGACCGATGAGCCGGGTTGCGATCATCGGCGCAGGCGTCGCCGGACTCGCGACTGCGGGTCTGCTCGCGCGGGACGGACACGAAGTCGTCGTCCTCGAGAAGAACGACCGTGTCGGCGGACGCGCGGGAACGATCGAGCGCGACGGGTTCCGCTTCGACTCCGGCCCCTCCTGGTACCTGATGCCCGAGGTCTTCGACCACTTCTTCGAGATGATGGGCACCACCACCGCGGAGCAGCTCGACCTCACCAGCCTCGACCCGGGCTACCGAGTGTTCCGTGCCCCGAAGACGGCCGATGCCGCGGCCGACCAGGTGACCGTTCCCGCAGGCCGGGATGGGGTCACTCAGCTCTTCGAATCGTTGGAACCCGGTTCTGCACGCACCCTCCACGACTACCTCGACTCCGCGCATCACGCCGACCAGATGGCGCAGAAGTACTTCCTCTACAACCCGTTCACCCGGATTCGGTCGCTCCTCGCTCCGGAGGTTCTTCTGGCTTTGCCACGTCTGACCGCCCTGCTCGGCACCCGGCTTCAGTCCTTCGCCGCGCGACGCTTCCGGCACCCGGTCGTGCGCCAGATCCTCGGCTATCCGGCAGTGTTCCTCGGCACCGATCCGCGAACGGCGCCGGCGATGTACCACCTGATGAGCACGCTCGACCTCGACCAGGGCGTCAGCTATCCACAGGGCGGCTTCTGGCGCGTGGTCGAGCGGATCGAGGCGCTCGCCCTCGATGCGGGCGTCCGGATGGTGACCGGAGCCGATGTCACCGGCATCCGCACCCAGGACGCTGATGGCGGCACGCGTGTGACGGGTGTCGGGTGGATTGACGGCTCAGGCGCTTCGCACGTGGAGAGCGCGGACATCGTGGTCTCCGCCGCAGACCTGCACCACACCGAGACGGCACTGCTTCCGCGATCTCTGCAGACCTACCCGGAGTCCTGGTGGGCACGGCGCACCAGCGGGCCGGGTGGTGTGCTCCTGATGCTGGGTGTTCGTGGTGCGCTCCCCGAACTGGCGCACCATTCGCTGTTCTTCACCGACGACTGGGACGCGAACTTCGATGCGATCTTCGGGCCGTCGCCGTCCGTTCCGGCCCCCGCATCGACCTACGTGTGCAGACCCAGCGCGACGGATCCCGATGTCGCACCGGCCGACCACGAGAACCTCTTCGTACTCGTCCCTGTGCCGGCGGACGTCGCACTCGGCCATGGCGGATCCGACGGCGCGGGGTCACCCGAGATCGAGCGTGCGGCCGACGCCGCGATCGACCAGATCTCGGCCTGGGCTGGGATCCCCGACCTCCGCGAACGCATCGTCGTACGAGAGACGAAGGGACCGGCGGACTTCCGCGACGACTACCGCTCCTGGCGGGGTGGGATGCTGGGGCCCGCCCACATCCTCACGCAGAGCGCCATGTTCCGCGCTCAGAATGCATCCAAGCGCGTACGAGGGCTCTTCTACGCCGGCGCGACGACTGCACCGGGCGTCGGGGTTCCGATGTGCCTGATCAGTGCCGAGATCGTCCTCAAGCGCATCCGCGGCGACCACTCCCCCGGTCCTCTTCCGGCGCCCGAACGGTCGGCCGTCGGGACGGAGGCGTCCTGATGGGTGCGCTCTACCTGATCGCCCTTCTGCTGTCGCTGGGCTGCATGCTGCTGCTGGATTGGCGGTTCCGCCTCTTCTTCTGGCGCGACGCTCTGTCGGCGCTGGTCGTGACAGCCGTCGGTCTCGCCTTCTTCCTCGTGTGGGACATCGCGGGCATCGCCAACGGCATCTTCCTGCGCGGCGACGCCGCGATCGCGACCGGGTTCGTGCTGGCGCCCGAGCTGCCGATCGAGGAGCCGGTGTTCCTTCTCTTCCTCGTGGTGTGCACGATGGTGATCTACACCGGCTCGGTGCGCATACTCGCCCGGCTCCGTGAGCAGCGCCGCGCGAAGGGTGGTCGTCCGTGACGTACATCCAGCTCTCGGCCTGCTTCCTCGTCGTCGCCGTGCTGGGCGGCATCGGGCTCGTGCTCGCATCGCGCCGACGAAGGCCACATCCCGGGGCGGTGCTGTCGACCGTGCTCGTGCTCTTCCTGCTCACCGCAGCGTTCGACACCGTGATGATCGCGAGCGGTCTCTTCCACTACGCGCAGGACCCGCTGCTCGGACTCCACATCGGTCTGGCTCCGATCGAGGACTTCGCCTACCCGCTCGCGGGTGCGCTGCTGCTTCCGACAGTGTGGACGGCGATGCGGGCACGGCGGCGAGCGCACGATCGCCGATCCGCAGACGACGAGGATCTCGGATGAGCGCCGCCTCCGCCCCGTCGCACTCGATCGGACGCGACCTCGCCCAGATCGTGCTGTCGTCGCGGCCGATCAGCTGGATCAACACCGCTTTCCCGTTCGCCGCGGCCTATCTCCTCAGCACGCGCGAGATCGACATCACGCTCGTGATCGGCACCCTGTACTTCCTCATCCCGTACAACCTCGCGATGTACGGGATCAACGACGTCTTCGACTACGCCTCCGATCTGGCGAACCCTCGCAAGGGCGGAATCGAGGGCGCGCTCCTGTCTCCCCGCGTCCACCGGGCGACGCTGTGGGCGGCGGCCGCGACGAACCTCCCCTTCCTCGTCTACCTCGTGATCGTCGGCAACCCGGCATCCTGGTGCTGGCTGGCCGTGAGCGTCTTCGCCGTGATCGCCTACTCGGCTCCGGTCCTCCGGTTCAAGGAACGCCCCTTCCTCGACTCGATCACCTCGAGCACCCATTTCGTGAGCCCGGCGATCGTGGGACTCGCCCTGGCCGGCGCACCGTTCACCACCGGCACGGTCATCACGCTGGGCGCCTTCTTCCTGTGGGGAATGGCGGCTCATGCCTGCGGGGCAGTGCAGGACATCGGCCCTGACCGCGAGGCCGGGATCTCCTCGATCGCAACCGTCATCGGGGCGCGGACGACCGTGCGTCTGGCGCTCGCGCTGTGGGCCGTCGCGGGAGCGGCGATGCTCCTGACTCCGTGGCCCGGCCCGCTGGCCGCGGCCCTCGCACTGCCCTACCTCGTGAACGCGGCACCCTGGTGGAACGTGACGGACGAGACCTCCGCATCCACGAACCGCGCCTGGCGCCGATTCATCGCCCTGAACTACTTCGCCGGTTTCCTCGCGACGATGATCCTCATCCTCGCGTGGATCTCCTGATTCCCGAACCGCCCCCTTCCGAGAGGAACCCGATGTCCCGCCCCGTCCCTTCACCGACTCCGCCCATCAGGGAACGTTCGCGGCGCCACTCCTGGGTGCGCGTCTTTCTCCCTGTGGCGCTGATCCTCGTGTGGCTGGTGGGTGCGTCGCTGGGAGGGCCGCTGTTCGGCAAGGTCGATGAGGTCTCCTCCAACGACCAGACGACGTACCTGCCGGAATCCGCGGACGCGACCCAGGTGCAGAAGCTGCTCGGCGAGTTCAACGACAGCGACTCGATACCGGCCATCGCCGTGTTCACCTCCGACGAGAAGCTCACCCAGACCCAGCTCGACGCGATCTCGGATGCCGTCGCCGCCGCCCCGGATGTGGAAGGCGTCGGCGACGAGGTCTCGCCAGCGCTCCCCTCCGACGACGGGCGAGCCGTCCAGGCCTTCATCCCGATCGACAGCGATGCGGAGCTCGCCGACACGACCGCAGCACTCGGAGAAGAGTTGCGCGGAGCCGTTCCCGAGGGGATCACGGTCTACATCACGGGACCTGCCGGATTCAGCGCCGACCTGGTCGCCGGATTCGCGGGCATCGACGGGCTGCTGCTCGGTGTCGCGCTTCTCGCGGTGCTGGTCATCCTGGTGCTCGTCTACCGCTCGTTCCTGCTGCCACTCGTCGTGCTCTCGACGAGCCTGTTCGCGCTCTGTGTCGCCCTCCTGGTGGTGTGGTGGCTCGCCAAGTTCGAGGTGCTGCTGCTCAGCGGCCAGACCCAGGGCATCCTCTTCATCCTCGTGATCGGGGCCGCCACCGACTACGCCCTGCTGTTCGTCGCTCGGTTCCGTGAGGAGCTGCGAATCTCGCAGGACAAGGGAACGGCGGTCCTCGCGGCGTGGAAGGGCTCGGTCGAGCCGATCGTCGCCTCGGGCGGCACGGTGATCGCGGGACTCCTGTGCCTTCTGCTCAGCGACTTGAAGTCCAACAGCACCCTCGGCCCGGTCGCGGCGATCGGCATCGTCTTCGCCATGCTCTCGGCGCTGACCCTGCTCCCCTCGCTGCTGCTGCTCTTCGGACGCGCGGTGTTCTGGCCCCGACGACCGCGCTTCGAGCCGGAAGTCGTCGCCTCCGAGCACGGCATGCGCACGACGGGACTGTGGGCGCGCCTCGCCGGCCTCATCAAACGCCGTCCACGAGTCATCTGGATCGTCACGACTCTCGTGCTCCTGGTCGGAGCGCTGGGGATCACGCAGCTCGATGCCGACGGGATTCCGCAGTCCGATCTGGTGCTCGGCGCCTCGGAGGCGAGAGACGGCCAGGTGGCGCTGGGCGAGCACTTCCCCGGAGGTTCCGGCAGCCCCGTCTACGTGGTCGTGCCCGAAGACGAGCTGCAGGATGCGGCCGACGTCCTGCTCGCGAACGACGGCATCGACGCGGTCTCGGTCACCGCGGCCGACTCGCCCAGCGGCAGCGCTCCCGTGACCGCAGACGGCATCACCGCCGTCGGCGCACCCGGCACACCTGCGCCCGACCCCACGACCGTCGACGGTGATGTGCTGCTCCAGGGCACTCTCACCGACGCCGCGGACTCGGATGCCGCAGCCTCCACCGTGCGCGAGCTCCGCAGCGAACTCGACGGGCTGGATGCCCTCGTCGGCGGGGTCACTGCGACCTCGATCGACACCAACGACGCCTCGATCCACGACCGGAATCTCATCATCCCCGTCATCCTCGTGGTGATCATGTTCATCCTGATGCTGCTCTTGCGCTCCATCCTCGCGCCGGTGCTGCTGATCCTGACGACGGTGCTGTCCTTCGGCACAGCGATGGGGGTGTCGGCGATCGTCTTCAACGGGATCTTCGCGTTCCCCGGCGCCGACCCGGCCGTTCCGCTCTTCGGATTCGTGGTCCTCGTCGCGCTCGGGATCGACTACAACATCTTCCTGATGACGCGAGTGCGCGAGGAATCGAAGGCTCACGGCACGAGGGAGGGGATCCTGCGAGGGCTGTCGATCACGGGTGGGGTGATCACATCGGCGGGCCTCGTCCTTGCCGCGACCTTCGCCGCGCTGTCGGTCATCCCGATCCTGTTCCTCGTGCAGCTGGCGTTCATCGTCGCCTTCGGAGTGCTGCTGGACACGTTCGTCGTCCGTTCGCTGCTGGTTCCCGCCTTGACGTACGACATCGGAAAGGCGATCTGGTGGCCTTCCCGGCTGTGGCGACGCGGGGACGACTGAGACGCGGCGGCGCGCACCGGGTCGCTTAGACTGGATGCGCGCCCTCGTAGCTCAGGGGATAGAGCAGCCCTCTCCTAAAGGGCAGGTCGCAGGTTCGAATCCTGTCGCGGGCACGACGTGCTGAAGGGGGCCGCCCGAAGGGTGGCCC
>JBOGEI010000004.1:0-23788 GCA_050701935.1 Microbacterium sp.
GCCGTGTACCACCACTACGTCTCGAAGCCGCAGCTGTTCGCCGCAGTCGCCTCCGCGCAGCAGCAGCACATCGCGGATGCCATCGTCGCCGCGACCGCGGACAGCGCCCCGGATGCCGCCCTCCGCGACGGCAGCCACGCCTTCCTCGACGCGATCACCGATGCGACTGCCGCGCGCATCCTGCTGATCGACGGCCCCGCCGCGCTCGGCTGGGAGCACTGGCGTCGGCTGGACGCAGAGGGCCCGGAGAACGAACTCAGGGCAGGACTGCGCGAGGCCGGAATGACCCCCGCCCTCCTCGACCCGCTGACGGCGGCCCTCTCCGGAGCGATGAACGAGCTCGCGCTCTGGCTCGCCGCCCAACAGGACGACCCCGCAGCACGTCGAGACGCACACCGCGCGCTCGACAGCATCCTGGCTTCCGTGACTCCGCGGATCTGACGCGCAGGCTCTGGGGCCGGACATGAAGAAGGCCCCGGAGTGGAGTCCGGGGCCTTCAGATCAAGCGTAGCTCAGATCAGAGCGCTTCGACGATCGCACGCATCAGGTCGGCCGTCTCGGACGGCGTCTTGCCGACCTTGACTCCGGCGGCCTCGAGGGCCTCCTTCTTCGCCTGAGCGGTACCGGCCGAGCCGGAGACGATCGCGCCGGCGTGACCCATGGTCTTGCCCTCGGGAGCCGTGAAGCCCGCGACGTAGCCGACGACCGGCTTCGTGACGTTCGCCTTGATGTAGTCGGCCGCACGCTCCTCGGCGTCGCCGCCGATCTCGCCGATCATGACGATCGCCTTGGTCTCGGGGTCGGCCTCGAACGCGGCGAGCGCGTCGATGTGCGTGGTGCCGATGACCGGGTCGCCGCCGATGCCGATGGCGGTGGAGAAGCCCAGGTCGCGCAGCTCGAACATCATCTGGTAGGTCAGGGTGCCCGACTTCGACACGAGTCCGATCGGTCCCTTGCCCGTGATGTTCGCCGGCGTGATGCCGACGAGCGCCTCGCCCGGCGTGATGATGCCGGGGCAGTTCGGGCCGATGATGCGGGTCTTGTTGCCCTTGCTCTGGGCGTAGGCCCAGGCCTCGGCCGAGTCGCCGACGGGCACGCCCTCGGTGATGACCACGAGCAGCGGGATCTCGGCATCGATGGCCTCGATCATCGCGTCCTTGGTGAAGGCGCCGGGCACGAAGGCGATCGACACGTCGGCGCCGGTCTCCTTCATGGCCTCGGCGACCGAGGCGAAGACGGGCAGCTCGACAGCGTTGCCGTCCTTGTCGGTGTGCGAGACCGTGGTGCCGGCCTTGCGGGCGTTCACGCCGCCGACGACCTGGGTGCCGGCCTTGAGCATCAGCGCGGTGTGCTTGGTGCCCTCACCGCCGGTGATGCCCTGGACGATGACCTTGGAGTCCTTGTTGAGGTAGATCGACATTCTTCTCGTCCTTCAGTCTCAGGCGTTGGCGAGCTCGGCGGCCTTGTCGGCGCCCTCGTCCATGGTTGCGGCCAGGGTGACAAGCGGGTGCGCGTACTCGGCGAGGATCGCGCGACCCTCGTCGACGCGGTTGCCGTCGAGGCGCACGACGAGCGGCTTGGAGGCCGTGGCGCCCAGCGTCTCGAGCGCGCCCTTGATGCCGTTGGCGACGGCGTCGCACGCCGTGATGCCACCGAACACGTTGACGAAGACGCTCTTGACCTGCGGGTCGCCGAGGATGACGTCGAGGCCGGCGGCCATGACCTCAGCCGAAGCGCCGCCGCCGATGTCGAGGAAGTTGGCCGGCTTGACGCCGTTGTGGTTCTCGCCCGCGTACGCGACCACGTCGAGCGTCGACATGACGAGTCCTGCGCCGTTGCCGATGATGCCGACCTCGCCGTCGAGCTTGACGTAGTTCAGGCCGGATGCCTTGGCCTTCGCCTCGAGCGGGTCGGCGGCGTCCTTGTCCTCGAGCGCTTCGTGCTCGGGGTGACGGATCTCCGAGGCGTTGTCATCGAGCGTGACCTTGCCGTCGAGGGCGACGATGTCGCCTTCTTCGGTGCGTACCAGCGGGTTGACCTCGACGAGCGTCGCGTCCTCGCCCTTGTACACGTCGAAGAGCTTGACGAACACATCGGAGACCTTCTCGATGAGCTCTTCCGGGAAGTTCGCCGCGCGAGCGATCTCGACGGCCTTCTCCTTGTCGATACCCGTCAGCGGGTTGACCTCGACGCGCGCGAGCGCCTCGGGGCGCTCGACGGCGAGCTCTTCGATCTCCATGCCGCCCTCGACCGAGCACAGGCTCAGGTAGGAGCGGTTGGCGCGGTCGAGCAGCACGGAGAAGTAGTACTCCTCGGCGATGCGTGCGCCCTGGGCGACCATGACGCGCTTGACGACGTGGCCCTTGATGTCGAGGCCGAGGATGGCCTTCGCCGCCTCGTACGCCTCGTCGGGGGTCTTGGCGACCTTGACGCCGCCCGCCTTTCCACGGCCGCCGGTCTTGACCTGAGCCTTGACGACGACCACTCCGCCGATCTTCTCGGCAGCCGCCCTCACCTCTTCAGGGGTGTCCGCGACGATGCCGGCGAGAACCGGCACTCCGTACTTTTCGAAAACGTCTCGTGCCTGGTACTCGTACAGATCCACTGTGGTTCCTTCACTGGGCTGCTGTCTGGTAATTCTCTCGATGTCGAGACATCGACCAGTCCCCCAGCCTACTACCTCGGCCTGGGCGCTCCTGCGGCCCCTGCCCCTCGTGCGGTCAGCGACCTGCCGGCACGCCGCGGCGTCGCGCCGGCAGGGTGACCAGACGGAGCTGTCGGGCGATGAGGAACGGCGCGACCACGAGGGCGGTGCCGACGGCGACGATCACCGGACGCACCACGAGCACCGGCAACGAGCCCCACAGGGTGATGAGGATCGATCCGACGAGGACGACGACGAGCACGACCTCGCACACGAGCAGCTGCCGGCGCACAGCGGCATTGTCCTCGGCCAACGTCGTCTCGCGTCCGCGCACCAGGATGCGCGAGGTCCATCGTGTGCCGTCCCACCAGCGCCGGGTGCCGCGCCGCCGCGTGTCGAACCACCCGGCCGCAATCCCGTCATCGCTCACGCTCCCCAGTATGACGGCCACGCCTCGGCGACCCCGGCCGCCGAGGTCTAGGCTTTCGCCATGCACGAATCCGCAGAACTGCGCACCGGCGTCGTCGCCGCAGCACTCGAACTCTTCAGCGCCCAGGGGTTCGATCAGACATCGGTCGAGCAGATCGCCAAGGCCGCCGGTGTCTCCCGCTCGACCTTCTTCCGCCAGTTCGGCGGCAAGGAGGATGTCGTCTTCGCCGATCACGAGGTTCTCCTCGAGCAGCTCAGGGAGTTCCTCGATGAAGGGCACGACGACCCGTGGGGCGCCGTGTGCGCGGCATCCGAGTCGGTCTTCGCGCATTTCGCCCACGATCCGGAGCTCGCCAGGCGCCGCTACCAGATCGTGCGCCAGGTCCCGGTGCTGCGCGAGCGCGAGATCATCACGGTCTTCCGCTACGAGCGTCTGTTCGACGACTACCTGCGAAGCGCTCTCCCCGGGGTCGATCCACTGGATGCGGTCGGGTTCGCCGCCCTCGTCACGGCGGTGCACAACCACGTGCTGCGCCAGCTGCTGCGGGGCCGGAAGAAGGTGCCCCTGGCGACGCTGCAGACGGCTCTGGCCGATGTGCGCCGCCGCTACGGCGTCGCCGGAGACGAGGCGGCCTCCGCTCCGGACGACATGGTGGTCGCGGTGTTCCCGCGCTCCATGCCGATCGCCGAGGTCAGTCGACGACTGCAGTCCCAGCTCGACTAGCCGCTTGCGGGTCGTGGAACCGAGTATCGAGGAGTACGATACTCAGGTCCACGAAGGAGCCCCATGAGCACCGAAGCCACCCCGTTCCCCGGCGAGCGCGTCTCGTCGTACGACGTCACCGGACGTCAGGACAGCGACTACTACGCCGTCTTCACCGACATCCCCGCCGCCGACCGCGTGGCGTGGGACCGCGCGAAGTCCTACATCGACGAGGTCGCCCCGCAGATGGCCGACGCCTGGGACCGCGCGGAGTATCCGCTCGAGGCCGCGCGCCGTATGGGTGAGATGGACCTCGTCGTCGACGGCATCCAGCACCCGTCGCTCACGAGTCTGTCGCCGCTGGCGGCGGGCCTGGTGAACATGGAGATCTCCCGTGGCGACGGCTCACTGGGCACCGTCCTCGCGGTGCAGGGCGGGCTGGCACTGCGCACCCTTGCCCTGTTCGGCTCCCCCGCGCAGCAGGAGAGGTGGCTCACCGCTCTCGCCGACGGCTCAGTGCTCGGATCGTTCGCCCTGACCGAGCCGGATCACGGCTCGGACTCCGTTTCGCTGGAGACCGCAGCCCGCCGAGAGGGCGACGAGTGGGTCATCCGTGGAACGAAGAAGTGGATCGGCAACGGCGCCTCGGGTGGCATCACCTTCGTCTGGGCCCGCATCGACGACGAGGGCACCGCCGAGCACGGCGCGGTGCGCTGCTTCCTCGTCGAGCAGGAGACTGCCGGCTACACCGGCAGCGTGATCCGCGGCAAGGCCTCGCTGCGCGCGATCCATCAGGCGCACATCGTGCTGGACGACGTGCGGGTGCCCCTGGAGGCCGTGCTGCCGGGAACGAAGAGCTTCAAGGATGCCTCGACCGTGCTCTACGCGACCCGCTCGGGTGTCGCGTGGTCGGCGCTCGGACACGCGACCGCCTGCTACGAGGCCGCGCTCGCCTATGCGACGCAGCGAGTGCAGTTCGGCAAGCCGCTGGCGAAGTTCCAGATGGTGCAGGAGCGCCTCACCCACATGCTCGAAGACCTCACCGCCATGCAGCTCTACTGCCGGCGCATGGCAGACCTCGAGACGGCGGGCGAGCTGCGTCCGACCCAGGCGTCGCTGGCGAAGTTCCACAACACGCGCGCCGCGCGTCGGATCGCCTCCACCGCCCGCGACCTGCTCGGCGGCAACGGCATCCTGCTCGAGAACGGTGTGATGCAGCACATGGCCGATATCGAGGCCATCCACACGTACGAGGGCACCGAGAGCGTGCAGGCACTGCTGCTCGGCCGCGACATCACCGGGATGAGCGCGTTCGCCTGAGACACGGGCCCGGATCGGATCACCGGGCCCGGGCGCGCACGTGGCGCTCTCGGCTCGCCGCGGCCCCTGCGAAGGCCTGCACGCCGAGCAGGAGGACCAGCGCCGCGACCGGTAGGACCCATCCCCCGACGGCGGCGTGCAGCATGCCGAGGCCGATCGGTCCGAGGCCCGCCACGAGGTAGCCGACCCCCTGCGCCATGGTCGACAGATGCGCCGTGTGCCTCGCATCGGGTGCGCGGAGGACGATGTAGGTGAGCGACAACGCGATGGCGGCGCCCTGGCCGAAACCGAGCAGCGTCATCCACACCCAGGGCGCGGCTCCCCCCGGCGCGACGAGCAGGCCGATCAGCCCCGCCGCGCACAGGAGCGCGGAGAGCACGACGGGAAGCCACGTCGGCCGGAGACGCCGCATGATCGTGGGGACGAGGAGCGCCGCTGCGATCCCCGGAAGACTCGAGTACGACAACAGCAGTCCGGCATCGGACACCGGCACACCGGCGTCCTGCAGCACGGTCGGAATCCACGTCAGCGCCGCGTAGTAGCTCAGGCTCTGCAACCCCATGAAACCCGTGACCGCCCACGCGACGGGATCGCGAAGCAGCGCCGACATGCGCGGCTCGTCCCGGGGCTCCACGATCGCATCGGCGGGCGCTCCGGACGGAGTCGGCGAGTCGGTGGCCACGCGTACAGCCCTGGGCAGCCAGACCAGCAGCGCGAGCACGGCGGGAATCGCCCAGATCGCCAAGGCGCCGCGCCACGACCCGCCCAGCGCGGTCATGAACGGCACCGTGAGGGCCGCGGCCGCAGCAGCGCCGAGGAACAGCGATGTGGAGTACAGCCCCATCATCAGGCCGAGGCGGTGCGCGAAATCCTGGCGGATCACGGCGGGCATGCAGACGTTGGCGACCGCGATCCCCGCCCCCACCAGCACGGTGCCGCCGAAGAGCGCCACGGGAGAGGGAAGGAGGCGGATGCCGATGCCGACCGCCACGACGACCATCGTCAGTGCGAGCAGTCGATGCAGTCCGATCCAGCGCGTCAGCGTGGGGGTCAGAAAGGCGAAGGCGCCGAAGGCGAACACGGGGATCGTCGTCAGGAGCCCTGCCGCCGCCGCGGGAATGCCGAGGTCCTGCTCGATCGCCGGGAGCACCGGTCCGACGGAGGCGACCCCCATGCGGAGGTTCAGGGCGATCAACAGCAGCCCGACGCCCACGTAGATCCCGGTGAGGACACCGCCACGGCGGATGGACGGCGTGGTCAGCGGGATCGGGGCGGTGTCGAACGGCTCCTGCATCGTGGTCATGCCTCGAGTCCAGCATTCGCCACGCCTGTCACGAAACACGTACACTGCATCTTGATGTCGAATACCCGCCAATCATCGCGACTGGTCGATCTGAACCTGGTCGACTTCGACTCGCTCGCCGCCCTGCCGATGGAGGGCGCCTACCGCTTCGCGCACGCCGAGACGTCACCTCGCCACGCCCACCCGCTCGGGCACCTCGTGCACGCGGCCTCGGGAGTGCTCTCGCTGCTCACTGACGAAGGGGCATGGATAGCGCCGTCGACGCGCATGGCATGGGTACCCGCCGGTGCCGAGCATCGTCATCGCGCGCACGGTCGCACGGACATGCGCATCGTCCACCTGACCGATGAACTGGCCGCGCTGCTGCCGGCAGCCCCTGCCGTACTCGTCGCGACGCCGCTCGCACGAGAGGCCGTGCTGGCGATGACTTCGGATCGCCCGCGCAGCGCGAGCGCGCTGGACCACCTGCGCCGTGTGATCGTCGACGAGGCGATCACAGCGCCGGAGCAGCCCCTGCATCTGCCAGAGCCCCATGATCCACGCCTGCGTCACGCGGCGCGCATCGTCGAAGACGACCTCGCAGTCCCCGTCGCGCTCGGCGAGCTCGGCGTTCGCACAGGCACGGCCGAGCGGACACTGAGCCGCCTGTTCCAGCTGGAGACCGGCATGGGGTACCGGCAGTGGCGTCTCCAGCTGCGCGTGCACCGGGCGCTGGTCCTGCTCGCCGACGGCACCTCGGTGACGGACACCGCTGCCGCGTGCGGGTGGGCCACGACCAGTCAGTTCATCGAGCAGTTCACACCGTTCGTCGGAATGACCCCTGGCCGGTACCGCCTGTCTCAGCTCGCGGAGTGAACCGCGCGCGCCATGCACACCAGGCGCTCGCGGTCGTCCCACGAAGGCACGCGCTCGAAGCCCCGCGATTCATACAGCCGCACGGCCCCGTCGCGCCAGTCCCACACCGACAGCCGAACCTGTGCGGCGCCGAGCCCGGCCGCATCGTGGAGCGCGGCGTCCAGCAGCGCCGAACCCACCCCGCGACCGCGCACCTCGGGCCGCGCCCACAGCCGTTTGATCTCGGCCACGCCGTCGCGCGCGGACAGCACAACGACACCCACGATGCGACAGTCGAGCTGAGCCACGCGCACGCGGTGCTCGGAGTACGCCGCGGCCGGGTCCTCGACCTCACGAAGGTAGCGACCGGGAAGCGGCACAGCGGAATCGAGCCCGGATCCGTGTTCCTGCAGACTCTTCTCGAGTTCGGTCTGCTGCAGATAGGCGCGCACTGCGGCACCGACCTCGAGTGCATCGGGACCTGTGAGGTCTGCGAGCCGGATCAACGGCCGCTCGGCCGCTGATCCGACATCAGCAGTCACGATCAGTTGCAGCCGCAGCCGCCGGCCGGCGTCTTCACCATGAAGCACACGTCGCACACGCCGTAGTCGCGTTCTTCGACGGGCTTGGGCTTGTCGGAGCGAGGTGCGGAGACGCGCGGAGTCGTCGTGCGCTTCGCAGCGCGCGGCGGGGTGATCGGGAGGAGCTCGGTCGGGTGGCTGACGTAGAAGTACGGTGCCCTCCCTTCGCTCGGCTGCAGGCGCAGGGCGACTGCACCGACGACGAGTCGCTCGTCTTCGGTGAAACCGTTGGTGTAGGTGCGCCCGATGTGCAAAGGTGCGCCTTCGCCGCGACGGATCGCTTCGATGTAGCGACCGCGGTCGATGAACGAGCTGATCCCGATGCCGTCGACGATGGCTTTGATGAATGCGTGGTTCGACGGATCGATGCGGTGCGCGCGCAACGCTTCCGCGAGAGAACGGTATGGACGGGAGGTGCCTGCGGGGGTCGGCCCCTGTACTTCTTTCATTTGTTCCAGGATCGCACGCCCAGAGGGGTGCGTTCGACCGTTTCCGCGCCGCGCGCATGCCAAACTGACCTCATGGCTCAGGCGACGATCATCGGATCCGGCCCGAACGGGCTCGCCGCAGCGGTGACGCTCGCACGCGCCGGCTACCAGGTGCGTGTCCTCGAGGGCGCCGACACGCTCGGCGGCGGGGTGCGTACGCGCGAATCCACGCTTCCTGGCTTCCTGCACGACGTGTGCTCCGCCGTGCATCCGGCCGCACTCGCCTCACCGTTCTTCCAGGCCTTCCGGCTCGATCGACGCCTCGAGTGGATTCGGCCCGATGCCTCGTACGCGCACCCCCTCGACGACGGGCGCGCTGCGATCGCCTGGCGTGACATCGACCGCACTGCGGCAGAGCTCGGAGTCGACGGGCGCGCGTGGCTCTCACGGTTCCGCCCGCTGAGCTCTCACATCGACGGAGTCGTCGACTTCACGGGCAATCAGCTGCTGCGGATGCCGCGAGACCCGGTGACCGCCGCCCGCTTCGCGATCAGGATGCTCGACCAGGGCACGCCGCTGGCCGCTCGCGCATTCCGCACACAAGAGGCCGCAGCCCTCATCTCGGGAGTGGTCGCCCACGCCAACTCACCACAGCCCTCGCTCGCCGGTGCGGCCGCCGGCCTGCTGCTGGCGGCACTCGGACACGCGGGCGGCTGGCCCTACCCGCGTGGCGGCGCACAGCGTATCGCCGACGCCATGATCGCCGACATCGAGGCTCATGGCGGAACGATCGAGGCCGCAGCGCCCGTCTCCGACCTCGGCGCGCTGGACTGGGGCGACCCGCGACGCGGCGACCTCCTGATGCTGAACACCTCGCCTCGGCTCGCGCTCACACACCCGGATGTGCCGGCGGGGTACGCCCGCGCCGTCTCCGCATACCGCTACGGTCCGGGGGCTGCGAAGGTCGACTTCGCCCTGGACGGGCCGGTCCCCTGGACGAACTCCGACGTCGCCAAGGCGCCGACCGTGCACCTCGGCGGCACCCGTGCGGAGGTCTGGGCGAGTGAGAACGCGGTCGCTGCCGGGCGGGTGAGCGAGCGCCCCTATGTGCTCGTCGTGCAGCCGTCGGTGCTCGATGACTCCCGTGCCCCCGCAGGCAAGGCCGTGCTCTGGGCGTACATCCACGTGCCGCCGGGGTCAGACCTCGATCCGACCGAACTCATCACCGCGCAGGTGGAGAGGTTCGCCCCCGGTTTCCGCGACCTCGTCCTGGCGCATCACGCGGTCCCGGCTTCGTCCCGCGAGGCGATCAATCCGACCGAGATCGGCGGCGACATCTCCGGCGGGGTGTTCGACATGCGCCAGGCGCTGCGCAGGCCCGTCCTCTCCCCCGCCCCGTGGCGCACCCCGATGCGCGGGGTGTACCTGGCATCCGCCTCGACACCTCCCGGGCCCTCCGTGAACGGCATGGCAGGCTGGCATGCCGCCCGCACAGCACTGCGAGACGCCGGAGAGCACGCGACGCCGGCCGACCTGTTCGACTGACCGAGGGCCTTCCTTCACGGATCGCCTGCGGCCAGGATGGGACCATGCGCTACGACATCCCCGCGCCGATGCTCGCCAAAGCGGTTCCGGCGGTCCCCGACCCGGCGAAGGCCCCCGGCGGGCTCCTGTACGAGCCGAAGTGGGACGGATTCCGCGGACTCATCGCGTGGGACGGCGAAACGGTGGAGATCGGGTCGCGGGGCGCGAAGGCCCTGACCCGCTACTTCCCCGAGCTGGTCGACGCCATTCCCGACCTGCTGCCGGGGCCCTGCCTGCTCGACGGCGAGATCGTCGTCGCCACCGGCCCTGACGGGTCGCAGCGCCTCGACTGGGAGGCACTGAGCCAGCGCATCCACCCGGCAGCGTCACGTGTGGCCAGGCTGGCGGTGGAGACACCGGCGATGTTCATCGCCTTCGACCTGCTCGCCTACGGGGAGGACGACCTGCTCACGCAGTCGTTCGAGACGAGACGAGCCCGGCTCGAGACTCTCATGGACGGGGTCGAGCACCCACTGCACATCACGCGGACGACCCGCGATCGCGATGCCGCCGTGCGCTGGCTCGCGGAGTTCGAAGGCGCAGGACTCGACGGAGTCGTCGCCAAACCGCTCGATCAGCCGTACGCGCCCGGCAAGCGCACCCTGTTCAAGATCAAGCACGCCCGTACGGCCGACGTGGTCGCGTTGGGCTACCGCATCCACAAGTCGGGCTCAGGTGTCGGCTCGCTGCTGGTGGGTCTCTACGACGACGACGGCGTGCTGAGGCAGGTCGGCGGCGTGGCCGCGTGGAGCGACATACGCCGGCAGGAGCTGGTCGAGGAGCTCGCACCCCTGGTGGAGCGCGACGAATCCGGCGACGCCGTGAAGGCCGAGGGCGAGCGGTCGCGGTTCAGCGGCTCGAAGGACGTCTCCTTCGTTCGGCTTCGTCCTGAGCGGGTCCTCGAGGTGCGCTACGACCAGCTCGAAGGCGCCCGCTTCCGACACACCGTGCAGTTCGAGCGCTGGCGCCCGGATCGCGATGCCCGCTCGTGCACCTACGACCAGTTGGACACCGTCGCGGGGTACGACCTCGCCGACGTGCTCGCCTGAACCGGGGTCACTCCTTCTCGGCGGGAGTGCCGTCTTCGTCCCAGTTCGCGGCGACCTTCTTGCTGGGCTGCACGCGCGGCGGCTCTCCCGGCATCTTGGGGAACTCCGGCGGGAACGGCAACTCCCCCAGGCCGCTCTCCTTGTCGCGTTCCCACCACTGCAGCAGGGTGTCGATGCGCCCGGGGGTCTCCTGCATCGCCGCCCACGGATCGCCGAGTTCCTCGAGGCGCTTCGGAATGCTGCGGACCGTGAACGTGCGCGGGTCGAGTCCGTCGAGCTCCTCCCAGGCCACCGGCGTCGAGACCGTCGCCCCCGGCAGGGCCCGGGGGCTGTAGGCGCCGGCCATGGTGCGGTCGCGGTTGGCCTGATTGAAGTCGACGAAGATGCGCTCCCCCCGCTCTTCCTTCCACCAGTTCGTCGTGACCTGGTCCGGCATCCGGCGCTCGAGCTCGCGTCCTGCGGCGATCACCGCGTGCCGTACGTCGAGGAACTCGTGGGTCGGCTCGATCGGCGCGAACACGTGCAGGCCGCGGTTGCCGCTGGTCTTGGTGAACGCCTCGAGGCCGGCGTCGCGCAGCACCTCGCGCAGTGTGTGCGCAGCCGTCACGGCATCGGCGAAATCCGTGCCCGGCTGGGGATCGAGGTCGATGCGCAACTCCACCGGATCGTCGGCAGCAGGGGCGAGCGACGCCCACGGGTGGAACACGATCGTGTTCATCTGCACGGCCCACACGATCGCGCTCGCGCGGTTGAGGACGATCTGAGGATGCTGCCGCCCGCTGTTGTAGGTGACCATGACGGCGTCGACGTAGTCGGGGGTTCCCTTGGGCGGGTTCTTGGAGAAGAAGCCATCGGCCCGCGCGCCGCCGGAGGGGCCGATGCCGTCACGGAAGCGTTCGAGCGAAACCGGACGGTTGCCGTTGGCCGCCAGGAAGGGCGTCGACACGAGCTGGACGTAGTCGGCGAGCTCGGCCTTCGTGATCCCGAGATCGGGCCACACCACCCTGTTCGGGCTGGAGAGGGCGACCTCCCGCTCTCCATCGGAGTCGGCGACGGTCAGGGTCACGCGTTCGGAGGCCATGTTCCGACCCTAGAGCCCGACCCCGACAGAGGGAACCCCGCGCGCCACGACAGCGCGCGGGGCGCGAATGCGGTCAGTCGCCGAGGTCGACCGCGAGCACCAGGACAGGCGTGAGGGCGTCCCGCTCGACCACGATCGATGGTCCCGCCGAATCGACGATCACGCCGGCCATCTCGGAGTGGCTCGTGAGGACCTTCGCCAGCTGCTCCGGCTCGAACGGAAGCGGGCGGTCGCCCCTGCCGAGTGCGATGACTTCGAGCGGGTGCGAGAAGAGCTGCAGGAACCGGCGTCCGTCGGTGGTCTGCGCCTCGGCGATGCCGACCGGCCCACCGCCTGACCCGTCGTTCACGGCCACCCACATCCGCTTCGACGCGAGCGCCTCGCCGACCTTGACGGTGGAGTCCTGCTCGCGGGGAGCGGCGAGGATGCTCTTCACGGTCATGTCGACATCGGCCTGCTCGAGCGTCTTCTGCAGCAGCTCGGTCGGGAACACCACCCGGTGCGGAGCCGAGGCGTTGTCGACGATGAGGCCGGCGAAGTCACCCGACACCACCTGCTGCAGCACCGAGGTGACGGGCTGCGCCACGGCCGAAGTCGCTGAGGGGTCGGTCTCGAGCTGCACCGAATCGCGCACCGCGCGAGCGGAGCTGAACGCGAGCATGAACTGACGGTCGTCGGCGTCGCGGACCACGGCGACCGAGAGCGGCTTGCCCTCGCTGATCTGCGCGCGGGCGTCACCGTTGACGCGGATGTACAGGTGTCCTTGGAGCGCCTGGCGCATCACCCCGAGAAGCTGGTCGTTGGTCGCACCCGCCTCGATCTCGGTGAGCGCTTCGCGGAGCAGGACGTTGTCCTTCATCCCGGCGACGGTCTCGGTCTGCTCGGGCGGAAGCGCCGCGGCGAGCGGGAGGCGCCGCTCCTCGACAGCCACCGGCTGAGGGGTCGGGTTCGGCTGCGCCGGTCGCGGAGCAGAGGGTGCCGGAGCCTGGGGAATCGCATCAGAGGTCGGCAACGCCACCTCCGGACCGGCTTCGGCACCGACCCCGCGGAACGCCTGCACCGAGATCGCGATCGCGGGCGCCTCGACCGAGGGCTCGGCGTCCGCCACGCCTCGGTCTGCGGCGGCAGTCTCGCCAGAGGGAGCGATGTCGGTCTCGACAGCATCGACGGTGGGGGTGACGGCATCGTCACCGGACTTCTTGCGGCGGGAGAAGAGGGCCATATGAGCCAGCCTAACCGGCAATCCCGCCTGTGTTTCGCCGAAGAGGGATGCTCCCGCCTGCGCTAGATCTTCTCGATCGGCGCGACCTTGATGAGGAGCTTCTTCTGCCCCGCGGAGTCGAACCGCACATGGGCGATGCGCTTCGCGCCCTCACCGGTCACGGCATCCACTCGCCCCTCACCGAAGTCGACGTGGCGGATCCGGTCTCCGGCGGCGAGCTCGAGGTCGCCGTTGTCGCGCATCTTGGCCGTGACCCGGTTGGGGAACTTGTCCATCGCCGTCGACAACGGCTTCAGGGAGTCGCGCCCCGGAAGTGACTTCACCGCGAAACGGTCGCCGGAACCCGAGCCCGAGCCGCCGAAGCCGCCCTGACGGCGGGCGTTCAGAGCACGCGACTGCATCCCTCCGCGCGAGTTCACATCTCCCGGCGACTGCCGCCAGTCGATCAGCCCCGCCGGGATCTCCTGCAGGAAACGACTGGGCATCGCGACGGTGACCTCGCCGAACTGCGCCCTCGTCATCGCGAGAGACAGGTGCAGCCGTTTACGCGCACGCGTGATGCCGACGTAGAAGAGTCGTCGCTCCTCCTGCGGCCCTCCCGGCTCGCCGGCCGAGATGCGGTGCGGGATGAGGTCTTCCTCGACACCCGTGACGAACACGGCGTCGTATTCCAGGCCCTTCGCGGTGTGCATGGTCATGAGCGAGACGGAGCCGGATTCGTCGTCGAGGTCATCGGCGTCTGACACCAGGGCGACCTCGGTGAGGAAGTCGACGATCGTGCCCTCCGGGTTGTTGCGTGCGAAGTCACGGGCGACGGCCACGAATTCGTCGAGGTTCTCGACTCTCGCCTCGTCCTGCGGGTCACGACTCGCACGCAGCGCATCGAGATAGCCGCTCTTGGACAGCAGCAGACTCAGCCCGTCGGCGACGGTCGTGGGCGGGGGCAGCTCGCCGGTGGCCGGGATCATGATCGCGGTGGCCTCGGTGAGCACTGCATCGAGCTGGCCGATCGCCGCCTGGATCTTCGGACCGACACCGAGCTGGCCCGGCATCGACAGCGCGTCGCGGAAACTGATCCCGTGCTCCTCGGCGAACCGTGCGATCGCGGTCTCGGTGACGTCTCCGATACCTCGTCGAGGCTTGTTCAGGATGCGCCGCACCGACATCTCGTCGGCCGGATTCGCGACGGCGACGAGGTAGGCCAGGGCGTCTTTGATCTCGGCACGATCGTAGAACTTCGTGCCGCCCATGATCTTGTAGGGCACCGCCGAGCGGATGAAGATCTCTTCCAGAGCACGGGACTGCGAGTTCGTGCGGTAGAACACCGCCATCTCGGAGTAGGGCATGCCCGCGCGGTGGAGTGCTTCGACCTCGTCGGCGACGAACTGCGCCTCGTCGTGCTGCGAGTAGCCGGTGAAGCCGATGATCGGATCGCCGTCGCCCTTGTCGCTCCAGAGCTTCTTGTCCTTGCGGTCGAAGTTGTTGCCGATCACCGCGTTCGCCGCGGACAGGATGTTCTGGGTCGAACGGTAGTTCTGCTCGAGCAGCACCACGCGCGCGCCGGGGAAGTCGCGTTCGAACTCACTGATGTTGCGGATGTCGGCGCCGCGGAAAGCGTAGATCGACTGGTCGGAGTCGCCGACCACCGTGAGCGAGGCACCGGCCTCGCCGGCATCGGCCGTGGGTGCGGGGTCGGGCTCGAAGATCATCATGCCGTTGGAGGCATACGGGTCTGGGGCGGCCCCAGCGACGCCCGAGACGGGACGCGTCAGCTCATGGATCAGCGAGTACTGCGCGTGGTTCGTGTCCTGGTACTCGTCGACCAGGATGTGCCGGAACCGGCGACGATAGGTGTCGGCGACCTGCGGGAACGCCCGGAACAGATACACGGTCTGCCCGATGAGGTCGTCGAAGTCGAAGGCGTTGGCCTTCTGCAGCTGGCGCTGATAGTCGGCGAAGACCTCGACGAAGACCCGTTCGGTCGGGTCGCTCATGTTGGCCTGGCGCGCATAGGACTCCGCGTCGGACAGCTCGTTCTTGAGCTTGGAGATGCGCGACTGGACGGACGCCGGCGTGAGCCCGTACGCGTCGGCCTCATGTTCTTTGACCAGGCGCTTGAGGAGGGCACGCGAGTCGCCGGAGTCGTAGATCGTGAACGACTTCGTGTAACCGAACTGCTGGGCCTCTCGGCGCAGGATGCGGACGCAGGCGGAGTGGAACGTCGAGATCCACATGCCGCGGGCGGCGTCGCCGATCAACCCCTCGACGCGCTCGCGCATCTCACCGGCCGCCTTGTTCGTGAAGGTGATCGCGAGGATCTGGCTCGGCCACGCCTCGCGAGCGCGCAGCAGCGAGGCGATTCGACGGGTGAGCACGCTGGTCTTGCCCGATCCAGCCCCGGCGACGATGAGCAGTGCGGGGCCGCGATAGGTGACGGCCTCGAGCTGCTGCGGGTTCAGGCCGGCGAGGAGATCGTCTTGCCCGGGGGCTCCCGACGAGCGGGGACCTGCGGTGGACGGGACGATGAGAGGAGCTTCGGTCATGGCCTTATGAGTCTAGGCCGCGGCACCGACATGACGGCACGGGGCGCCTCGCTCCGGATGCCCGCTCGGCGACCCCGCGTACAGGCCGCCTACTGGCTCTCCACGGCGAGTCGGCCCGCGAGCAGCACATAGGTGGCGGCGAACGAGCGACGCAGCCAGGCCATGACCTTGGGACGACCGAGCACCTGGGTGCGCATGGTGGCGGCGAAGACGCCGTACACGGCGAACACGGCGAAGGTGAGCACCATGAACACCAGGCTGAGTCCGACCATCTGCCAGGTGCCGTTCGGCGTCTGAGCGGGGACGAACTGGGGCAGGAACGCGAAGAAGAAGATCGTGAGCTTGGGGTTGAGGAGATTGATGAGGATCGCCGTGCGGATGACCCGCCAGGAGGAGAGCGGGGCGGCGTTCTCCTCGGCCTGGATCAGCGTCTTGTCCCGCAGGGTCTGCCACGCGAGGAACAGCAGATAGGCGATGCCGACCCACTTGATCGTCTCGAACGCGATCGCCGAGGCGTTCAGGATCGCCGCCAGCCCCGTGATCGCGGCGATCATGTGCGGGATGACGCCGAGCGTGCAGCCGAATGCGGCGATGATGCCGGCCCTGCTCCCCCGGGAGATTCCGGCCGCGATGCTGTGCACGGCGCCGGTCCCGGGCGTCGCGACGATCACCAGCGTGGTCAGGAGGAATGCGATGCTCATCGATGACCTTTCCCGGCGCGGCGCCTCCGCGTCGTGACCATGTCTACTAGGCCTCGGATGCTGCGCGCATCCCTCCTACGAAGAATGACGAGCCGGACAGCGGAGGGACGCACGGAATGGACCCGCGCGCCCCTCCGAGGTCAGGCCGCGTGTCTCCGGCGTCGAACGGCGACGGCACCACCGGCCAGAAGCATCAGCGCCAGCGCCACCGCGGCCACCGGGAGCTCGGAACCGGTCGTGGCGAGCCCGCCGGCGACTGTGCCACCGCCTGCGGAGATGCGGATGTCGGCCCAACCGAGAAGCACGCCGTCGGCGTCGAACACCGCGATCCGGTGTGCCCCCAACGGTGCATCCGTCGGTATGGTCACCGTGATCGCGCCGGCGGCCGTCAGGGTGCCCGTCGCGATCCGCGCGGGATCGGAGTACATCCACACCGCGACGTCCTTGCCGGCGCTGTCCGCGCCTACGGTGACGGTGACCTTCTGTCCGCGGGTGGCCACCGACGGGTTCACCGTCAGACCGTTGCGGTTGTCATCGATGAGACCGGCACCCGGAAGCGGCGGGTTCTCGCCGCCGGGGTTCGCGTCACCGACTCCGGGGAGCGTTCCGGTGCGCAGCGCCTCGGAGGCGAAGCCGTCGGCGAACCACCACACCGGGCGCTGGCCGTCGACCGACAGCGAGGCCGGCGCGGTCGCGAAACCCTCGTTGTTGATGTCAGGCATGCCGGCGGGGCGGGCATAGTGGGCAACCGCCGGCTGCGCGGTGCCGTTCAGCGTGATCTCGGCCGAGCGACCCTGGCAGCCGTCGTCGCACACGGCCCAGAGCGTGTTTCGCACGGTGTCGTAGTCGAGCGCCATGACTCCCGTGAGCCCGGGAGCGATCTCGGACACGAGCGTCGCCGAGCCGTCGGAGCCGAGGGCGAACGCGTAGACGTGACCGTTGTCCTCGACCGCGACGAAGAACAGTCCGTCGCCATGACCGGCGTAGTCGTTCGGATCGTACGCTGCGCCGGTCCTGTCGTCGAAGAGCTTGCCGGTGAGCACCGCATCCGGGACCCATTGCACGGCCTCCATGCCGAGGTTCGCTCCCACGGCCGGCAGCAGGGCGGTCAGGTCCCACTGCTGCTGAGCGATCAGGTCACCGTCCGAGGCGTCAGGGTCGACCTTCAGCACCACGTTCTGGTTCACGCCCTTGGCACTGTTGTCCCGCTCGGAGGCCACGTAGACGAAACCGTCGCCGTCGACCGTGATGCCCTCGGTGTCGGGGCCGGCAGCACCCGGGTTCGCCGCATCTTTCTGGAAGCGCACGCGCTTGCCCGCGTCCCAGCCGTCGACCTTCTCGACCGAGCCGTCGGCGCGCGCCTCGAGCTTCCAGATACGGCCCTCGCCGTTGTCGACCGCCCAGAGGAACGCACCGTCGGCGGTCTCCTGCACGTCGAGACCCGAGCTGTCCTCGAGGAACGTCGGGATGCTGTCCACCACACGCACCTCGGCAGAACCGGGCCACGGCGAGACGGCTACCTCACCGGCGCAGACGTTCGCTGCGCCCTTCGTGGACTCTGCGGTGGCGGCGAACGCGCCGGTCGTGTCGGGGCAGCGTCCCCAGGTTGTGGCGGCGTGGCCTGCACCCCAGGTGGTCTCGTCGACGAGCAGGTCGCCGTCGAACACCCGCACCGCGTCGCCGGCACCGAGACCGAAACCGAGCTGTGCCCGCTCGATCACGAGGTACTCTCCCGCACTGATGTTGGTGCCGGCAGGGATCGCGTAGGCGTGGGTGTCGTCATCGTCCTTCACCACGATGCCCGACACGTCGAGCGTCGTGGTCGTCGGATTCACGAGCTCCACCCAGTCGTCGGGTGAGCCACCGTCGGATTCGACCTCGTTGATGCGCACCGGGTTGCCGCAGGCGTTGCGCAGCCCCTTGGTCGAGACGGCGATGTCGACGAAGTCGCCGGTGCCGTCGGCGCAGCGGGCGAGCACCCCGGCGGCGTGCGCGGTATAGACGTGCTCGTCGACGGTGTTGCCGTTGGCGTCGCGGATCGTCACCGTGTCGCCGTTGCCGAGACCGAAGATGAAGTTCGCCGGGTGGTCGAAGACGAAGTAGCCGCCCGGCTGCAGGGTCGTGCCGGCGGGGAGCGGCGTCGCCTGGGCCGCGTGACCGGTCGGGTCGTCGTCCATCACGGTCCAGCCCGAGAGGTCGACCGCGGTGCTGCCGGTGTTCACGACCTCGACCCAGTCGGTGGTGTCGCCGTTCGACTCGATCTCGTTGATAACGACGTCGGGCATGACGCACGAGTTCGTGGCGCCGGGCGTCGGATGCGCGAGCACGAAGGAGCCGACCCCGTCGGGGCAGCGTGCCAGGGTGGCTGCGGCGAAGTCGCCGTCGATCGCGGCGTGCCCCTGCCAGGGCAGAGTGTCGTCGATCATCGTGCCGGAGTCGTCGTAGAGGCGGATGCGATCGGCGCTGCCGATGCCGATCGGCTCGCGGAATGCGACTTCGGCACCTCCGGAGAGTCCGATCGTGCCTTCCTCGACGACGAGGAACTGTCCCGCGCCGATCTGCGTGCCGGGAAGGAACTGCCAGCGGTGATCGTCGGAGTTGTCGCGGATCTCGTAGCCCGAGATGTCGAGCGCTGCCGTACCGGGGTTGTAGAACTCCACCCAGTCGGCGGGCTGCGAGTCGACCTCGTTGATCACGATGGAGCCGGCGACAGGCGCGACCGTGCAGTCGTTCGCAGCCCCGGGGGTCGCTCGGGTCGCCGGAGCCCAGGCGCCCGTGCCGTCGGGACAGCGCGCCCAGACAGACAGCGGTGCGGTGTTCTCGTAGGCGTAGGAGTCGACCTCGGTGCTGCTCGGGTCGAACAGCACGACCTCGTCGCCCTTGCCGAGTCCGAAGGTGAAATCGACATCCTTCACCAGCACCAGGAACTCGCCCGGCGCGAGCACGGTTCCCTCCGGAGCCGCCCCGAAGGTGTCGCGCTTCTCGTCGGCGATCCTCCATCCCGCGAGATCGACCGTCTCGGCTCCGGCGTTGTAGATCTCGACCTGGTCGGCCAGGCCGGTCGCCGCGTCGTCGTAGACGATCTCGTTCAGCACGAGACTCGGAGCGGCCGAGGTCGCCTCGGTGGGACGGATGCCGGCATCGGCACCGATCGCGGCGATAGGAGTGGCGAGCAGGGCGGCGGCGCTCAAAGCGCACACCGCCGTGACCGCCGCTGCACGGTGCAGGCGGGGCATGGAGGACTCCTGGGTGGCTGGGCCGGTGGACCCCGCGAAGTGCGGGGCCTGTCCGGAGGGGACTCAGTCGGGTACCCGCCCAGACCAGCGATCCCGCGTGGCCGCAGAGGATCTCCCGGGTGCACAGCAGATGAACGGGAGGTGGCGATCTGCCGAGACCGCCACCGTCACCGAGACCTGCCCCACCCGGTCGCACTTCCCGCCGCCGGATACGACTCGGAACGGCAGAGAGTGCGACCGAAGCGGCATCAGGCGATGCGAGTGCCCGGGGGCAGACGTCGGGCCGGCGTCCGGGTGCGCACCCACGCCCCGGCGAACAGCGACCCCGCGATGACGACCTGCACACCGAGGCCGACGAACCAGCTCGGCACCGTGGAGTCGATCACCTCTTGCGGCGTGCGGTATCCGCCACCGGGATCGCACTCGTCCCAGCGCTGTTCCAGCGGCGACAGCTGGGCGCTGCGCAATCCGTACTTGATCTGGCCGAACAGGTCGGCGGGGTAGCCTCCTGTCGCGTACTCGGTCGGCGTCGCATCCGCCAAGACGACGAAGGGGTTCGCAGCGAGCGTCCACCAGACCAGATCGAACCGAGGCACCTCCTGGGTGCTGTTGACGACCCAGCGATCGCAATCGGGGGTGCCGTTGGCGTCGTACGGACGCGAGTAGACGGTCGCTTCGCTGCGTACCGCCATGCCGCCGAGACCGAAAGCGATGAGCGTGCCGAACACGAGCGCGGCGACCACCAGGTACGTCGTCGCGACGGAGAACAGCGGACGGGCGATCAGCCCGCTCAGTCCCACGCCGATCGCGGCAACGACGATGATCTCGGCCGCCAGCACGAGCAGCGATACGAGCAGCACGACCGGGTTCGCTCCCCCGCCCAGCAGCGACAGGGCGAGGAACGGCACCGCGACCACCAGGAAGGCGCCACCGGTCGCGACGGCCGCGACGAGCTTGCCGAGCATGATGTCGCCGGTCGACGCTGCGGTCACCTGCACGGCGGCGAGAGTCGCGGCATCCCGATCGCCGTTGATCGCGTTGCCGCTCAGCGTCGGCGACACCAGCACGACCAGCAGCAGCACGATGTTGACGACGATCGAGTACACGCCAGCGCCGATGGCGTCACCCCAGGCGTAGACGGCGAACGAGAGCCCCGTGACGCCGAGCAGCACCAGGGCGAAGACGCCGAGCAGCACGTACCAGCCCACGCTGCGCAGCCGCTGGGTCAGTTCGAGTCGGGCGATGATGCCGATGTTCGCGAGGCTCATGCGCCCGCCTCCGTTCCGGTGGGTGCCTGGGGCGGTGTCGCGTGCTGCAGATTCAGGAACGTGTGCTCCAGCTGGTTCTGCGCCGGAGCGAACTCCACGACCGGGAGCCCGGCCTCGATCAGATGCCGCAGAGCCCGTGCTGCGGCGTCTTCTCCCTCGAACCCGACGAGCACCGCTCCGCGATCCTGGGAGAGGGACTCGGGAGCGATGCCGAGGTTCGAGGCGACCTGCCACGCATCGGCCTTCATCCGTTCCTCCGTCGCACCGGTGAGACGCACCCTCCAGGCACGCAGCATGCTCCGCGCAGGCGCGGCATCCACGACGGCACCGGCGACGAGGAACACCGCGTCGTCGACGACCTCCTCGAGCTCCGAGAGGATGTGACTCGAGATCAGCACCGTGCGACCTTCGGCGGCGAAACGGCGCAACAGCACGCGCAGCTGCACTCGCGCCTCCGGGTCGAGACCGGAAGCCGGCTCGTCGAGGAGCAGCACCTGCGGGTCGTTCACCAGCGCGCGGGCCAGTCCCAGCTTCTGCTTCTGCCCCCGCGACAGCACCTTGGCCGGGGAGTCGGCGAGGCCGGCCAGCCCGACGAGTGTGAGCAGTTGCTCAGCACGAGCCGCGGCCTCGGGCTTGTCGATGCCGTACAAGCGGGCGGTCGTGACGATCGTCTCCCTTGCGGTGAGCGAGGGCCAGGCGCCGAGAGCGTCCGGCATCCAGCCGAGCAGACGTCGTGCGGCGAGCGGATCGACGGACGGGTCGACACCTCCGATGCAGATCGTCCCCGTGTCGGGAGCGAGGAGGGAGGCGAGCATCAGGAGCAGGGTGGTCTTTCCCGCGCCGTTCGGCCCCACGAGGCCGGTCACTCGGCCGGGCTCTGCCCGAAGAGTGGCCCCCCTCACCGCCTGCACCGTCCCGAACGCTCTGCTGACGTCTTGCACCACGATTCCGGTCATCCGGTCAGTCTGGCATCCGGAGCGCGCCGCCTCCGGACCTCGGGGCGGATGCTCAGGCCCGGCTGCAGTGGGGTGACAGAATCAGCCCATGCGCACGATCCTCAACATCATCTGGGTCATCCTGGCCGGCTGGGCCCTGTTCCTCGGGTACGTCCTCGCCGGCATCCTGCTGTGCATCCCGATCGTCACGATCCCCTGGGCGATCGCCTCGTTCCGCATCGCCGCCTACGCGATCTGGCCGTTCGGCCGCGAGGTCATCAGCAAGCCGACCGCGGGTGTCGGGTCGTTCCTCGGCAACGTGCTGTGGGTGATCCTCGCCGGGTGGTGGCTCGCGATCGGTCACATCGTCTCGGGCATCCTGCTGTGCATCACGATCATCGGAATCCCGATGGGCATCGCCGACTTCAAGATGGTGCCGATCTCGCTCATGCCGCTCGGCAAGGAGATCGTCTCCACACGCAGGGGCGCATTCGACCGCACGCTGTGAGCGGGATGCCTCCTACACTTAGGCGATGGATGCCGCCCGCCTGATCGCCTGGGATCAGGAACTCCGTTCGGCGCATTCCCGTCTGCGCGCCGCCCTCGCCGCCACCCGTGAAGCCCTCGAACAGGGCGAGGACGCCCCGGACGCGGCCTCGGAGCTGGTGCTGTACTGCATCGGCTTCTGTGCGGCGCTCGACGGCCACCACGGTGCCGAGGACCGCGCTCTCTTCCCCGTTCTGCGCGCAGAGCACCCCGCACTCGGCGGGGTGATCGACAAACTCATGCAGGACCACTCGATGCTCGCCCACCTTCTCGCCTCGCTGCGAAGCGCCGCCGAGCGAGGCGACGACGCCGCGGTGATGCGCGGACACCTCGACGGGATCGCCGCGATCATGGAGTCGCACTTCCGCTTCGAGGAGCGCGAGATCCTCGAGCCCCTGCGCGCGATCACGCTCGACGACGACGTGCCGAGCGTGCTCGGACCGCTCTGAGTCCCGCGATCCTGCGGCGGGCCGTCGTCTGGGCGGAGCCCGGTCAGCTGCGGAAGAAGGCGACGCCCAGATCCGGATGATCCACGAACACCCCGTCGACGCCCTGACGTGCGATGACGTCCCACTCGGCCTCGTAGTCGCCGTAGGCGTCGCGCCCGCCCGGTCCGCGGAACTCGGCGGCGAGGAACGCGTTCTCCGGGCGGCAGGTCCACGTGAAGACCTGCAGGCCCCGCTCATGCGCGTCGGCGACGATCGTGTTGCCGCGGTCGAGCAGCATCTTCTTGCTCACGCTGATGCCGTCGACTCTGCCGACGAGTCCGTCAAGGCCCCGAGGGGTGACGGTGTCCTTGTAGGTGAGCGCCTGCTTGCCCTCTGCCACCAACCGGTCGTACGGCCGTCCCGACGCCTCGATCAGGTAGATGTACGAGGCGGAGATCCCGCGTTCTCGCAGCTGACCGAGCACGGTCGACTCGAAGCATTCGATCACCAGCGGCAGCTCGCCGTGCGCCCACCCGGCTTCTCGCAGCTCGCGGTCGATGAGCGGGGCGAGGTCGAGGCCGATGCTCGCGAAGTAGGTGGCGTGCTTCACCTCGAGTACGACACCGATCTCCCGCCCGTACTCCGCCGAGCCCGCGCGCACGATGTCGAGCACATCGCGCAGCCGGAGGATCTGCTGGGCACCGTCGAAGCTCGCGCTGGACACCCGCATCTCCGGCAGCCGCTCGCGCCCGCGCAGGGTCGACAGCTCCGCCCACGTGAAGTCCTCGGTGAACCAGCCGGTCAGCGCCTGCCCGTCGACGCGCTTGGTCGTCTTGCGGTCGGCGAACTCCGCATGCTCGGCGACATCGGTCGTGCCGGAGATCTCGTTCTCGTGCCGCACGATGAGGACGCCGTCCTTGGTGGCCACGACGTCGGGTTCCACGGCGTCCACC
>JBOGEI010000004.1:23798-50491 GCA_050701935.1 Microbacterium sp.
GCGTCCACCCCCATCGCCAGCGCGAGCTCGTAGGAGGAGCGACTGTGCTCCGGCCGATAGCCGGGCGCACCGCGGTGCCCGATGACGAGGGGAGATTTCCTGGGCACGCTCTCAGCGTAGAACACCCCGGCACCGCCGCCTCCCGAGTATCGTGGAGGAAAGAGACCTACTACCCCCCTTTGGAGTGAGGCCCACCAATGAGCAACTTCGCTTTCAACAACCCTGCTTTCCAGAAGCAGGACCCGCGCAACGTCGCGACGTACCCGGGCGGACCTCAGGCTGCCCAGGGCGCGCAGAACGCCTCGCTCCAGCACGGTGCGATGGACGCCGCGGCCAATGCACAGCTCGAGGGCATGTACGCAGCCCCGCCTGCCGGCGCCATCGAGACCGACCGCATGTCGGTCGAAGACACCGTGTGGAAGACCGCCGGCCTCTTCGCCGTCCTGCTGGTCACCGCCGCGATCGGCTGGGTGCTGACGCTCGGTGGCCTCGATGTGCCGCGCTACGACCCGTACAACCCCGCTCCCGTCAGCATGCTGCCGTGGATCGTCGGTGCGCTCGGTGGCTTCGTGCTCGCCATGGTCATCACCTTCACCTCCCGCAAGAAGGTGCGTCCGGCGCTGATCTTCGCGTATGCGGTGTTCGAGGGCCTCTTCATCGGTGGCATCTCCGCCTTCTTCGAGGTCATGTACCCCGGAATCGTCTTCCAGGCGACGCTCGCGACCGTGTCGGTCGTCGGTGTGACCCTCGCGCTCTTCGCGAGCGGCAAGATCCGCGCGTCGAAGAAGGCCACCAAGATCTTCATGATCGCCATGGTCGGCTACCTCGTCTTCTCGCTGCTCAACGTCATCCTGACGTGGACCGGTGTTCTCGGTGCCGGGGCCGCGTTCGGCCTTCTCAGCAAGGTCGAGATCCTGGGCATCCCGCTCGGCCTGATCATCGGCGTCCTCGTCGTGATCATGGCCGCATACTCGCTGGTGCTCGACTTCGACCAGATCCAGCAGGGCGTGCGCAACGGCGCCCCCCGCAAGTACGGCTGGCTCGGTGCCTTCGGCATCATGGTCACCGTCGTCTGGCTCTACGTCGAGATTCTGCGCATCATCGCGATCGCACGCGGCAACAACTGACCGCTGCGCTTCAAGAGGCCCGTCTCCCCCGAGGAGGCGGGCCTCTTCGCATACCGAGGCGCATGCGCGCAAGGGGTTGGCACTCGGTCCGCGATGTCGGCAATGTGGTTGTCACGAAGCCCCGGCACCCTGGGGCTCCCGATCCACAGGAGCTGACCATGAGTTTTCTCGGCTTTCTTCTTCTCGGCCTCATCGCCGGAGCCATCGCGAAGCTGATCCTTCCCGGCAAGCAGGGCGGCGGCTGGTTCATCACGCTGCTGCTCGGTGTCGTCGGCGCTCTGCTCGGCGGTTGGCTCGGCAGCCTGATCCTCAACCGCCCGCTCACCGAGTTCTGGGACCTGGGCACCTGGCTCCTCGCCATCGCCGGTTCCATCATCGTGCTGCTGATCTACGGCCTGATCGCCGGTCGAGGCCAGAAGGTCAACGACTGACGGCACCCGCTGTCGACGCGCAACGCGTCACCCAGATGACCCGCCCCCGACAGCTGCCTCGTGCTGCCGAAGGGGGCGGGTCATTTCTGTGCCCCGAGCGCCTTCCGCTCCAGGAGCGACCGCTCGCGATCGTTACCTGCCAGGCCTGCGGCGACGACGAACTCGCTCCGGGCCTCATCTTCACGTCCCAGCCGTCGCAGCAGCTCGCCCCGGGTCGCCGGCAGCAGGTGGTAGCCGCGCAGCACCCCGGAGGACGACAGCTGATCGATGATGCGCAGCGCGGACGCCGGTCCCGTCGCCATCGCCACGGCCGCCGCGCGGTTGAGCTCAACGACCGGTGACGGAGAGATGCGTCCGAGCGCCTCGTAGAGCAGCACGATCCGGTCCCAGTCGGTCTCATCGACCGATGCCGCCACCGCATGGCATTCGGCGATCGCAGCCTGCAGGCAGTAGGCGCCTCGTCCGCGCCCGAGTGCGTCAGCCGTGGCCAGCGATGCGCGACCACGGGCGATGCGTCCGCGGTCCCAGCGCCTGCGGTCCTGATCGGCCAGTAGTACAGGGTCGCCCTTGCGGTCCACACGGGCGGCGAACCGCGCCGCCGTCAGCTCCATCAACGCCAACAGGCCATGAACCTCGGGCTCACGCGGCATCAGCGCCGCGAGCACCCGGCTGAGGCGGATGGCCTCGTCGCTCAGTTCGGGCCGCATCCACTCGGGGCCGCTGCTCGCTGCATGCGCCTCGTTGAAGATCAGGTACAGCACGCCGAGGATGGCGCCGATGCGCTGTGCGCGCTCCTCTCGCGGGGGCACCTCGAACGGGGCGTTCGCGGCCGCGAGCGTCTTCTTCGCCCGCACGATACGCTGCTGCACGGTCGCGGCCGGCACGAGGAACGCCCTGGCGATCTCCTCGCTCGACAGCCCACCGACCACTCGCAGCGTCAGAGCCACCTGCGCCTGCTTGGACAGCACCGGGTGGCAGGAGATGAAGATCAGGCGCAGCACGTCGTCATCGACCGCGTCCGGATCCCACAGCAGATCGCCGCCCTCTTCCTGCTCCCGTTCCAGGTCGTGGGCGAGCACCGCGATGCGCTCGTCGAGGCGCTCCTGCCGGCGCCACCTGTCGATCGCCTTGCGCTTCGCGACCGCGGTGAGCCAGGCACCGGCATTGCGGGGGACGCCGTCTACGGGCCACTGTCGCAGCGCATCGACCAGAGCCTCCTGCGCCAGATCTTCCGCGAGGCCGAAATCGCCGACCATCCGCGTGAGCGCACCGATGATGCGGGCGGACTCGATGCGCCAGACAGCGGCGACGGCGCGTTCCGCAGACCCGGAGTCGGGTTCCGGACGCGCCGTCTCGCTGCCAGTGGAAGCATCCATCACTGCTGGGCGCGCTGAGCCGCTTCCTCGCGCCAGCCCGCTTCCTTCTCGATCCACTCGTTGTCGGCGGGGAAGTCCTCGACACCGGTCACCCGACGCACCTCGAGGTACGAGCCACGTCCGAGAGGGGCGCGACTCGCCCACTCCGCGGCCTCTTCACGGGTGGAGACCTCGACGATCCAGAAGCCGTTGAAGAGCTCCTTCGTCTCCCCGTAAGGGCCGTCGGTGATGAGCGGCTTCTCGGTGCTGAAGTCGACGACGAAGCCCTCGGCAGCGTCGGTCAGGCCCTCACCCGCCACGAGCACGCCGGCCTTGATCATCGACTCGTTGTACCTGCCCATGGCCTCGATGACCTGCTCGAACGGCATCTCCTTGTACGCCTCGACGGCCTCGTCGGTGGCGCGCATGATGAGCATGAACTTCATGATGTTCTCCTTGTTCGATGGGCCGTCTCTCGACCCTCTCATCTAAGACGTCGAACGGGAACGGCCCGGATCGACATCATCCCGGAATTCTCTCTGAAGAAGTTCTCGCGGCGGCCATAGACTCGCTCCCGTGACCGTCGCCGAGCTCGTTCAGAGCATCCGATCCGCGCTCCGCGACGAGGCTGCTCCGGAGCTGGCACCCGCACAACAGGCGTACATGAAGTCGGCTCTCCCGTTCCTCGGCGTACGCGTTCCCCGGGTGCGGGCCGTGACACGCGGGCTCGCGCGCGGCACCACGGAGGCCGCGGTGCTGCGTGGCGCAGCGTCAGCGCTGTGGCGGGAGGCGGCATACCGCGAGGAGCGCTACGCCGCGAGCGCGCTGATGGCCCTGCGTCCGGTACGCGCCCGACTCGACATGCTCGATGTGCATGAGGAGATGATCCGCACCGGCGCATGGTGGGACCACGTCGACGAGGTCTCGCATCGGCTCACCGAGACGCTCGACGAGCATCCCGTCGAGATGACCCGGTTGCTTCGCACCTGGTCGCACGACGACGACTTCTGGGTGCGCCGCGCGAGCATCATCTCGCAGCTCGGGCGCAGAGATGCCACCGATCGCGAGCTGCTCGCCGCCGTGATCGAGCCGAACCTCGCCGATGCCGAGTTCTTCATCCGCAAGGCCATCGGCTGGGCACTGCGTGAGCTCGGCAAGAGCGACCCCGAGTGGGTGCGGGCCTTCGTCGCGTCGCACGAGCTGTCTCCGCTGTCCCGGCGCGAGGCTCTGAAACTGCTCTAGATCGCGGTTCCGGTCGCAGTTCCTGCCGCTCTCGGCGCGAAAAGGCGGCATGAAGTGCGACCGGAGCGGCTCGACGGAGTCAGACGCGACGGGACGGGCGTGCGACGACGTCGGCGATCACGGCGGTGAGGGCGTCGAGCGAGCGTTGGGGGCTCCAGGCCGCCGCGACCGACGGCGCCTCGGCGCTCAGGGCCGCAAGTCTGTCGGGATCGGTCAGCAGGCCCCGCATCGCCGCGCCCAAGGCTTCGACGTCGCCGCTGGGCACCAGCACGCCACCGCCCTGCTGCAACACGTCACGGATGCCGTAGCGGGCGTCGTACGACACGACGGGTGCCCCGTGCAGGAGAGCTTCGACGATCGACAGCGGCTGCCCCTCGTAGGCGGTGGCTGTGACGATGAGAGACGCGCGGTCAAGGATCGTGCCGGGAGAGTCGGTGTAGCCTGCGAGCAGCACCCGCTCAGCGGCTCCAAGCTCTTCGATCAGTGCGCGCAATCGTTCTTCTTCAGGACCGCCGCCCCAGATCTCCATCCGGGTGTCTGGCACGTCTGCGGCGAGGAAAGCGCGGATCGCCTGATCGATGCGCTTTCCCGGTGCGAGGCGACCGAGAACGACCACGAGGCCGGCTTCGCGAAGGTCATCGCGACCCGTCACCGGAGCGATCGGGTTCGGCACCACGACGTGGCGCGCAGACTCCCCGAACCGTGCCACCACGTCATCGCGCTGCGTGGCGGTGGGCCAGATCACCGCATCGAAGCGATCGGTCAGACGGAACCAGCGCGTCCACAGCGTGTTCATCGGAGCATCCGGCGTGTACGGCGCCTCCACATGCATGGTGTGGATGGGGTGCAGGATGCGCACGCGCGGATCGGACCAGTCGGCGATGAGCTCGCCGAGCTGCCGGGACTCGCAGATCACGATGACGAGACGGTCGCCGAACGCGGCCGTCACCTTCTCGAGCCACGCCCGATACAGCCCGCGGAACCCGTGCAGCGCTCCGGCCACCTCGCCCGCGGCGTCGTAGACGAGTACGGGCTCCTCGGTCAGGTGCCAGTCAGGGTTCCCCGGGATCACCGGGAGCGCCGCGAACGGTCGCCCCTCGGGATCCACCAGCGTGCGGTACTCGACGTCGGGATCAGGGCTCACCGCGGTATCGGCGGCGGCGCGCAGCCAGTCGGCCGCTCCCCCGCCAGGAGCCACAGCCTCGTCGAAGAGATTGCGCATCCGCGACGGGTCGACGAGTGCGCCCTGATCTGCGAACGTCTGTCGATGCGCAGCATGATCGGCCGCAGTGCCCGGGTCGAAAGTGAGCAGCTGCGGGCCCGCGCCATCGGCCACACCGGCGGCAGCGAGCTGTCGGGCACGCGTGAGCGTCGCGATCGTGTAGCCGCCGTCCATCCCCGGGATCAGCCGGCTGGACAGCACCACGTACTCGGCGTCGGGGAGAACCGGCGCCGCACCGGGGAGCATCGCGCTCCCTACTCCCACTCGATCGTCCCCGGCGGCTTCGACGTGACGTCGAGCACGACGCGGTTGACGTCGCGGACGCCGTTCGTGATGCGATTCGAGATCTTCGACAGCACGTCGTACGGCAGACGCGTCCAGTCGGCGGTCATGGCATCTTCACTCGACACCGGGCGCAGCACGATCGGGTGACCGTAGGTGCGACCATCGCCCTGCACGCCCACCGAACGCACGTCGGCCAGCAGCACGACGGGGCACTGCCAGATCTCCTGGTCGAGGCCCGCCTTCGTCAGTTCCTCGCGGGCGATGGCGTCGGCCTCACGCAGAATCTCGAGACGGTCAGCGGTGACCTCACCGATGATCCGGATGCCGAGACCGGGCCCCGGAAACGGCTGGCGTCCGACGATGGCCTCGGGGATGCCGAGCTCACGACCGATCGCGCGCACCTCGTCTTTGAACAGGGCGCGCAGCGGCTCGATCAGCTCGAAGTCGAGGTCGTCGGGAAGACCGCCCACGTTGTGGTGCGACTTGATGTTCGCGGTGCCCGCACCGCCGCCGGACTCGACGACGTCGGGGTAGAGCGTGCCCTGCACGAGGAACTTCACCGGAGCGCCGCCCGAGGCCTTGGCCTCGGCGACGAGGTCGAGCTGCACCTTCTCGAACGCGCGGATGAACTCGCGGCCGATGATCTTGCGCTTCTCCTCCGGGTCGGTCACGCCCTCGAGGTGCCCGAGGAAGGTCTCTGCCGCGTCGACCGTGATCAGACGCACGCCGGTGGACTCGACGTAGTCGTTCTCGACCTGCTCGCGCTCGCCCTTGCGGAGGAGGCCGTGGTCGACGAAGACGGCGGTCAGCTGGTCGCCGATCGCCTTGTGCACGAGCGCGGTGGAGACAGCGGAGTCGACGCCGCCGGAGAGAGCGGAGATGACGCGGGCGTCACCCACCTGCTCGCGGATGCGCTCGATCTGCTCGGCGATCACGTTGCCGCTGTTCCAGTCGGACGCGAGACCCGCACCCTTGTGCAGGAAGTTCTCGAGGACGCGCTGGCCGTGGTCGGAGTGCTTCACCTCGGGGTGCCACTGCACCCCGTAGAAGCCACGCTCTTCGTTCGCGAACGCCGCGACCTTGGTCGCATCCGTCGTCGCGAGCACGTCGAAGCCCTCAGGAGCCTTGGCGACCTGGTCGCCGTGACTCATCCAGACGTTCTGCTCCGCGGGCTGGCCGCCCAGCAGCGTCCCACCGTCACCCGTGATGACGGCATCGGTGGCGCCGTACTCGCGCAGACCGGTGTTCGCGACCTCGCCGCCGAGCGTCTGGGCCATGTACTGGAAGCCGTAGCAGATGCCGAGGGTCGGAACCCCGAGGTCGAAGACCGCCGGGTCGAGCTTCGGCGCGCCCTCCTCGTAAACCGACGAGGGACCGCCGGAGAGGATGATGGCGACCGGGTTCTTGGCGGCGATCTCTTCGGCCGTGGCCGTATGGGGCACGATCTCGCTGTACACGCCCGCTTCGCGGACTCGACGAGCGATCAGCTGCGCGTACTGCGCGCCGAAGTCGACGACGAGCGCGGGGCGCTGCTGGGTCTCGGACTGTTCGGTCAACGGACACCTTCCGGGGCGGGGGTGGAGGCCTCGGCGGCCTCTCTGGTGGCGAGATAGGACTTGACTTCACGGGCGACGACCGCCTCCATGAAGAACGACAGCAGCGGCACGACGCCGCCGAGCGCGAGCAGGATGAAGCGCGGGAAGCGCCAGCGCATCAGACTCCACATGCGGAAGCACGCGAAGAGGTACACGACGTAGAACCAGCCGTGCGCCACCAGGATGAACAGCGACAGGTTGAACCCGTCACCGAGCGACGTCATCTCGCACGAGTTGGTCATCGGGGCGAACAGCGACCACCACTGGCAGTCGGGTCCGGCGAGCACGCCGGCGAACCAGAGCGGTCCTCCGGAGCCTCCCATGAAGAGCTCGAGGTGGATCGGCGTGTACTTCAGCACCATCTCGGTCAGCAGCAGGAGCAGCATGACTCCTGTGATGATCGACGCGATCTGGTAGAACTTCAGCGCACCGCGGATCGCCGGAAAGCTGGCGACTTTCGGTTCGGGCATGCGTCCAGTCTAGCCGCCGGAAAATCGTGTCGAATCCGGGCGACATCGTGCGGAGAGCCCCGTAGATCGGTCAGGAATCGAGAAGCGGGTGGGAACGCACGCTCGTAGCGTCGTCGACATGAACACCACCATCGATTCCCTCACCCTCGACGTCCCGGATGTGGACGCCGCCCGCTCCTTCTACTCGCACGCGTTCGACCTCGACGACCGCCTGCGGTTCCGCGCCGCGGATGCCGACACCTCCGGCTTCCGCGGCTACACCCTGTCACTCGTCGTCTCCCAGCCCGCGAACGTGCACGCGCTCGTGGATGCCGCCGTCGCTGCTGGTGCCACTGTGATCAAGCCCGTGTCGAAGTCGCTGTGGGGCGTCGGCGGCACGATCCAGGCACCGGACGGTGCGATCTGGAAGGTCGCGACCTCGGCGAAGAAGGACACCGCTCCCCCGAGCCGCACGGTCGACGAGCTCATCCTCCTGCTCGGCGCAGGCGATGTGGTCGCCTCGAAGAGCTTCTATGTGGAGCACGGCATCGCGGTCGACAAGAGCTTCGGTCGCAGCTACGTGCAGTTCGACACCGGATCCGGCTCGATCGGCCTCGGCCTGTACCGGCACGCGTCACTCGCCAAGGATGCGGGCGTTCCGGCAGAAGGCACCGGCTCGCACCGGCTCACGGTCAACGGCGTGCTCGGCGCGGCCGTCGACCCCGACGGCTTCGTGTGGGCGCCCGTCGCCGTGAACGCCTGAGACGCCGCTCTCCGAGCGCCAGGGGCGTCGTTCTCCGAGAACCCGATGTGAGAGGAGACGACGAAGGCCGTCGGGATCGCTCCCGACGGCCTTCGCCTGTGTCATCCGGCTACCGGATCAGTACCACCGCTCCGGATCAGAACCACCGGGTCAGGAGTTCCCAGAGCCAGTCGAGGATCGCACCGATGATGCCGCCGGCGCGGTTGACGGTGACCGTGGCGGTCGCCGCGTCTCCGTCGGCCTGCGATGCAGCGACCGTGTACTTGCCCGACGGAGCGCTCTTGGGCACGGTGACCGAGGTGCTGAACGTACCGTCTGCACGCACCTGGACGGTGCCGACCTGGACCGGCTTGCCCTTCTTCGGACGCAGCTCGATGCTCACGGTCTCGCCGGGCACGTAGCCCTCACCGGTGACCTTGAGGCTCTTGCCCGCGGTCACCTTGGACGAGCCGAGGGCGATCGTGCCGGCGAACGCCTCTTCGCCCGCGATCGTGAACGGCACCTGCACCGTGGTTCCGGTACCGGCGACGGCCACCGTGAGCACCTGCTCACCGAAGACACCGGACGGAACCGTGAAGGTCAGGCTGGCGCGCCCGCCCTCGTCGGTGGTGTCGACGACCGCGGGGTCGACCGCACCGGCTGCGAGCTGCGTGCCACCGAGCGACAGCGTCACCTCGCCCGGAGCCGGCTCACCGGCGCTGAACGCCAGCGAGGAGAGCGATACGGTCACCTGGTCGCCGGCGCTGTAGCCGTCGGCATCTGCCGGGCTGACCGCCACGCCGACCGCGCGCTGGGCGTAGTCGGGGCTCGCGGTCTTGTTCGCGTCGAACCAGTCGACCATGGACTGCAGGTCGACCTTGCCGGTGTCGCGCTTACCCGTGCCCTCCTTGAAGGTGAAGAAGTTGTCTCCACCAGCCGCGAGGAACGAGTTGGCTGCGACCGTGTAGTTCGCAGCCGGGTCGAGCGCCGCACCGTTGAGCGTGATCGAGGTGATCCGCGAACCCTGCGCCGCGGCGGGGTCGTAGGTGTAGACCAGCCCCTTCGAGACGCCGAGCTTCAGGAACGGACGAGCCGAACCGGCCGGCTGCCACTGCTCCTCGAGAACACCCTTCAGCTGCGCACCCGTGAGCGTCAGCGTCACCAGCGTGTTGGCGAACGGCTGGACCGTCGCCGCCTCGCGGTAGGTGACATTGCCCGCCGGATCGTTCGCGCCCGCCGAGGCGTACGTGAGGTTGGCGCGGATGCCGCCGGGGTTCATGATCGCGACATCGGCACCTGTGGACCACTTCTGCACGTCGGCCACGAAGTTGCCGATGGTGGACTCGCCACCGCGGTTCTCCGACCCGTTCGTCTGACGTGCGCGGTTGAAGTCGGCGCTGATATCTCCGACCTTGATCGCACCCAGCACATCGGCCTCGGCCTTCGCCTGGTCGACGATCGCCTGCACCTCGGGCACGGCCGGGTACAGCGGCTTGCCCGCAGCGGTGAGGGGCTTGATCTCGTTGGTGATCGAGATCAGGTCCTTCGTCTTCGGGTCGACCTTGATGTTCATCAGGCCCAGGTTCTCGCCGTACTGCCCCGCGGAGACGACCGGACGGCCGTCGATCACGTGGTTGTAGGCCAGGTGGGTGTGCGCCGACACGATCGCGTCCACATCGTCATCGACCCCGTAGACGATCTCGCCGAGAGGCGAGTCCGAGGTGATGCTGGACACGGCGGTGCTGGATGCGCCCTCGTGCACGAGCAGGATGACGACATCCGCCTCACCGTTGGACTCGTCGCCGTCGCGCAGGTCGTCGGCCACCGCGTTCACGGAGTCGACGATGCTGCGGACCTCGAGGTCCTTGATGCCCTCGGGCGAGACGAGCGAATCGAGGTCTTCGGTGACCGCTCCGACGAAACCGACCCGCACCCCGTCGAGCTCCTTCACCCATGCCGGTGCGAGCGCGGGCTCGCCGGTCTCGGTGACGAACACGTTCGAGGAGATGTACTCCCAGTCCGCGCGGTCCTGCACGCGGTCGCGGAGGTCGGCCCAGCCCTGATCGAACTCGTGGTTGCCCGCCGCGCTGACGTCGAGGCCGGCCGCGTTCAGCGCGTCGATCGTGGGGTTGTCATCGTTGATGAACGAGGTGAACGTCGATGCGCCGATCAGGTCGCCGGCACCGGCGAAGATCGTGTTCGGGTTCGCCTCACGGAACTGCTTGACAGCCCCGGCCAGGACCGCTGCGCCGGCAGCGGCGCCGTCGGCCTCGATCCGACCGTGGAAGTCGTTCACGGTGACGACGTCGATGCTCACCGGCGGGATCTCCGAGGAGACGCCGACGATGATCGGGTCGTGGTCGCTGGAGCGGTAGGGCGTGCCCTGCTCGGTCGCGCCGAAGGCGTAGCCGCGGTCGCTCCACTCGGGCGAGTTGATGCCCCACACGCCGGCGCCGGTGATCGACGAGGCGAGTGACGGGGACGCGATCACGTGGTCGAGCGAGCCGAGCTCGCCGTCGAACGAGTACGTGTACTGGCCGGAGGCCTTGTCGGCGACGAGGTCGCTCCACCCGTTCGAGGTGAACACGTCGATCGGGTCTTCCTTGCCGTAGGCGTTGAAGTCGCCGATCAGCAGCATGTCGCCACTGCCGGTGGTCTCCTCGAGCTGAGCGGTGAAAGCGAGGATCGCGTTCGCCTGCTTCACGCGGTCGGCGTTGAAGAAGCCCTGGCCGTCGGCCGGCTCGGCGCCGGCGCCCTCGGGCGGCGACTTCGACTTCAGGTGGTTCGCGACGACCGTGACGACACGGCCGTCGATGTCGAACGCCTGCGCGATCGGCTCACGGGCGTTGCCCCACACGGTCTCATCGGTGACCGTGATGCTGTCGCCGACCCGCTTGACCGCGTCCTTCTTGTAGATGATCGCGTTGGTGATGAAGTCGGTCGTCGCAGCGTTGTTCAGGGCCGCGGGCGTGGGTACGTAGCCCCACACGTCGCTCCCGGCGTCGGCGTTGAGCCCGGCGACCAGGTCTTTGAGGGCCGTGTCGATGGGCTTGCCCAGCTTCACCGAGTTCTCGATCTCCATGAGCGAGACGATCTCGGCGTCGAGCCCGTTGATCGCCGCGACGATCTTGGACTTCTGGATCGCGAACTGCGCCGCGTTCGCCGCGCCTCGGGCGCTGGAGTTCTCGCTCTTCAGCGTCGTGAAGTAGTTGTAGACGTTGAAGGACGCGACCTGGACGTCGCCGCCCACGGTCGGTGCACTCTCGGTGCGCGGGTTCGTCGCCTCGAAACCGACCTTGAGGTCGGCCGACGAGGAGTCATCGATCGGCACGACCGGCTGCAGACGCCAGTCGTTGAAGCCCCACTGCAGCACGTAGCCGTTGTCGCCGAAATCGACGGTGTCGCCGTTGCGGACCACCGTGTCCTTCGTGAAGTAGGGCTGCTCACCCGGGTGACCGTTGTTGGTGACCTGGATCGACCAGCCGTCATCCAGCAGGATGCGGTTGGCGCGGTTCGCCGCGGCGATCGCTGCGGCATCGGCACCAGGGCGCGTGGTCTCGGTGCTCTTCACCGCGAGCGCATCGCCGGCGTTCAGCCAGAGTGTTCCGAAGTTGAACAGCTGGTGGCTGGAGGCGAGACGATACGTGCCTTCCGGCGCCACGTACATGTTCTCGTACTGCTCACGATCAGCGCCCTGCACCGCGGCAGGCAGCGGCGTGACGGCGGGGACCCCGACGCCCGCGGTGACGACCGACACGTCGGCGGCCGCGGCCGGGTTGATCTGCGTCTGTCCGAAGTACTCGCTGACCGCGCCCGTCACCGAGACGAGGTCGCCGATCGCGAGGGTCGGGGTCAGGGCGTTCAGGAAGACGAACACACCGTCGGATGCACCGGGGGTCGCATCCGTCGCGCCGCCGGAGCCCTGGGTCTGGATGACGATGCCCTTGTAGCCGCCCGTGCGGTAGTCGGCGGTGACGACACCCTCGACCTGCACGGTCTGACCGTTCAGCGGCGAGACGTCGGTCGTGCCCTGCACCTCGGCGATGGTGGCCTTGGTCGGATCAGTGCCGGGGCCTGTGCCGGGGTCGGTGTCGCCGGAGTTCTGCGGGGTGATCGTGGCGGAGAGCGTGAAGTCCGCGCTGTTGACGTCGGTGTCGACGCCACCGGTGCGGTTCAGCGACTTGACGTCGGTGTTGCCCGCTGGCGCGGTGGCCGCGGTGCCCTCGAACGTGTTCGAGGTGCCGTAGCCGAGCAGGTCGACGACGCCGTCGACACCCACGACCGAGCCGGGCGTGAGGTTCACGGCGGAGGTGCCCTCGACGAGAGCGAGCGTGCCGTTGGTGCCACTCGGGGTCAGAGTACTGACGGCGTCCGGTGCCGGCAGCTCGGCGCCGTTCGCGCCGTTGCTGTTGCCCTGCACCAGGTAGTGGCCGCCGGCGGGGATGACGCCGGTGAGCGGAGCCACACCGTTGAACGCGGCCGTCCCGTTCGCCGATCGGTACTGCAGCGACATCCCGTCGAGGGTGATCGGGGAGGACGTGGGGTTGTAGAGCTCGACGAACTTGTTCTTGAACGCCGCTCCCGCACTGCCGCCGGAGAGATACGCCTCGTTGATCACCACCCCCGTACCCGTGGTGTCGGCTGTGGCGGGAGCCGCGGCCAGCGAGCCGAGGCTCAGCGCTGCGACGCAGGTCACGGCGAGAGCGCCGATGCGCCCCCGACTTCTACGGTGCGAGACGGGAGCCATGCGGTTCTCGTCGTCTGGAGCGGACATCATCGGTGCTGTCTCCTCGGTCGGGTTCGACACTTCTCAGGACTGTCACGGCACACAGGGGAAACTCCCAGCGTGCTCACATGGTTGCGAGCATACGGAGCGGTCCGGACATCCTCAACGGAGTTTCCCGATTCGTCATCGAGCGCTCACCGGATGGCCCGAGCGACCCCTGACGAAGGTCTCTAACACGAGAGTGCGGCGCACAATTGCGCACCAGCCCACGCGCGAATGCGCGTGCTCAGACGGCTTCGGCCGCCGTCTTCTCTTCGAACTCCTCGACCTCGCGCTCCCAGGCGTCCTTCGCCAGGCGGTACCAGAGGTAGAACGCGAAGCCGGCGAAGATGGCCCACTCGACCGCGTAGAAGACGTTGAGCCAGTTGACCGGAGAAATCTCCTCGGGTGCGGGAGAGGAGATGTCGACCAGCCCGGCCGTCGCGGTCGTCGCTGCGAGATAAGGACGGTAGACGTCTAGCTGCTCGATGTCGTGCCAGCGGCTGAGAAGGGCTGCGGGCGACATCCGATCCATCTGCTGCGGATTCGCATGCGGCGGCACGCGCGGACCCTCGTCGGAGATGATGCGTCCGGAGACAGCCACCTCGGAGCCGTCAGCACCGGCCTCGAGCTCTTCCACAGCGGCATCTGCGGTCTTCTGGTCGGGAGCCCAGCCGATCGCGACCGCGATCGAGACGCGCTCGTCGACCCGCAGCTGACCGGTGACCCAGTAGCCCTGGACATCGTCGTTGAATCGGCTCGACACGACGAGGAAGTCCTCGGGTACCCACACGCCTGAGGTCTCGACGCGCTGACCGACGAGCGGCTCAGGGAGGTACTCCCCCGGTTCCAAGACCTCCGTGAGCTGCTGCACCTGCTCGGTGGCGCCCGGAGCAGGCGGATCGGTCTCGATCGCACGCTCGAGCTGCCACTGGCCGAGCCAGGCGAACACCCCGGCGACGAGGAGGCAGAGCAGGAGCATCCCGATCCAGCGTCCCCGGAGCATGACCTCACGGAGAGTCGGGGGGAACAGAGCAGGATTCGTCACGGTGGAGCGCAGTACCTCAGGCCTCGTACGGTGCGAGCACGACCTCGACCCGCTGGAACTCCTTGAGGTCGGAGTATCCGGTGGTGGCCATCGACTTGCGCAGCGCACCGATCAGGTTCGCAGTGCCGTCTGCGACGGGCGCCGGACCGTAGAGGATCTCCTCCAGCGTGCCGATGCCGCCGACCTCGACGCGGTGGCCGCGCGGAAGCTTGGGGTGGTGCGCCTCGGGGCCCCAGTGGAAGCCACGGCCGGGCGCGTCGGTGGCACGCGCGAGCGCGACGCCGAGCATGACCGCGTCGGCTCCCATCGCGAGAGCCTTCACGATGTCGCCGGAGGTTCCGACGCCGCCATCGGCGATCACGTGCACGTAGCGTCCGCCGGACTCGTCGAGGTAGTCACGGCGCGCAGCCGCGACATCCGAGACAGCCGTCGCCATCGGCGCGTGGATGCCGAGGGTCGCGCGTGTCGTGGAGGCTGCTCCCCCGCCGAAGCCGACGAGCACGCCGGCGGCCCCGGTGCGCATCAGGTGGAGGGCAGCGGTGTAGGTCGCCGCTCCACCGACGATGACCGGCACATCGAGGTCGTAGATGAACTTCTTGAGGTTGAGGGGCTCTGCGACGCTCGAGACGTGCTCGGCCGACACCGTGGTGCCGCGGATGACGAACAGGTCGACGCCGGCGGCGGCGACGGTGTCGTAGAACTCCTGGGTGCGCTGCGGGGTCAGAGAACCCGCGACCGTGACGCCGGCCTCACGGACCTCGGCGAGGCGGCGCGTGATGAGCTCGGGCTTGATCGGCTCGGAGTACAGCTCCTGCATCCGCACCGTGGCCTTGGCGTCGTCGAGGCCGGCGATCTCCGCCAGCAGCGGCTCCGGGTTCTCGTAGCGCGTCCACAGACCCTCGAGGTCGAGCACGCCGAGCCCGCCGAGCTGCCCGAGCATGATCGCGGTCTGCGGGCTCACGACCGAGTCCATCGGTGCACCGAGCACCGGGATCTCGAAGCCGAAAGCATCGATCGTCCAGGCGGTCGACACGTCCTCCGGGTTGCGCGTGCGCCGCGAAGGCACCACCGCGATGTCATCGAACGTGTACGCGCGACGTGCACGCTTTCCTCGGCCGAGCTCGATCTCCATGGTCACCCCACCAGCCTACCCGGCGGGCGGGCGCACCCGTGCTGGGAGACTGGAGGCGAGACCGGGAGGCAGCATGAAGACCGAGACCGTCGACATCGTCGTGGTGGGCGGTGGCGTCATGGGCCTGGCGACGGCGTGGGAGCTGGTGCGTCGTGGCCTGCATCCCCTCGTGCTGGAGCGTTTCCCCCGCGGCCGCCACGAAGGCGCATCGCACGGCGCGACCCGCAACTTCAACAACGCCTACGACGAGGCGCACTACCTCGACCTGCTCGTGCGCGCCCGCGACGGGTGGGATGCGCTCGGAGAGGTCGACGGCGAACCGCTGCTCCGGCTGCACGGACTCGTCACCCACGGAGATCTCGACGTCGCCGCGGTGCGGAACGGGCTCGACGCTCGCGGCATCCCCTCCACGCTCCTCTCCCCCACCGAAGCCGGCGCCCGGTGGCCGGGAATGCGCTTCGACGGCGACGTGCTGTGGTCCTCCGACGCCGGAGTCGTGCGTGCGGCGTCCGCGCTGCGCGAGCTCGAGCGACGGATCGTCGGAGGCGGCGGAGAAGTGCGCTGGAACACCCCTGTGGCGCACATCGGCGAGAGCCGAGATGGCGCTGTGCTCGATCTCGCCGACGGCAGTCGACTCCGCGCGGAGACCGTCGTCGTCACGGCCGGCGCATGGACGGGAAGGCTCCTCGCCCGACTCGGATTGCCGCGACTCACCGTCACCGAAGAGACGCCGGCGCACTTCCGGCCGACGACGGATGCGCCGTGGCCCTCGTTCAACCACTACATCGACACTGCGGCCTACCCCGCGACCGTGTACGGCATGCCCACACCGGGCGAGGGCGTGAAGGTGGGTTTCCACCGCGTGGGCGACGAGGTCGACCCCGATGCCCGCCCGCACGTGCCGACGCATCAGCGCGCGCTCTCGGACTACGTTCGGGAGTGGATGCCGGGGCTCGACCCCGCGTCTGCGGAACCGATCAGCTGCACCTACACCTCGACCGACGACGGCACCTTCGTGCTCGATCGCCGCGGCCGGGTCGTGGTGGGCGCGGGGTTCTCCGGCCACGGCTTCAAGTTCGCACCGGGGATCGGCGGGGTCCTCGCCGACCTCGCGATCGACCCCGCCGCCCGCGCCGCCGCGCCCTTCCGGCTGCCCTGAAGGGCGCGGTTCAGCGGGCGCGGCTCACGCGCTTCTCGTCCCACACCGGCTCGTCGGACTCGTAGACCTCGCCGTCCGACCCGAACACCAGGAACCGGTCGAACGACCGAGCGAACCAGCGATCGTGGGTGACGGCGAGCACGGTCCCCTCGAATCGCTCCAGCGCCTGCTCGAGGGCTTCGGCCGACTCCAGGTCGAGGTTGTCCGTAGGCTCATCCAGCAGCAGCAGCGTCGCGCCCGAGAGCTCCAGCAGCAGCACCTGGAACCGTGCCTGCTGTCCACCCGAGAGCGAGTCGAACGTCTGCTGAGCCTGACGCACGAGTCCGTAGCGGTCGAGCGCCGAGCTCGCCGCATCTCGCGGCATCCCCGCGCGACGGTCGTCACCGCGGTGCAGGATCTCCAACAGCGTGCGGCCCACGAACTCCGGATGCGCATGCGTCTGCGCGAACAGACCGGGTACGACCCGCGCGCCGAGTGTCGCCGTACCGGTGTGCTCGACCGCGCTCAGCTGCTCGCCCGTCGATGTGACGTGGCCGAGCGTGGAGTCGGGGTCGCTGCCGCCGCGCGCGAGCAGCCGCAGGAAGTGCGACTTGCCCGATCCGTTCGACCCCAGCACCGCCACCCGGTCGCCGTACCAGACCTCCGCATCGAACGGGCGCATGAGGCCGGTCAGCTCGAGCCGCTGCGCCACGACGGCGCGCTTGCCGGTCCGAGAGCCGCGCAGACGCATGTCGAAGTCCTGCGTGGGCGGACGCTCCTCCGGCGGCCCCGCCTCCTCGAACTTGCGCAGCCGGGTCTGCGCCGCCTGATACCGCGAGGCGAAGCCGTCGTTGGCCGAGGCCTTCACCTTGAGGTTCGCCACCAGGGTGCGCAGCTTCTCGTGCTGCTCATCCCAACGCCGGCGCAGCTCGTCGAGCCGGTCCATCCGGTCGGTCCTCGCCTGCTGATACGTCGAGAACCCACCGCCGTGCACCCACGCCGTGGCTCCTGCCCCACCGGGCTCGAGAGTGATCAGCCGATCGGCGGCACGCGCGAGCAGTTCACGGTCGTGCGACACCAGCAGGACGGTCTTCGGCGTCTGGCGCAATTGCTCCTCGAGCCACCGTTTGGTCGGCACATCGAGGTAGTTGTCCGGCTCGTCCAGCAGCAGCACCTCGTCGGGGCCGCGCAGCAGCGCCTCGAGCGCGAGCCTCTTCTGCTCCCCGCCGGAGAGGGTCGTGAGCTCGCGATACCTTGCGCGCTCGAAGGGCACCCCGAGCGCTGCGACCGTGCACTGGTCCCAGACGGTCTCGTGCTCGTAGCCGCCCGCGTCCGCATACTCGGCGAGCGCCGACGCGTACGCCATCTGCGTGTCGTGCTCGTCGCGTTCGATCAGCGCGTTCTCGGCCGCCTCCAGAGCCTCTGCCGCCGTGCGGATGCGTGCAGGGGCGACGCGCGCGAGCAACTGGTACACGGTCTCGCCCGCCTCGCCATGGCCGACGAACTGGTCCATGACGCCGAGTCCACCGTCGATCGTCACGACGCCGTCGTCTGCGGCCTGATCGCCGCGGATGATCCGCAGGAGGGTCGTCTTGCCCGCTCCGTTCGGACCGATCAGAGCGCTCGTCGAGCCGGCTCCGACTCTGAATGTCGCCTCATCGAGAAGCGGTCTGCCGTCTGGGAGCGTCAGTGAGACGCTGGAGACATCGATGTAGCCCACGGTGCGTGGCCGTCCTTCCGCCCGCGCATGCCGAGCCGACCAGGCTATCAGGCGAAGCAGCCACGCTCCGAACCAGGCTCAGACGAGAGTGCTCGCCGTCGGCACGGGGGCTGCGAAGAGATCCAGCACCGGGCAATGCGCATCGACGACCGCGCGCAGGTTCTCGTACTGCTCCGCGCTGTCCGGGCCCGTGATGTCGACCGATACCCGCACGTCGTGGAATCCCGCGCGCCCCGATTCGTCGATCCCGAAGAGCTTCCGCACGTCGAGATCGCCCTCCGCCGTGATCTCGATCTCGTCGATCGTGAGCCCGAGGGCCTGGGCATAGAGGCGGTACACGACGACCTGGCAGGAGACGAGAGCGCCGAGTGCGTATTCGACCGGGCTGGCCGCGACGTCATCACCGGCGAGCGCCCCCGGCTCGTCGACCAGGAAGCGGTGCTTCCCCGCGCGGATCTCGGTGGCGACGGAGCCGATGCCGCGTCCGCTCACCCGATACGTGAGGTGGGCGTTGGCGTCGTCCGTCGCGATCCGTTCGTTCCACGCGGCGCCCGCGTCGGTGAGTCGCTGTGCGCGCTCGCTCGCTGTGACGTCGGAGACACCCGCGGGCTGGTCCTGGAGAAGAGTCATGGCCCGAAGGTAGCGAGCGTCTCCAGCGAACCGCCCGCCGCATGTCACGCGGCTTCACAGCCGGACACAGGGCGTCACGATCTCCGGATGGTCCCGGCACCACGGGGTCGCGGTCAGTCGGCGCGACTCAGGCTCGTCAGCACCTCGGTGCGGGGCGCTGCCGGGAGGACGAAGCGGAACTCCGTGCCGATGCCCTCCTGACTGGTCACCTCCATCGTGCCGCCGTGTGCCAGGACGATGGCCCTGGTGATCGTGAGCCCGAGGCCCACCCCCGGCACCGCGTTGCGCGTCGCGGTCGAGGCGCGGAAGAAGCGGGTGAAGAGCATCCCCTGCTCGTCTTCAGGGATCCCGACGCCGGTGTCCGCGATCGAGAACTCGACTCCCCCGTCGATCTGGCGCACTCCGGCGGTGACCTTCCCGCCCCGAGGCGTGAACTTGATGGCGTTGGAGAGCAGGTTGTCGATGGCCTGCCCGACCCTGCCCGCATCGACGAAGAGGGGCACGGCATCCATGCCCACCTCTGCCGTCAGCTCGATCTCCTCGCGCTGCGCGTGCGGTCCGGCCGACCTCACAGCCGAGCGGACCAGCTCCGCCACGTCGGCCTCCTCGCGCTCCAGCGGGAACCGTCCTGACTCGACCTGGGCGGTGAACAGCAGGTCTCCGACGAGGTTGAGCAGACGCTGCGCGTTGCGTTCGATGATCCCGACGAACTCCTGCTGATCGTCGGTGAGGGGCTGCCCCGGATCGTTCTGGAGCAGATCCAGGAAGCCGATGATGGCGCTGAGAGGTGTGCGGAGCTCGTGCGAGATCATCCCGACGAACTCGTCCTTCATCCGCGCGACCTCGACGGCCCTGGTCTCGTCCGTGAGCACGAAGAGGTATCCCTGCTGCGCCCCGGCCCCGTCCTTGTGAGGGGTGACGGTCACGCGGGCCGGAACCGTCGTGCCTCCCGTCGTGATCACCTCGATGTCGCCGTCGACCGTGGCGCCGGCATCGGCCTGTGCGAACAGCGCCTTGATTCCCGGTGAGAGCTCGGTGTAACCCGGAGGGAGCCCCGGCGCGAGCTGCGGTGACGCGGTGTTGTCCGCGGCCAGCATCGAGAGGACGGCGGTCGAGAAGAAGCGATCGATGCGCACGCCCCTGAGCGCTTCGTCGACGGGGAGTCCGAGCAACCGCACGGCTCCCGGGTTCCACGCGGTCACGGTGCCGCTGCAATCGGTCGCGATCACCGCCTGCGCCGTGATCGACGACCAGAGGCTCTCGAAGGAGTCCAGCAGCTCGCGGTACTGGCGCTCCTTGTCACGCAGCTGCACGATCATCGCGACGTTCTCCGACAGCGCCCTGGTGCGTTCGGCCACAAGCTCCTCTGCCTGCTCGACGCGCATGCGCTGCTGCCGGGAGAGCTGGTTGATGACCGCGGCGACTGCGGAGAACACCAGCGGACCGACGACGCCCCGCAGCCACTCGACGGAGGTCTCGGGAGGATCGGTGAAGTACGGCATCAGCAAAGCGATCGAGGTCAGCCCGCCCACGACGAAGACCCAGCGGATACCGGGGGCGGCTGCCAGCCAGACCACCGGCAGGAGGACGAGAGAGGAGAAGAGCGAGGTGGCGCCACCGGTGCCGGTGCGGAAGAGTCCGAGGCCGACGATGTCGACGATGGGGATGAGCAGCACGGCCCAGCCGTCGTGCATCCCGCGCGCGGTGAGCACTGCCGCGAACGCGGTGGCGACGAGCACCACGAAGATTCCTGCCATCGCCGGCGCGACATGCGTCATCGGAAGATCGGGGACCCACCAGGTCAGAAGCGCCGCGATGACGGTCGCGACGACAGTCGGTGCCTGCTTGAGCAGCGGGCTCGGGTTGTCGAAGACCTGATACCAGCGGTTCTCCGCGCGGTCGAGCGGCGTCGCCCTCATCGCCGCAACCGCCCGACGATGGCATGCAGGTCAGAGCCCGTGATGGGCTTGGGCAGTGCGGCATCGGCCGGCGGGTAGTCGGCCGCATCGAGCACCGAGCTGATCACGAGGAAGCAGTCGGGGAACCGCTCCTGCACCAGACGCGCGCACTCCTGCCCTGAGATGCCGGGAAGGAGGAGATCGAGCACCGCCAGCACGGGATCGATGTCGGGGAACGCCGAGATCGCCGACTCGGCGTCCGGGGCGATGAACACCTCGAAGCCCTCACGGTCGAGGTAGCGACGCAGCAGCGCCGCCTGGTCGGGGGCGTCTTCGACGACCAGGGCCAACGGCCTCACGGTCATCGGAGGAACAGCTCTCGCACGATGACGACGATGACGACGACCGCGAGGGCGAGAAGCGCCTGTGGGATGAGTCGCCGCTCTCGGCGACTGTCTGCGGCGATCTCCTCCACCTCGGCGTCGTGTGACGGTGCTGCGGTCATGAGTCGACACGTCCGATCTTCTCGGTCTTGATCCAGGAGGCGTCCGCTCGACGCCATTCTTTGATGTAGGAGTCCACGGTGATGGCGCATAGCAGAGAGCCGTAGCCGCAGATGTAGAGCAGCAGACCGGCGAAGAACCGTCCACCGGGAAGGGGCTCCACCGCACGCGCCAGCCAGATCCCGAGCATCGAGATCGGCCCCCAGAGGTAGAAGATCACCGCCCAGACGAAGCGGGACTGATCCGTCAGTCCCAGTCCGACCGCGGTCAGGAGCGATTCGAACGCCCAGGGGAACAGAGCGATCGCCATCAGGATCAGTGCCCCGAGCCCCGGGAACATGATCGCCTCCCGCCAGGAATGCCGGCCGGTGCGCGGATCGAGCTGCACGGAGTACAGCATCGAGAACAGGTAGATGCATGCCGCGGAGATCCACATGAAGCGGAACACGAACTCGGCGATGTCGCTGTGCAGGACCAGCAGTGCGAGCATGCCGGCGGCAGCCAGGAGCATGAAGGCGGGCAGCAGCAGGATCGTGAACCATGCGAGGCCGAACCCGAAGCTGCCCAGGTTGTGGTCCCGGCTCGGACGGAACCACAGCTTGCGGTAGATCGAGGTCAGCTGCACGTTGCCTCGCGCCCAGCGCAGACGCTGCTTCCACAGACTGTCGATCGTTCGCGGTTCCTCGGCCAGCACCACCGCATGCGGCTCGAAGACCATCCGACGCCCCTTGAGCTGCCCCTCGAAAGTGGTCATGGTGTCCTCGGCGAGAGTGCCGGTCGGGATGCGCCCGCCGATGGCCTCGAGGTTCGCCCTCGAGTGCAGCTGCGCCCCACCCGCCAGGCACGCGATCGCGCCGCCGACGTTCTGGACCCGGCGCGCCGAGAGCTGGCCGATCACGTACTCGATCGCGATGAACCGGGTGAGGTAGTTGCGGTCACGGCTGCCCTCCGCGATATAGGCCGTGACGGCGCCGACCTTCTCATCGGCGAGGTGCCTTGTGAGCTTGCGCAGCGAATCGCGCGCGAAGATCACGTCCGCGTCCATGATCAGCACGGCCTCGGTCCAGGCGTCGGCGAGCACCACGTCGAGACCGTGGTTGAGGGTGTGCGCCTTGCCTTCGCCGCCCTTCTCCCTCCGCAGGTGCACGACGCGACCGGGGTGGGCAGCGGCCTTGGCGGCGGCGATGGTCGGGGTGTCGTCGGTGGAGGCATCGTCGACGATGAAGACGCGAAGGCGGTCGGCCGGGTATTCGAGCTGGAGCAGACGCTCGATCGCCGGACCGATCACCGCCCCCTCGTTCCATGCGGGGATGATGACCGCGACGTTCGGGTGGAAGGGTGCCGCCTTGCCGTAGTGGTTGCGGAACGCGTGCAGCGGCAGGAGCAGGAACTGCAGCCCGGTGTTGATCACGGGCAGCGTGCCCACCAGGACGCAGAGCAGGAGCAGGATGACGAGCGCGGTCTGCGCCCAGCCGAGGTCGGCCATCAGGAGGCCTCCACTTGATCGAGCAGCGGGACGACACGGGAGTACCGGCCGACCTCCGCCGCGTCATGGCTGTCGGTGGAGGCGACGATCACACCACCGGCGCGGCTCAGCGCGCTCAGCGCCTCGACTCCGGGGCAGCCCCATTTCTCGTTCACCTCGACGAGCGTGTCGGTGTCGATGGCGGCTCGCACCCAGGCCGACGTGCGCTGCGCGCCGAGCTCTTCCTCCGACAGGCCGATCTTCGGCAGGATCGAGAAGCAGTGGGCGAGCTGGTTCCCCGGGTAGCGGCGCATCGACGCGATGAGAGCGTCGACGAACTGGTCGAGCACGTCGTCGGTCGCCCAGCCTTCGGCGATCCGTTCCCGCACGACCGCAGGGCTGAGCGGACCTTCTGCGCCGGGGAACTGATGGTCCGCGATGAGGATCCGATCGATACCGGTCGGAAGGAGCGGGATGTCGAGCGCTCCGGTCACGTCGAGGATCTTCGCCTCGACACCGGTGAGCACGGTGAGCCCTTCCGGAACCCGTAGTGCGCGGACGGCTGCGAGGTACTCGGGCACCCAGGTGGTGCTCTGGCGCACATGATCGACCAGCCGCAGCGTCGTGAGCCCTGCAGCCGATGCGGCCTCGACGTTCTGCGCGAGAGTCGAGACGGCGTCGTCCGAGAACGTCGAGTGGACGTGGTGATCGCCGCGGAGCGCCGCGTGGATCACAGTTCCTCCTGATGCCCCGCGTGGTCGGAGACCAGCAGGTCGTCGACCTCGACGATGATGTCTTCGAGGAAGCGCACCGAGGCGACTTCGCGGAACGGAACCCGCACCGGCAGCTCACGACCCAGGAACAGGTCGGCCACGAGGGAGGGGATGTCGACTCCGGCCGCGATCGTCAGCGGCAGTGCACCAGGGAAACGCGGATTGACCTCGAGCAGCACGGCGCGACCGGTGCGGTCGCGCCGCAGCTGAACGTTCGCGACGCCGACGAGCCCGATCGCCCGTGCGATCGATGCCGCCGTCTCCTCCAGTTCAGGGTCGAGGACGGTGCGCCCGGCGATGGCGACGCCGGAGTCGACCCTGGCGCGGGTGCGCGGCACCGCGGCGACGACGTTGCCGGCCGCGTCGGCGATCACGTCGACGGAGTACTCCTCCCCCGGGAGGAAGTCCTGCACGATGAGGCCTTCGTCGCTCGGCAGCGCTTCGAGAGCAGCCCGGTCGGGCACGAGGCGGACCCCCCGGCTCCCGGCGCCCTGGCGCGGCTTGGCGAAGACCGGGAACTCCCAGTCGATCGCCTCGGCATCGCTCCCGGCCAGAACCGTGCGCGGAGTGTGGCCGGTCGCGGCGCAGCGCTCGGCGAGGGCGAGCTTGTCGAGCGCCGTGTTCAGCGTGTCCGCCGACGGCGCGGCCAGAACGGCGGGTGCCAATTCGTCCCGGCGGTCGGCGAGCGCGATGAGCTCGACGTCGACCGTCGAGATCACGAGATCGAGCTCGTCGTCGGCGACCATCCGCGCGATCGTCGACACGAATTCCGCATCACGCCCCGGTGGCACCAGACGGCGCTGTTCCGGCGGCACCAGGTAGATCCCGCTCGCCCACCCGTCCATGTCGGCAGCGAACACCGTCAGATCCGAGCGGCGAAGGAGCGAGCGGATCACGGCGACTCCGGCCGGCCCACCGGCACCCGTCACCAGCACACGTTTCGTCATCAGCTCTCCCGTCGGGTGAACTCGTGGGCGCCGATGAACTCCGCCGTCTCACGCACCACCTCGAGTGGTTCGACCGCGGTCCCGCCGCCGAACCTCGACCAGTACCTCGCGGTCGCGGTCACGAAGTCGGGCGCGAGGTACTCGCGGCTCTCGGTCTGCGAACCGAAGCGCTCGAGCAGCTGGAGCTTCTCGTCGAGGTACTGGTCGATCCGCACGAACCGCGTGGGACGGAAGTCGATCGTGGAAGAGGGGCTCTGGTAGCACGCGACCGTGCCGACGCGCCGGGTCGCAACGATCGTGGCCTCGCTCACTGCGCGGTGATCCTGGTGACGGTCATGGCTCGAGTGCGTGTAGACGATCGTGGGCTGGATCTCCTGCACGACCTCTTCGATGAGACGGACGGTGGAGCCGCCGCCGGAGATCTCGGTGTCGACGAGATCTTTGAGGAACAGCCGGGCGCCCAGCATCTCGGCGGCTGCGAGCGACTCGTTCTGTCGGCTGTCTGCGTCTCCGCCACGGGCCCCGCGGGAGAGCGTGAGGATGGTGATCTCGTCCTGAGCCTTGGCGTGGGCTGCCAGCAGCCCGCCGACTCCGATCTCGACGTCGTCGGGATGCGCGCCGATCGCGAGCACCCGCTCGGGCTTTCGGGTTTCCTCGCGGCGACGTCGCCCTTCCTCCACGAGGCGCTGGACGGCTTCGACGAGTTTGCCGTTGTCGAGCGGCTTGGTGAGGAACTCGTCAGCCTGCGCGCGCAGAGCGGAGACCGCGTACTCGACGGACACGTGGGCCGTCATCACGACCACGGGGACGGAGGGGACCGTTCGCCGCAGCTCGGCGAGCAGCTCGAGGCCGCTGAGCCCCGGCATCTCGATGTCGGTCACGACGACGTCGGGGCGTACCGCTGCGACGCGCTCGACAGCGATCCGACCGTCTTCGGCGACGTCGACGATGCAGCCGGCCCTTCGCTCGAGAACGGTCTTCACGAGCAGGGCCACATCGGGATCGTCGTCGACGACGAGTACGCGGGGAGCATCCTCAGGCATATACAGCTCTCCTTGGGGAGGTTCCCTCACCGATGGGGATCGGCATCGCGATCTCGGCGCCTTCTACACCGGGACCGCAGGGAAAGTCGAGCGGGGTATGTCGATTGTGGCATACGGCACGGCCGTCACGCCGCTCGTCGCCTACGCCTCGGCACGAGCGGCGCGCTTCTCCGCCTGGAAGACCCTGATCGCCTCGTAGCGCTCGGCAGATCGCGCCCGTCGCTTCGCCGCCTCATCTTCGCGATTCTTCGGCGGTGCGGTGGTCACGAGCTCGCCGAGAAGACGTCCGACTACCCGAGCGATCTCTTCCACAGCGCTGTCGAAGACGGCTTCGTTGGCTCGCGAAGGCGCCGTCGTTCCGGCGATCTTGCGAACGAACTGCAGTGCGGCGTCGTGGCATTCCGCGTCGGTGGCCGCGGGCTCGAGATTGTTCAACGGGACGATGTTTCGGCACATACCGGCACGCTACGCCGGGCTCTGGGCAGACGGAAGAGGGGGCAGGACACGATGATGACCTTCGATGGGATGGTGCGAGGGGTATCGCGCTCGCTACGCTCGGGGCAACCGGAACCGCCGTGCGTGATTCCCCCGTGCACACCGTCGACAGGACAGAACATGACGAACCCCCCGTTCCCCGAGCCATCGACCCCCGACTCGTCCGCCCCTGGCACGCCGCCGCCTGTGACTCCGCCCGCGCCGCCAGCGCCACCTGCGGCTCCCCCGGCTCCGGCCGCGTCTACGCCGGACCCGGCATGGAACCCCGCACAGAACGCCGCACAGAACGCCGCAGGGTATCCGGCAGCGGGCTACCCGGCGCCCGGGGCTCCCGTCTACCCTCAGCCCCAACCGACTCCGCCCGGACGCGTGCTCTCGATCGTCGGCCTCGTGCTGGCCTTCCTGGTGGCTCCGGTCGGACTCATCATCAGCATCGTGGCGGCCGTGAAGCTCGGCAAGGCCAAGCAGCCGAAGGGCCTCGCCATCGCCGGCATCATCGTCGGCGCGCTCGTCACGATCTTCTGGATCATCGTCGTGGTCATCCTCGTCGCGGTGGCGGCGAGCCTGGTCGGGATGTGCGGAGAGCTCGGCGCAGGGGTCTGGGAAGTCAACGGCGTCACCTACACCTGCGGTTGATCACCAACTGACGCGAACAGCGAGAGGGACCGGATGCGCATCGCATCCGGTC
>JBOGEI010000005.1:0-47405 GCA_050701935.1 Microbacterium sp.
CGCCGACGAACCGGGCCTCAACGTCGTCGAACCGGGAAGCCCGGACAACACCACCACCCCCACCGCCTTCACGGCGAACCTCCGCGCGTTCCTCTTCGGCCCCGCGCTCGACGAGGGCGACCGGGCGACGCTGAGGGAATGGATGAGCGGCAACGCCACCGGCGATCCCCTCATCCGCGCAGGAGCCCCCGAAGGCTGGAAGGTCGCCGACAAATCCGGTGGCGCCTCCGGCATGCGCAATGACATCGCGATCGTCACCCCGCCGGGCCGTGCCCCCATCGTCATCAGCATCTTCACGGTGAAGAATGCGCCGGACGCCCCGTACGACAACGCCACCGTCGCCGACGCCGCCGCATTGGTCCTCGACGCCCTGAGATAGATCGAACACTCGCGACGCCGAAGGCCCGGTGACGCCATCCTCCTGACCCCATGACTGTCCAGTCCATGTTCTGACGGCGCTGAGCATAGGGATCACGGGCTTCAGCGACTTGAATCGACCGTATTGCCCCGAGCGTACAGAGGAGTACCGATGAGCATTGTGGTCCAATCAGACGCCTGCGTCGGTGCCGGTCAGTGCGCCCTGGTCGCACCCGACGTGTTCGATCAGGATGACGACGGCATCGTCGTGCTCCTCGATGCCGATCCCGAGGGCGGCCAGCTCGACGCCGCGGTGCGAGCCGCCCGCCTGTGCCCAGCCCGCGCGATCACCGTAGCCTCGCGATGACCCCTTCGAAGGTCGTCGTCGTCGGGGCGTCGATCGGCGGATTGACCGTGGCGGAGACGCTGCGCCAAGAGGGCTTCGACGGCGAGATCCTCGTTCTGGGCGACGAACCGCACCTCCCGTACACCCGGCCACCACTGTCGAAGCAGATTCTGCTGGGCGACTGGGAACCGGAGCAGGCGGCGATCCGCACGGCAGCGGAGCTCGACGACCTCGAGGTCCAGGTGCGGACCGGATGCACAGCGACCGCGCTCGACCTCGATGCGCGTACCGTGCGGACCACCCAGGGCGCCGTCTCGTTCGACGAGCTCGTCATCGCGACGGGCTCAGAGCCGCGCCCCCATCCTCTCCTGCCGTGGGCCCCTACCCTGCGGACGATGGATGACGCGCTGCACCTGCGCGATCGCGTGCGCGCCGCCGCACGCATCGCGGTCGTCGGCACCGGCATCCTCGGATCGGAGATCGCGAGCGCCGCCCGTGCGCACGATGCCGAGACGCTACTGGTCGGCCGCTCGGGCACGCTCGGGTTCGGGGGCGTCGGCACTCTCCTCACGAAGGATCTCGCCCGCCTCCACGAGGAGAACGGTGTCGAACTCGCCCTGGACGCCGACATCGCCGCCGCCGCGCAGCTGCCGACCGGGGGCACCGAGATCACGCTCGGCGACGGCACCGTGCACCGCGTCGATCTCGCCGTCGCCATGATCGGCGGCGAACCCCGCACCGGATGGCTCGCCTCGTCCGGACTCTCCTCCCCCGACGGGATCGTCTGCGACAGCGACGGCATCGCCGCGCCCGGTGTCTCTGCGGTCGGCGATGTCGCCGCATGGGCCGATCCCGAGACCGGCCGCCACGTACGGGTCGAGCATCAGAGCAACGCGATCGAGCAGGCGATCGCCGTCGCGATGCGCCTCGCCCACGGCACACCGGCCACGCGCCCCGTTCCGCTGTTCTGGTCCGAGATCCACCACACCCGCATCCACGCCTACGGCTGGTTCGATCCCCGGCATCCGTTCGTCGAACTGGCAGTGGATGCCGGTGCGCGCGGCACCGTGTACGGCAGCCGCGACGATCGAGGCCGCGTGCACGGGGTGGTCGGCTGGAACGCCTCCCCGCGCGAGTTCCGCACGGCCCGCACCGCGGTTCTCGACTCCCTCCCCACCCTCATCTCGCAACCCTGAAGGAGACGGTCGATGACGATCCCCGCCCAGTGCCCGTTCCACGCCCGCTCGCTCCCCGGCGACGGGACTCCGCTCTCACCCTCGCCGCAGCTCGCCGAATGGCGCGAACAGGGTGCTCTCGTCGCGCTCGACTTCCAAGACGGGCACGAAGGCCTCGTCGCGACCCACTACGAGGCCGCGATCAGCGTGCTGCAGGACCCTCGGTTCAGCATGCGCCCTGGCCGGATGCCCGTCGGCCCCGGCGGCTCGGCGCACGGCGGCGATGCGGAGAGCGCGGCGGTGCCGCTGGAAGCCGCCGGCGAGCTCGACGAATCCGGTCAGCGCTCCGACGAGCTCAATCTGCTGAACCTCGACGGCGATGAGCATTCGAAGCTGCGCCGTGCCGTCACCGGACGCTTCTCGGTGCGCCAGGCACGCGGACGTGAACCGTGGATCCGCTCGATGATCGCCGAGCAGATCGAGCAGTTGAAGGCGAAGGGACCGGTCGTCGACCTGTGGCGCGACTACGCGCAGCCCATCTCGGCGCGCACGCACTGCCACGTGATCGGCATCCCCGACCACCACTACCCACGATTCGTCGAGCTGTTCGTCGAGGAGTCGACCGCGCAGCAGAAGTACGACTTCATCCGAGCGCTGCTCGAGGAACGCCGCGACACCCCTGGTGGGGACGTCATCACGGACCTCCTGGGCAACACCGACCTCGACCGGGTCGAGATCGAGGGTCTGCTCCGACTGCTGATGGGCGCCGGGCGCGATTCGGTCGCGTACCTCATCGCCACCGCATCCGTCGCGCTGCTCACCGACCCCGAACAGTTGTCCGTGCTTCGCGACGACCCCTCGAAGATCCGTGCCGCGGTCGAGGAATTCATGCGCGTCGGGGCGATGTTCGTGACGCTCTTCGCCCGCACCGCGACGGAAGACGTCGTGATCGAGGGGATCCCGGTTCCCGCCGGCACGTCGGTCGCGGTGTCCCCGGTCGCCGCCAACCGCGACACCGCTCGGTGGGAGCGCCCGGAGGAGTTCGACGTCACGCGCGACGCGTTCGGGCATCTCGGCTTCGGCTACGGCATCCACGGCTGCATCGGTCAGCAGGTGGCCCGAGTCGAGATCCGCGAGGCGATCACCGCACTGCTGGAGAGCTTTCCCGACCTCACGCTCGAAGAGGCCGAGCAGCTCACGCCGCAGCCGTTCGCGCATCCGGTCGCGGTCTACGAGGCCGGAACCGTGAGCGTGCGACTCGACGGTCGCGGGTAGTCGGCGGAACATGCTCGCCGCGACGCCGCGCGGACTGCCATCATCGACACAGCGGCACCCACCGCCGGGATGCCGTGCCGGGCACGACGCCGACGACGATCAGGGAGGGCAGCGATGGACTCCGCTGAAGACCCGGTCGTCGTAGGAGCGAACTGGTATCGGTTCACCTCCGGCGAGCGCATCGTGAACCCGCACGTGATGAGCATGTCGTTCATCTGGATCATCAGCGGAGCGGGTGAGATCCGTGCCGACGGTCAGCGCTTCGCGGTCGACGCTCAGCACGTGATCCGGCTGCCGTGGCGGCATCACGTCGAGTATCGCGCGCAGCGTCGCGGCCCGTTCCACGTCGGCACGCTGCACATCGTGCCCCGGTACGACCGCTCGGCACCGGTCGTTCCTCGAGTCGCGCATCTGCCCGGCGACCCGCTGCTGCACGACGGCGCCCGCAGCGGCGACCCGTCGGCGTTCCGGGCAGGACTCTCGACCATGCAGAACGGCGCGGCGCGGCGCATCACGGAGTTCGGCACGATCGCGATCGAGCGTCTGGGCGAGGGGGCTTTCGACGAGGAGTACTTCCGCGCACTGGGTCGGCTGATCCTGCTGGAGAACACCTCCTGGGCCGATGCGCACTCGCAGCAGACGAACCTGCCGGGAGCGCTCGAGCTGATGATGACGTTCATCCGCCACCACATCGCCGATCCGCTGACTGTCGCCAGGGTCGCCGAAGCCGCCCGCTGCAGCGAGACCACGGCGCAGCGGCTGTTCACGCGGCACACCGGCGAGTCCATGCAGTCGTGGATCCGGCACACGCGGTTGCGCGAGGCGGCGAGCCTGCTGCGCAGCACGGGCCTGCGCGTCGGCGAGGTCGCCCAGCTCGTCGGCTATCCCGACCCGCTCTACTTCTCGCGGGCGTTCCGCACGGCATACGGCGTGCCACCCAGCCGCTTCGCGCAGGCGACCCTGCGTCCCTGATCTCGCTCGGCTGCTGGACGGCGACTGCTCGTCCAGTCCATGTTTTCGGCGCTTCGGCGACCTCTGCGCCACGCTCGTCCTCCGTACTTTGGACAGAGAGTCGCGCAGTCTCTGCGCCCGAGCGTGAAGGAGCGCATCCGCACATGGCCACGAACCGTCGACCTTTCGGACGCACAGGTTGGAACATCAGCGAAGTATCGTTCGGCGCCTGGCAGCTGGGCGGACAGTGGGGGCCCGTCGATGACGACGCCTCGGTGCGCACGCTCATCGACGCCTACGAGCAGGGCATCAACTTCGTCGACACCGCTGAGATGTACGGCTCGGGGCACAGCGAGGAGGTCGTCGGCCGCTCGCTGCGTGAGTGGAAGGGAGAACGGGTGTACGTCGCCACGAAGGTGCAGCCGACGACGTGGCCCCATCCCTCCGTCGACGACCCCGACATCGCTGCCGCCTACCCGCGGGAGTACATCCGCGCGCAGGCGGAGCAGTCGCTGCGACGCCTCGGAGTCGACCGGATCGACCTGCTGCAGCTGCACTGCTGGATGCCGGGCGGGATGCGCGACCGTGGCTGGCTCGACACGCTGCACGAGCTTCACGCCGAGGGCAAGGTCGACCGTATCGGCGTCTCGCTGCGCGACTACCGCGCCGACGAGGGCGTGGCCCTGGCCGAATCCGGGCTGGTCGATTCGATCCAGGTCATCCACAACGTCTTCGAGCAGAAGCCGGAGCAGGAGCTCTTCCCCGCGGCCGCCGCCTCGCAGACCGCGATCATCGCCAGGGTGGTGCTCGACTCCGGTTCGCTCAGCGGCGCCTGGACCCCCGATTCCTACGACCGATGGGCCGACGACTCGGTCCTCAAGACGATGTTCCGTGACGAACGGTTCGCCGCGACGCTGGAGCGCATCGACGCGATGAAGAAGGTCACCGCGCCGTTCTACGACGGTCTCGATGAGGCCGCCGTCCGCTTCGTGCTCGATCGCCCGGAGGTGTCGACAGCGATCGTCGGGATGACCTCTCAGAAGCGCATCGCGCGCAACGTGTCGTTCGCCGACGGGCGAGGTCTGGCCGACGGCCTCCGCGAACGCCTCGCGGGCTTCGAATGGGAGAGGAACTTCTACGTATGAGCATCACCGCCGTCGCCGCCGACCGGCTGAGCCCGCAGGAGATCGAAGCGCGTCTCGCCGTGACATCCGTCGTCTACCTGCCTCTCGGCTCGCTCGAGTTCCACGGCCCGCATCTGCCGATCGGCCTCGACGCCCTGACCGCCTACGGGCTGTGCCTTCGGGCCGCCGAGGTCGGCGGAGGCATCGTGCTCCCGGTCGTGCACCACGCGGTCGGGGGCGAGCACAGTCGCTACCCATGGACCATCATGAGCGACTCGCCCGCTGCTATCGAGACGCTGCTGAGCGAGACCCTGACCCGCCTCTCCGACTTCGGCGTGCAGCGCGCTGTCCTGCTCAGCGGCCACTTCGCCGACGAGCAACGCGACCTCATCACACGCGTCGCCGACCGGTGGAACGCCACGGATGCGCCACTGCGCGCCGTGGCCCGTACCCTCGGACAGGCGCCGGAACCGCCGGTCGCGCCCGACCACGCCGGCCGCTTCGAGTCACTGCTGCTCCACGCACTGACGCCCGAGCTCGTGCACGTCGAGGCGCTCCCCGACCCCGAGGCGTTCCCCGCACCTGCAGGGGAAGACCCTTTCGGGCAGGACCGCCACCGGGCCGATCATCCTCTGCACGGGGTGTTCGGCCCCGACCCGCGCCGGCTCGACGTCGATGCGGCCGAAGGCCTCCGCGACCAACTGGTCTCCTAGATCGCCGGCCTCGCCACCGTCGACTGACCCCAGGCACACGGAAGGGCCCGACCGGAACGATCCGGCCGGGCCCTTCTGTCGATGCGACTCAGAAGTCGAAGTCGCCGATGTTGTCCTTGTCGAACACGTACGGATCGCCCAGCAGCACGGTCGAGTCCTTGCCCACGGTGTACTCGCCGAGGTCGCCAGCGTCGAACTTGTCGCCTTCCTTGCCGGTGATGTCACCCTTGATGAGCGCGGCTGCGGCGAATGCCGACAGGTAGCCCAGGTCTTCCGGGTTCCACAGTGCGAACGCGGTCACGGTGCCGTCTTCGACGTACTCGCGCATCTGGTTCGGGGTGCCGAGGCCGGTCAGTGCCACCTTGCCCTTGTAGTCGGAGGTGGAGAGGTAGCGCGCAGCGGCCGAGATGCCGATCGTGGTGGGCGAGACGATGCCCTTCAGGTTCGGGTGCGACTGCAGCAGCGCTGCGGTCTTGTCGAACGAGATCTGCTCGTCGTCGTCGCCGTACACGACATCCACCAGCTGGATGTTCGGGTGGTCGGCGGCGAGCATCTCCTTCATCTTGTCGATCCAGGCGTTCTGGTTCGTCGCGTTCGCGGTCGAGGAGACGATCGCGATCTCCCCGGCATCCCCGATCTGCTCGGCGATGAGATCGACCTGCACCTTCGCGATGCCGTCGGCGGTGGCCTGGTTGATGAACAGGTCACGGCACTCGGGGTTGGTGTCGGAGTCGAACGTGACGACCTTGACGCCGGCGCTGCGTGCCTCATCGAGGGCATCGCAGATCGCCTTCGGGTCGTTCGCCGAGACGACGAGTGCGCCCACGCCCTGCTGGGTGGCGGTGTTGATGTAGCTCACCTGCGCGTCAGGGCCCGACTCCGCGGGGCCGACCTCGGCGAACGTGCCGCCGATCTCCTCGACTGCGGCCTCGCCGCCCTTGCTAGACGTGTCGAAGTACGGGTTGCCGAGGCTCTTGGGCAGGAACGTGATCGCCAGGTTGTCGCTGCCGCCCGACCCCTCGGTCGAGCCGCCACCCGAGCCACCGGTGTCGGCACAGCCGGTGAGGACGAGGGCCGTGGCCACCGCGACGGCGGCCAGGGCCGCTGTGCGCTTACGTGCAAACATCATTGTTTTCTTCCTTTCGTGCGGGCGACCGAGGCGGATGTCTCGGCCGAAGGACGCAGCATCGTCACGACGCTGCGGACGCTGCGGTTCGCGGGGGACGACTCGGACGCTGTCTACGCCTCTGGAGCCAGGTGAGCGCGCTCGCTCCGACGACCGACAGCACCAGGAGCACCCCGGTGATGACGTTGATGACGTCGGATGTGACGTTCGCGAGGCGAAGGGCGCTGGAGAGCACCCCGATCAGCAGCACTGCGGCGACGACGCCGTAGAGCTGCCCCCGGCCACCGAAGACCGACACTCCGCCGAGGACGACGGCGGCGATCACCTGCAGCTCGAGCCCTGTGGCGTTGTCGCCGCGGGCACTGCCGAAGCGCAGGGTGTAGTAGATGCCGGCGAACGCCGAGACAAGGCCCGCGAGCACGAAGAGGAGGAACTTGGTCCGTTCGACGTGCACTCCCGAGAACCGGGCGGCTTCCTTCGACATGCCGATCGCGTAGATGCCGCGACCGAACGGGGTGAACTGCAGCACGATCACGAAGATCACGAGCAGGATCAGGAACGGCACCATGATGTACGGGATCGTCGTGCCGGAGATCTTCGCCTTGGCGAGCGCGCTCCACGCCTCCGGGAAGTCCGTGACGGCGGTGGTGCCGAGCAGCCCGACGGCGAGCCCGCGGAACAGCGCGAGTGTGCCGATCGTGACGGCGAGGGAGGGAAGCCCGACGACGGTGACGAGGAATCCGTTGAAGGCGCCTCCGACCGCGCCGACCAGCAGTGCGAGCACCGCCGCGACCTCGAACGGGAGCCCTGCGTTGACCCCCGCGCCGGTGACGACGCTCGCCAGACCCACCATGCTCCCGACCGACAGGTCGATCTCGCCGGTGATCATGATCAGTGTCATCGGGAGCGCGATGAGCAGGATGGGCGCGACATCCAGCAGCAGGTAGTTCACGGTGATCGGCTGCCCGAATCCGCGGACGGCGACCATCGAGTAGATGACGACGACGAGGAGCAGGGCAACGACCCCGGTCTCGCGGCTCACGAGGATCCGACGCCACAGGGGCTTCTCGAAGTCGCGCGTGACGCGATTGCTGCTCGTGGTGGCGGTTGCCGTGGTCATGACTCGTCCCTCGCTTCGATGAGTCGCCGTCTCTGCCGTACGGCGAGCCAGCGGTCCAGCACGATCGCGCCGATGATGAGCACGCCGACGACGGCGCGCTGCCAGAAGTCCGGGATGCCGAGGATCGGGAGTGCGCGGTTGATGGTCATCAGGAGCATCGCTCCGATCGCCGCGCCCCAGACCGTGCCGACGCCGCCGGTGATGGCGATGCCGCCGATGACCGCGGCGCCCACGGCGTCCAGTTCCCACCCGGCACCGGCCTGCGAACTCACCGAGCCGTAGCGGGCGGCGTAGAACACCCCGGCGAGACCTGCGAGAGCTCCGGAGAGGAGGAACGCGGTGAGCACGCGGCGGGTGACGCGCAGACCGTACAGCTCTGCTGCAGCGGGGTCGGAGCCGATCGCGTAGTACTCGCGTCCGCCCCGCGTGTTGCGCATGTACCAGGCAGCGGCGGCGAGAACCACGAGGGCGACGATCGCGAGGATCGGGATGGTGAGGATCTGCCCCGTGCCGATCGCGAGGAAGTCCTTCGGCATGTCCGAGGCGTTGACGCGGGTGGAACCTGCCCAGATGACATTGATGCCGCGGTAGGCATATAGCGTTCCGAGCGTGATCACCATCGCGGGCACTCGGGCGAACGCCACCAGAGCGCCGTTGATCAGGCCGAGGGCGGCGCCGAACAGCACGGCGCAGACCACCACGACCGGGATCGGGATGCCGGGGAAGTCGATGAACATCCGCCCCGTCAGGTAGGCCGAGAGCCCCATCACCGAACCGACCGAGAGATCGACGTTGCGCGTGATGATCACGAACGCCTGGCCGATCGCGACGAGTACCAGGATCGACGGCGTCAACAGCAGGTCGCGCCAGCCGTCGGCGCTGAACAGGAAGGCCGGGTTCTTCGCCGTGGCAGCGGTGACCACGAGCGCGAGGGCGATCAGGATGCCGACCTCACGCGCCTTGCCCAGCGCGCCGATGTGCTTGGTGAGCCCCGACACCGGGATGCGGGTGGTGCTGGTCATGGTCACGAGTTCTCTCCCGCGTCGATGGTGGTGCGCGGCGAGGCGTGCGTGGCGGCGAACATGACGTTCTCCGAGGTGGCTTCCGCGCGGTCGAGCTCGGCGGTGATCCGCCCTTCGCGCATGACGAGCACCCGGTCGGCCATCCCCAGCACCTCCGGGAGCTCGGAGGAGATCATGAGGATCCCCTTGCCCTCGACGGCGAGCTGCGAGAGCAGGCGATGAACCTCCGACTTCGTGCCGACGTCGATTCCCCGGGTGGGCTCGTCGATGATGAGCACGTCCGGCTGGGTGGCCAGCCACTTCGCGAGAACGACCTTCTGCTGGTTGCCGCCGGAGAGGGTGGCAGCGACCGTGTCGAGTGCATGAGCCTTCACCTCGAGCCGGCTCGCCCACTCCCGCGCCGCACGGTTCTCGACACCGGTCGTGATGAGCCCGAACCGCGAGAGGCGGCGGCGGATGGCGGTGGTGATGTTGCGCCCGACGCCGGCGTCGATCACGAGACCCTGCTTGCGGCGATCTTCGGGGACGAGGGCGAGCCCGGCGCGCATCGCCTCGGTCGGGCGCGACCTCGCGATCCGTCGACCTTTCATCGTGACCGTGCCTTCGCGGTAGTCGTCGACACCGAAGACGGCGCGCGCGACTTCGCTGCGGCCGGCGCCCACGAGGCCTGCGAGTCCGACGATCTCCCCCGCCCGCACCGTGAAGGAGATGTCGTGGAAGATGCCGGGGCTGGTGAGGTTCTCGACCTCGAGCAACGGCTCGCCGATCGTCGATTCCAGCTTGGGGAAGAGCTCGGTGACGTCTCGGCCGACCATCTGGCGCACGAGCTCCGCCGGCGTGGTCTCGGCGATGGGCGTCGTCGCGATGTAGGCGCCGTCGCGCATGACGGTCACCGTGTCGCACAGCGCGAAGACCTCGTCGAAGCGGTGCGAGATGAAGATCAGGCCTCGCCCTTCGTCGCGCAGGCTGCGGGCGATGACGAAGAGGCGTTCCACCTCGACACCCGACAGGGCGGCGGTGGGCTCGTCCATGATCAGCACCTTGGCGTCGAGCGAGACGGCCTTGGCGATCTCGATGACCTGCTGGTCGGCGATCGAGAGGCCTTCTGCTGGGCGGTCGGGGTCGATCGTCACTCCGAGCCGGGTGAACAGTCGCTCGACCTCGTGCCGCATGGCCTTGCGGTCGATCCGGCCGAAGCGTCCCACCGGCTGTCGGCCCATGAAGATGTTCTCGGTGACCGTCAGGTCGGGGAACAGCGTCGGCTCTTGGTAGATCACGGCGATTCCTGCGGCCTTGGACTGTGCGGTCGACACGAAGTCGACGTCTTCACCGTCGAGCTGGAACGTGCCTCCGTCGCGGCGGTACAGACCGGCGACGATCTTGACGAGCGTCGACTTTCCGGCGCCGTTCTCGCCGATCAGCGCGTGAATCGAACCGGCCGACAGACGCAGACTGCCCGAGCGCAGTGCCACCACTGCGCCGAACGATTTCACGACCTTGGAGAGCTCGAGGACCACGGGTGCGGCATCGCTGGGCACGGGTGCCTCCTCATCGAGGTTGATATCGGGATGAATCGATTCATTTTCGATTCAGGGATACTGTAGGCATCGAAATCCTCGCCGGTCAAGTCACAGTCCGGCCACATGCGTCACAGTCCGACCATGAGTCGACGCCATGCCAATGAAGGAGCGCCCATGGTGGTGAGTATCAGAGACGTGGCCCAGGTGGCCCGCGTCTCGGTCGGCACAGTGTCGAACGTGCTCAACCGCCCGGAGACCGTGTCGCCCGATTCCGCCGATCGCGTGCTGAAAGCGATCGAGGAGCTCGGATACGTGCGCAACGACGCGGCTCGCAAGCTCCGCGCCGGGGTCAGCACAACCGTCGGATTCGTCATCCTCAACGGCCAGAACCCGTTCTTCAACGACGTGGTGCGCGGCGCCGAAGACGAGGCCTCCCGCCACAACATCGCGGTCCTCTACGGCAACACCGACGAGGACTCCGACCGCGAGCGCATGTATCTCGACCTCTTCGAGGAGCAGCAGGTGCGCGGCGTGCTCATCTCGCCCTATGGCGACATCCATCCGCGGCTCGAACGCCTGCGCTCGCGCGGCATCCGCGCGGTTCTCGTCGACCGCTTCGGCGGCAACAGCAGGTTCAGCTCTGTGTCCGTCGACTCGGTCGCCGGCGGCCGCATGGCTGTGGAGCATCTCATCGCCACGGGACGCCGGCGCATCGCATTCATCGGAGGCCCGATGGACATGCGCCAGGTGACCGATCGGCTGGCGGGGGCGCGCGTCGCCGCAGACAATGCGCTCACCCCGGTCGAGATCGAGGTGATCGCCACCGACGCCATGACGGTCGAGGCGGGCGTGGCCGCCGGCGCGCGCATCCTGAGCCGCCCATCCCGAGAGTGGCCCGATGCGATGTTCGCTGCGAACGACCTCATGGCACTCGGGCTTCTGCAGTCTCTGACCGTCGGTGGACGCACGCTCGTGCCGGACGAGATCGCACTCATCGGCTTCGACGACATCTCCTTCGCCGCAGCAGCAGCTGTGCCGATCACCTCGATCCGCCAGCCCAGCGGCATGATCGGCCGCACCGCGCTTCGGGTACTGCTCGAGGAGTGCGACGACCCGGAGCTCATCCCGCGCCAGACGGTGTTCCAGCCCGAACTCGTCGTGCGCCGCTCGACCGCGACCTCGTCCGCAGCACTCGCCCGCGTTCCTTGACGCCACGCGGCGATCTGCGTTAGCGTCTGAATCGTTTCATCCATCTCGACCATGAAGGAAGAAGGATGACCGAGCGCGTCGCCTTCCAGCTGCAGATCGCCCCCGGCATGATCGCCGAGTACATCGCGCGTCACAGCCCGGTGTGGCCGGAGATGCTCGCGGAGATCGCCGCATCGGGGCGCCGCGACTACTCGATCTTCCTCGGCGAAGAGGGCCGCCTGTTCGGGTACTACGAGACCGATGACGACGAGGCCGCCCGCGCGTACCTCGCAGCCTCCCCCGTCGCTGCCCGATGGGAGGCATCGATGTCGGAGTTCTTCGTCGGCCTCGAAGGCCGTGCCGATCAGGCTGCGACGCCCCTCACCGAGGTGTTCAACCTGCGGGATCAGCTCACGGCATCGGCGACCTGAGCGTCAGGACGCCCCTTCACCCGCGGGTTTCCGCGGTTCGTACGGGGCGAGCACCGACCGCAACGTGACCACGGTCAGCGCGACCAGCAGCCCGACGATGACCACTTCTGCGGCGATGTAGGCATAGTGCGCCCAGTTCGTCCCCGGGGTTTCGGCCCCTGCGATCACCAAGTCGCTGCGCTGGTTGAGCACCGGACGGATGACCGCGACCTCGACGAGGTACACGACCCAGATCGCACCGAGGATGCCCAGTGCCGCACGGCCCGCCCTCGCCCGCACGGTGACGACGGTGAGCACGAGCAGAACGACCCCGACGAGCACATTCAATGCCGTGAAGACGAGCCGCCCGATACCGAGTCCGATCGGAATGGTGACGCCCGGGGCGAGGAACTTCAGCGGCGCCTCGAGGAACGAGATCGCGATGATCGCACCGAGCAGGAAGGCCGGCAGCAGCAGGCGGAGGGCAGTGGTCGTACGCACCATGGAAGTCACGAAGTCCTCATCTCCCGCCGAACGAAACCGCTCTTCGACGCTACCTCGAACAAGCGTGGCCCGGCCCGGGTTTCGACCGGGGTTATGGGTGGATCACAGCCGCTCGATGATCTGCTCGATCAGGATGCCGACGCCGATCACCGTCATGGCGATGCCGGCGATCCGGGTGACGATCGAGCCGGCGCGGGGCCTGGTGCGCAGCAGCCGACGCGCGAGCAGCCCGACGGTCGTGTAGACGATCGCGATGTTGAGCAGGTGCAGCCCGCCGAGAGCGAGCATCTGCGTCGTCGACGGCCAGCCGTCCGGGCTCGTGAACTGCGGCAGGAGGGCGAGCAGGAGCAGGAGCCCCTTCGGGTTGATGCCGCTCACGCCGGAGCCGCGTAGGAACTGCGCCCACCCGCCCGTGGCGAGCGGCTCGCCGCTCTCGGTGATCGGCGCCGGACGGCTGGCGAGCGTCGTCGCGCCGAGGTAGATCAGGTAGAGCGCGCCGACGACCGTCAGGGTCGTCAGGGTGACCGGGTACGCGGTGACCAGCGCTCCGAGACCGAGCGCGACCGCGACGATCACGACGGTGTACCCGGCGATCATCCCGAGGATCGAGGGCGCGATCGAGCGCGCGCGCAGGCCGGCGGAGATCGCGTACGCCCAGTCGGCGCCCGGCGTCAATGCGAGCATGACGGCGACCACCCAGAACTGCATGACCAGCGCGATATCCATCGATTCTCCTCAATCCGAGGAAGAGACTACGAAGAATCCCGCGAAAGGTGCTCCGATTCTTCGGGCACTTCCCGGTCACGCCTGCAAGAATTGTCGACATGGACGCACTTGACCGGGAGATTCTCTCGCTACTGCAGGACGACGGCCGGATGAGCGCGACGAATCTCGCCGCGCAGGTCGGGCTGAGCCTCTCCGCCTGCCATCGCCGGCTCAAAGAACTGGAGCAGTCCGGAGCGATCGAGCGCTACCGGGCCGTCGTCGCCCCGGCGGCCGTCGGCCTCACCTTCGAAGCCATCGTCTTCGTGACGATCGGGCGCACCGACAAGGACACGATCGTGGCGTTCGAGGAGGCCGTCGTCTCCATCCCCGCGGTCGTCGAGGCGCAGCGACTGTTCGGCGACCCCGACTACATGCTGCGAATCCTCACGCGCGACATGAGCGCCTATCAGGAGCTCTACGACAACACGCTCGGAACCCTGCCCGGAGTGCAGCGGCTCACCTCGACCATGGTGATGAAGCGACTCGGCGCCGATCGGGCGGTGCCCATCCCCTGAGCCGGGCACCAGTGATCAGCGACGGTTCCAGTGCCGGAGCTTCTCAGGATTGCGCACGACCCAGATGTGCGAGAGCAGATCGGCACGCACCTGCGCGACCACGGCCGCGCAGACCCTGCCCTCTCGAGAGAACACGACACCCATCGCGCCGTTGATGGACGCCGTGCGCAGCGATGTCGCAGTCGAGAAGAGGGATGCGAGGACAGCCGCCGTGCGGTCGCGCCCGCCCTCGCCCGTGCCGAACGCCGCGTCCATCGCCTCGACGAGACCACCGTCGTCGACGATCAGGACGACGTCCGGTTCGAGCTGATCGCGGATCGCGTTCTCGTCGGCCCGCCTCATCGCGCGGGCGAGCCGTTCGATCACGCTTCGGTCGGACGTGCCGTCGACGCGCCGCCCCCACCGGTCCGGCTCCGGTGCCACTGTCATGCTCCGACCGCGGCGACGTGACCGAGCTTGTCCGGGCTCATCACCCAGAGGAGCTGGCTGATGCCCTCGCTCGACGTCGTGATCGTGATCATGGTGGTGACCTCGCCGCGCTCGGTGAGCGTTGCCGCCGGTTGCCCGTTCACACGGACCCATTCGATCGACTTCCCGGCCCAGAAGTGATGTGCGAACGCCGCGACGAACTTCGCCACCCGCCCTCGACCCCTCATGGGTATGCGAGCAGCGAGCTTGACCCCGTTGCCGTCGGTGTAGCTGACGACATCCGCAGCGAAGAGCTTCTCGAGCTCCTGGGCATCACCCTTCTGCGCGGCGACCAGGAATGCCTCGAGGAGTCGCCGCCGATCTGAAGAATCGACGCTCGCCTGCCGCTCCGACACGAGGTGCGCCCGCGCTCGACTCACGAGCTGCCTCGCGCTCACGACACTCGACGAGATCACTGCGGCGATGCGTGGATACGGGTAGTCGAAGGCCTCTCGCAGGATGTACGCGGCACGCTCGGTCGGGGTCAACTTCTCGAGCGTCAGCAGGATCGCGAACTGCAGAGCCTCGGCGCGCTCGGCTCCGAGCGCAGGGTCGTCTTCTGTGTTCACCGGCTCGGGCAGCCAGGGGCCGACGTAGGTCTCACGTCGCACACGAGCCGACTGCAGCACGTTGATCGATAGCCTCGTCGCGATCGTCGCCAGGAACGCGGCCGGCTCGGCGACCTGCGCCCGATCCGTGTTCTGCCAGCGGATCCAGGTGTCTTGAACGATGTCCTCGGCATCGGCCACGGTACCCAGCATGCGATAAGCGATCCCGAACAGCCGCCGCCGCTGGGCACGGAAGATCTCCACCGCGTCGTCCAGGTCGCCACTCGGCCTGCCGTCCTCGTTCGTGACACTCACGCGTACGACCCTTCTCCCGCTCGTGGCCAACGTAGCGCCTGACCTCAGCAGCTCAGACCGCGCAGCACGTCGATCCGTGACGAGATGATGACCCTGTCACGTCCGAGCCTCAGGTCCGGGCCATTGTCACATCCGGGCCGCCGCTGCGGTCATACCTGTGAGCGCCGCACCGGCGCAGCTTCCAGGGAAAGGGTTGGACATGGCAAAGATCGTCGTCATCGGAGGCACGGGCCTCATCGGTTCGAAGGTCGTCGCAAAGCTCACGCAGCACGGGCACGACGCTTTTGCGGCATCACCCAACACCGGCGTGAACTCCGTCACGGGCGAGGGACTCGCCGAGGCACTCGTGGGCGCGGACACGGTCGTCGACGTGTCCAACTCGCCATCGTTCGCACCGGCGGACGTGCTCGAGTTCTTCACCACATCCACCCGCAATCTGCTGAAGGCCGAGGCGGAGGCCGGAGTGACCCATCACGTCGCCCTCACCATCGTGGGTACGGATCGACCGCAGAACATCCCCTACTTCGCGGCGAAGGTCGCACAAGAGCGTCTGATCCGCGAGTCAGGCATCCCCTATTCCCTCGTGCACGCCACGCAGTTCTTCGAGTTCGTCGGAAGCATCGCCGACATCTCGGCCGAGGGTGACACGGTCACCCTTCCCGGGGCGCTCATCCAGCCCATCGCGGCGGAGGATGTCGCGACGGCTGTGGCGCGCGCCGCCGCGGGGAGTCCGGCCGGTGACTTCGAGATCGCGGGTCCTGAGGCGTTCGGAATGGACGAGTTCGCCCGGCGGTCGCTGGCGTTCCGCGGCGACCCGCGCACGGTCGTCCGCGACGACAGCGCCCCCTACTACGGCGCACAGATCGAGGAGCGCACCCTCATTCCGGTCGACGGCGCTCACATCTTCGAGACGAGCCTCGAGGAGTGGCTGCCGCTCAACCCGCCGCGCCCGTAGCCGACTCCGTGCGGGGCGCAGCGCGATGGCGCCCCGCACGAGCCACCGCACTGGTGTGCCCCGAGCCGGATGCCCCGTTCACGCAGGCCGCTGATCACCCGCCACCTGACCTGAGGCTGACGCCGCGAGCATGTCGTGCGTCGCTTCCCAGAGCCGCGCCTCGCGCGCGCGGTCGTTCGCGAACGGCTCGACCTCGCGTTCCGTGTTCTTGACCACGAAGGCTCCGGCCGTGAGGTGCGACCACCGGGCATCGAGTGCGACGGACGCGAGCATCGGACCCGACGCGGCGGGCGATGAGATGCCGGGGATCTTCTCGATCACCCGTCCGATGCGCTGCATCCCTGCTCCGTGCTCACGGGAGAGTCCGGTTCCGGGCATGAAACCCGGTTCGAACACCACGACATCGACGCCGACCGGAGCGTGCCGTTGCAGCTCGTGCGCGTAGTAGATGAGAGCGAGCTTCGAGTTCGAGTAGGCGACACCGGCTGCGCGGGTGGTCGGCTCCTCGTGCGCCGGCGCCGGGGTGGCGAGTTCCTGCGGGTCGCGCCAGACGGCTTCGGCGACACCGAGGATACGACGCGGGGTGTTCAGGTAGTAGGTGTTCGATCCGAGCAGCACGATGCGGGCCGGCGAGACCATCCCGGCGATCAGATCCGCGATGAGCTGCGCATGAGCGAGGTAGTTGACGGCGAAGGTCATCTCGTACCCGTCGACGGATGCTCGACGTGTGTCCGTCGGCGAGATTCCGGCGTTCGCGATCAGCGTGCGGAGAGGGGCGACCGCTCCCGAGGCGATCAGCTCGGTGACCTGCGCTGCGGCTGCCCTCACGTCGGCGAGCGACGAGAAGTCGGCGCCGACCGTGTGCACCGTCGCGCCCAGTGCCCGTGCGTCGGCGGCGATCTCTTCGAGCCGGGCACCGGCGCGACCCACGAGCACCAGGTCGGGGCGGTCCGCCGCGGGACGACGAGCGATCGAGAGCACGGTGGAGCGACCGAGGCCGCCGGTGGGGCCGGTGATGAGTGTCGTTGTCATGACTCGAGCATCCACCCGCGCTTCGTCTGCAACCAGTAGCCGTCTTGTCCTGGGACTCGCGGTACCAGGACAAGACGAAGCCCCGGAGGCATCATGGAAGCGTGGAAGAGAACGAGTTGGCCCAGACGCTGCGCCAGTGGCGCGACCGCATCGATCCCGCAGCCGCCGGCGTCGTGGCGGGCGGGCGGCGCCGCGCCACCGGCCTGCGGCGCGAGGAGCTCGCCTCGTTGGCAGGCATCTCGGTGGACTACCTCACGCGTCTCGAACAGGGTCGGGCGTCGTCGCCCTCCGTGCAGGTGCTCGAGGCGCTCGCGCGCGGCCTTCGCCTCTCCGACCCCGAGCGGGAGCTGCTGTTCCGACTCGCAGGGCAGACGGCCCCCGGGGTCGGAGTCGTGTCACAGCGCATCCCACCGAGCGTGCAGCGACTCCTGGATCGCCTCGAGGGAAACCCCGTCGTCGTCTACGACGGGATGTGGAACCTCATCCTCGCCAACGCGCCGTACGACGCACTGATGGGGGCGACCACCGAGTGGCAGGGGATCGAGCGCAACGCGGTCTGGCGCAATGTGACGGGCGCCCCCAACCGGGTCGTGCACACACCGGAAGAGAAGGCCGAACTCGTCGCCGGTCTCGTCGGCGACCTGCGCCTCACGGCCGCTCGCTATCCTTCCGACCGACGCGTGCGGCAACTGGTGAGCACCCTCCGCAGCACCCACCCTCGCTTCGCGGAGCTCTGGCAGGGTGCACAGATACCGCGCCGCGACGACACCTCACGCCACAAGACCGTCGACCATCCGGCGATCGGCCATATCGTCCTCGACTGCGACACTCTGGTCGTCGCAGCCGACGACCTGCGGATCATGGTCTACAGCGCTGAGCCGGGAACGCCGGATGCCGAGCGCCTCGCCCTCGCGATCGTCATCGGGACTCAGGCCCTGGTCGACGAGCGACCGTAGCGAGCACACCGCAGATGCGTTCGACGAGCACGTCATGAGCCGCATCGACCGAGATCGCGATGCCATCCTCGTCCGACGCGAGCGGCTCCAGCGTCTGCAGCTGCGAGGCGAGCAGGGTGGGCGGCATGAAGTGGCCTCGGCGAGCGGTCGCCTGCTCTGCGACGCGCTCCTCCGGCGCGTCGAGGTGCACGAAGACGATGGTCGGCGCCGACGCGCGAAGCCGATCACGGTAGCTGCGCTTCAACGCCGAGCACGCGACGACGAGCGCCGGGTCCGCGGCGAGCGCCTCCCCCACACGATCGAGCCACGGCCACCGATCGTCGTCATCGAGCGGGGCTCCGGCCGCCATCTTCGTGATGTTCGCAGGCCCGTGCAGATCATCCGCGTCGACGAACGAGACTCCGATCCGGCGGGCGAGGTCCCGGCCGATCGTGGTCTTGCCGACTCCGGAAACCCCCATCACGATGATCGGCCGACGCTCGGTGGTCACCAGTCGTGCACCGTTCCGTCCGCCAGCCGGTTGTACGGCAGATAGGCGCGCTCATACGGGTACTTGCCGGCTTCGTCGACGTCGAGCTCGACGCCGAGGCCCGGCTCGTCACCGGGGTGCAGGAGTCCGTCACGCCAGGTGAAGGACTGCTGGAACACCTGATCCGTGCGGGAACCGTGCTGCATGTACTCCTGGATGCCGAAGTTGTGGATAGCGAGGCCGAGGTGCATCGCCGCCGCCATGCCGACCGGCGAGATGTCGGTGGGCCCGTGCATGCCGGACTTGATCTGGTACATCGCCGCGTAGTCGAGCGTCTTCTTCAGCGCCGTGATGCCGCCCATGTGCGTGACGGCGCCGCGGACGTAGTCGATGAGCTGGTCGCGGATGATGTCCTTGAAGTCCCAGACGGTGTTGAAGATCTCGCCGATCGCGAGGGGTGTCGTCGTGTGCTGGCGCACCAGCCGCAGCGCCTCCTGGTTCTCGGCGGGGGTGCAGTCCTCCAGCCAGAACAGGTCGTACGGTTCGAGAGCCTTGCCGAGCTTCGCCGCCTGGATCGGCGTCATCCGGTGGTGGCCGTCGTGCAGCAGCGGGATGTCGGGGCCGAACTCGTTGCGCACCGCCTCGAAGACACCGGGCAGGTGGTTCAGGTAGGCACGGGTGTCCCAGTCCTCTTCGACGGGCTTCGCGCCTCGGCGGGCGGGCTCGTGGTCGTACCGGGCTTCGCCTCCCCCGGTGTCGGCGGCCTGCGAGGCGATGCCGTAGATGGCTTTGAGCCCGGGAACGCCCGTCTGGATGCGGATCGCCCGATACCCCTGATCGAGGTGCGCGCGCACGGAGTCGAAGAGCTCCGGCAGCTCCTTGCCCGACGCGTGACCGTAGGCGAGCAGGCCGGTGCGCGATGCCCCGCCCAGCAACTGGTACACCGGCATCCCCGCCTTCTTGCCCTTGATGTCCCACAGCGCCATGTCGACCGCGGCGACCGCCGCCATGGTGACGGGGCCTCTCCGCCAGTACGCGCTCCGGTAGAGGAACTGCCAGGTGTCTTCGATGCGGTCTTCGTCGGCGCCGATCAGCAGCGGCACGACGTGCTCGGTGAGGTACGCGACGACGGCGAGCTCACGCCCGTTGAGGGTCGCGTCGCCGAGGCCGGAGATGCCGTCGGCCGTCGTGAGCTTGAGGGTGACGAAGTTCCGGTCGGGGCTGGTGACGATGACTTCAGCCTTGTCGATGCTCATGCGAGGGTCCCTTCGGGAGTGAGGTGGTCGATGACGGTGCGTGCGCGGTCAGCCGCGGGCACGGCGGAGATGGTGCGGGCGATCACGGCCGTCGCGGGGTCGGTCGGGTCGAGTTCGACGAGGGAGCGGATCCAGCTCTCCACGGCGTGCAGCTGCGCGTCGTCGGCGGCATCGCCGGCCTCTCGGCGTCTCCGCAGGGGAGCGACGAGGCGCAGCGCCACCTTGATCGGACTGTCCCGACGGATCTGGTCGAGCCGATGGGCGATGCGCGGATTCGAGAAGCGGAGGCGCAGATCGTCGAGCCATCCGTCGAGCTCCGCGACCGGCAGGTCGACCGCGGTGCGCTGCGCAGCCCACAGCGCCTCGGTGTCGGCGCGCAGGTCGGCATCGCCGAACGCCTCTGCGATCGTGCCGTAGCCCCTCAACCGCCCTGCCGCGGCGAGGAAGGTGTGCCCGGCGTTGAGCAGATAGAGCTTGCGCGCTTCGTACGGCCCGACGTCGGCGACGAATCGCGCGCCGGCCTGCGCCCAGTCCGGAGAGCCCCCGGGGAACTCGCCCGCGAGGATCCATTCCGTGAACGGCTCGGTGACCACCGCGGACGGATCGTCGAGGCCGGTGAGCTTCCGCACGGCGTCGATGTCGGCAGGCGTGACGGCAGGGGTGATCCGGTCCACCACCGTGTCGACGAACGACGCGATGTCCGAGATTCGCGCAGCCTGGGGCCCGGCAGCCTTGCGCACCGCGTCGCTCAGCACCCGGCCGTTCTGCGGCAGGTTGTCGCAGCTCACGACCGCGATGGGTCCTGCACCGGCATCCGCCCGAGCGACGAGACCTTCGGCGATGCGCCGCGGAACCCCGGAATCGGCCGAGTACCCCGCCTCGGTGACCGTCACGGTCAGAACCGCGACCCGAGGATCAGTGAGAGTGTCGAGCCAGGCCCGCTCATCCGATCCGGGCACCGCCCGCACGATCGACTGCACGGTCGTCGCCCGGTCTCCCTCGGCGGAGCGCTCCAGCACCGTGTACACGCCGTCGTTGCGCGACAGCAGTTCTGCGGCCTCAGGGGCGCGCCCGGTGAAAGCGGCGATGCCCCAGCCGTCGTCTGCGGCTGCACGCTCGTTCGCGTGCTGGGTGTACCAGGCCTGGTGAGCCCGATGGAAGGCGCCGAGACCCAGATGAGCGGCACGGAGCGGGGGATGCTGCGTGCGCGCAGGCCCGGTCACGATCCGATGCCGGCGGCGCCGGCAGACGCGCGGAGGAAGGCGAGGTCGTCGGTCAGGCGCTCCTCCAGCGGAGCATCCGTCGAGAAGTCCTCCAGCGTTACCCAGCCGTCGTAGCCGACCTCGGCGAGAGCGCGGAAGTAGTCCGGCACACTCGCGATGCCCTCGCGAAGGGGAGCCCATGCCGACTCCCAGCGCACGTCGCCGTCGAGACCGGTCTGCCCGGTGCGCTGCCAGACCGCGTTCTTCACATGCACGTGCGCGAGGTAGTCCCCCAGCAGCTGCAGGCCGGCGCGAGTGTCCTCCTGCCCTTCGATCACGAGGTTGCCCAGGTCGTGGATCACACCGATGGTGCGCGGGTCGATGCCGTCGACCAGACGGAGGGCGGCCGACGCCGACGCCGAGATCGTCTGATGGTGCAGCTCGACGAGCACCTTCACGCCGAGTGCCCCCGCCTCGCGGGAGGCCCACTCCAGGTCGTCCCTGGTCTGCGCGAACACAGTGCGATAGTCCTGGGTGTCGTTGAAGGGGATGCGCACGCGCACCTGACGCGCGCCGAGTTGTGCGGTGGCCCGGAGCGTCCGCAGCACGTCGTCGCGGTCGGGCGCGAGCGCGTAGCCGCCGATGCCGCTGAACTCCAACCCGGCCTCGCGGGTGATGCGGGCGATCTCGGAGACCGACCCCTCGAGCCCGGTGAGCGGCCAGGTCGCGCGGTTCCCGGCCCAGAATCCGGGCGGGTCGGCCTCGTCCTGGTCGGTGATGCGCCACTCGATGCCGTCGTAGCCGATCGCGGCGATGCGGCGGGCCGCCTCTGCGGGCTCCCAGTCCGGGGTCGCCGCGGTGAACACCGAGAACTTCATGCGATGCCTCCCGTCCGCACGTCCGCATCGTCGACGGTGCCGTCGATCAGGTCGGCGACGCGTACCGCAGAGCCGGTGGTCGCCGACACGTAGATGCCGCGCACCACGGCGAGCGCCAGCAGAGCCTCGGGTACGCCGACGCGCGAGGCTCTCCCCTCGCGGATGCTTTCGACGATGTCGGCGTACTGGCGGGCGTGCCCCTCGGCGAACGCCTGCGGGTCACGGTCGTCGCCCAGTCGATGCCCCTCCGGCACCCAGTCGACGCTGCGGTCGGCGGTCTCGCCGTCGACCCACAATCGGGCGAGCTGGTCGTTCTCGATGATGCCGGTCCCCTGCGCGCCGTGCACGGCCAGCCGTACCGGCTGCTCGGGGAAGGCGGCGGTCGTGGCGTGCAGCACGGCGAGCGCGCCCGACTCGAAGCGCACCGTGACGACCGCCACGTCTTCGACCTCGACCCGCTCATGCGCGAGCAGCGCGGTGTGGGCGAACACGTCGACGGGTGTGCCGAGGAACCACAGCAGCAGGTCGACGGTGTGCACGCCCTGGTTCATCACGGCGCCTCCGCCATCGAGCTCCCACGTGCCACGCCAGGCGCCCGAGTCGTAGTACTCCTGCGAGCGCCACCAGGGCACGGAGGCGACAGCGCTCGTGATCCGCCCCAGGCGTCCGGTGTGAACGGCGTCCGCGACCGCCACGGCACCGGGGTCGAAGCGGTGCTGGCTGATCACCGAGATCCGGATGCCGCGCGCCTCGGCGTCCCGTGCGATCTCGGCCAGACGGCGACCGCGCTCCATCGACACGTCGAGGGGCTTCTCGAGCACGACGTGCATCCCCCGCGCGACAGCCCGCTCGGCGAGTTCGACATGGGAACCGCTCGGGGTGCAGATGACGACCACGTCGACGTCGTCGTGGATCGACTCGATATCGGCGTGCGTCGATGGGCGCTCTCCGCCCAGTTCTTCGACGATGAGGTCGGCCAGCCGATCGGTCGCCGCCGGCACTTCGTCGACGACCGCGACGATGCGCAGACCCGGGCTGACCGCGATCGCTCTGGCATGGTTGACGCCGATGATGCCGCATCCGACGATGGCGACGTCGAGGATTGCGTCGGTCATGAGAGGGTGACTCCGATCTCGTCTGTGAGTGTGCGAAGGGCTCGCGCGGCACGCCCGAAGGCCTCGGGCCCCGAGAAACCGCCGAGCGCGTTGACGTCGGCGAGGTGCGGTTCGAGCGAGGCGAACCCCGCGTAGCCGTCGTCGCGCAGGGCGGTGAGGGTCTCGCGCAGTTCGCCGTCTCCGTCGCCCACGGGCACGACCTCACCCGTCGCGGCGAGAGCATCCTTCAGCTGCAGATACTCGAGGTGCGGCCGCAGCATCGCGTAGCCGTCGGTGAACGGCCGGACGCCGACCTGTACGAAGTTGGCGTTGTCCCAGGCCACGCGCAGTCGGTCGGAGCCGACCGACTCGATCACGTCGAGCACGCGCGAGGGGATGTCGCCGTAGATGGCCTTCTCGTTCTCGTGCACGAGGGTGACCCCGGCCGCTTCGGCGGTGCGGGCGAGCGCTGTCATGCGCACGAGCACGTCGTCGCGGATGTCGTCCGCTGAGAGGTGCTCTGCACGGAAGAACGAGAAGATGCGGATGTACGGGGTCTCCAGCACCTCGGCCGCACGGATCGCCCGTTGCAGCCGACCGACCTCGTGCTCGACCGGCAGGGACACATCGACCTTGCCGATCGGCGACGCGATCGCCGAGACCGCCATGCCGCGCTCGCGCACCACGGCCGCGAGCTGCGTGAGCTGAACATCGTCGAGATCGACGATGTTCACCCCCCACGCGCTGCGCACCTCGATGTGCTGCGCGCCGAGCGCTTGGAGCACGGCGATCTGCACGGCCGGATCCGGATCGATCTCGTCACCGAATCCTGAGAGCTTCCACGGGGTCATTTCACTCCTCCTGCGGTGAGACCGCCTACGAGATAACGCTGGAACACGAGGTACAGCACGACGACGGGAATGGCGCAGATGAGCGAGGCCGCCATCATCTGCCCGTACAAGGGCACCGCCCCTGTCTCCTGAGTCGCACCGAAGATCTGCAGTGCCACCGCGGCGGTACGGCTGTCGCGGTTGGTCATGACCGAGGCGAACAGCACGTCGTTCCAGCCCTGCAGGAACGCGAAGATCGCGGAGACCACGATCCCCGGCCAGCTCAGCGGCAGCACGATGCGTGTGAGGACACGGAAGTTGGAGGCGCCGTCCATGCGGGCCGCCTCTTCGAGCTCGCGCGGAAGCCCGCGGATGTACGTCACCATCACCCAGGTCGAGAACGGCAGCGCGAAGGTGAGGTAGGTGATGAAGACCGACCAGTGCGTGCCGATGGTGGGGATGCGCAGCACCGACGACAGGGTGGAGAACATCACGAACACCGGCAGCAGCATGAGCGTGCCCGGAACCGACTGCAGACCGAGCAGCCCCCGAAGGATCGTGACGCGTCCGATGAAGGTGAACCGCACCAGCACCCACGCCATCGAGACGGCGACGGCCGCGCAGACGACGGCGACCGCCCCGCAGATCAGGAGGCTGTTGGCGAGGCCTCCTGCGAGATCGACGCTGCGCCACACCTTGATGTAGTTGTCGAGGCGCAGCTCGGTCGGCCAGTATGCGCCGCCCGCGACCGCGACATCCGCATTGATCGAGGCGAACAGCATGTACGAGACGGGCCCGAAGACCAGCAGGCACAGGACGACGTTCGCGGCCACGAGAAGCGGGCGCGGCAGCAGGCGGTCGACCTGGCTGTGCCCGCCTGGACGGCTCCGGCGCGGGTTGACCTGCGCGATCGTGGTGGTGACGCTCATCGCTTCGCGTCCTCTCCGGTGTCGAGGCGCACAGCGCGCAGGTACACGAACAGGGGGATCGCGACGATCGCGAGAGAGGCGACCGCCATGGCCGCCGAGAGCCCGAACCGGAAGCTCTGGAACGCCGTGACGTAGGTGAGGACCGGCAGTACCTCGACGTCGACGGGTGCCGGGATGCCGAAGAGCACGAACGGCATCGTGAAGGCGTTGACACTGTGCAGGAACGTGAGGATGAACGCCAGCAGGATCGACCCCCGAAGGTAGGGGAGGATGACCTTGCGCAGCTTGATCCCCCAGCCGGCGCCGTCGAGCGCCGCGGCCTCGTGCACCTCTGCATCCACCGCCTGCAATCCGGCCAGTGTCAGCAGATACACGAACGGCCAGCTCACCCAGAGCTGCGTGATCACCAGGGTCCAGTAGCTCTGCGGTCCGTTCAGCCACAGCCCCGGATCGACGCCGAAGACGCCGAATGCCTCGTCCACGACACCCTCGGGCTGGAACATCGCCCGGAAGACCGTCGCCACCACGAAGGCGGGGAGGATGTACGGGATCAGGTAGACCGAGCGCACCAGCCCGCGGCCGCGGAAGGCGTTCTGCGTGGCCAGCGCCGCCGTGACACCGATCGGGATCGACGCCAGCGACACGATCAGCGCGTAGCTGACGCTCAACCAGATCCCGCGCAGCAGCGGCGAGGAGGAGAAAGCCTCGACGAAGTTGCCCAGCCCCACGAACGGCGCCTGCAACCACTGCCTGATCGTGTACTGGTCCAGGTCGAGCATCGAGATCCAGAACGCCAGCAGCAGCGGCACCAGGATCAGCAGGGTCATCAGCACCCCGCCGGGGAGCAGCATCCACAGCGGGCGAGGCCGCTCGCTCGGCGGGGTGTCGTCGGAGCGTTTCCGACGTGTTTCGGTGGCGATCGCCATGTGCGGGTCCTCGCGTCGTTACTTGGACTTGTCGAGCGCCGACTGCGAACTCGCCTGGGCTTCGGCGATCGATGCGGCGATCGCGCTCTGGCTGAGGCTTCCGCCCTGCAGTGCGGGCAGCGACTGGACGACGACGTTGGTCAGCGCGAGCTGCGTGTCGCCCCAGGCGCCCGTGAACGGAGTCGCGACCGACTGCGAGGCGGCCTGCACGTTGGCGCTCAGATCGGGGTTGTCCTTCTCGACCTGCGCGGCAGCTTCCACGCCGGTGGGCAGCTCTCCGAAGGTGTCGAAGTAGTCGAGCTGCGACTCGGTGCTGGTGAGCATCTCGATGAACGCGAAGGCGAGGTCCTGGTTCGGCGAGTACTGGGCGACGACGAGGTTGTCGCCGGACAGGATGCTGGCCGCCTCCTTACCGCCCTTGGGGAGCTCGGTCTCCCCCGGCGGGATGGTCGGCAGGAGCGCGTAGGCGTAGGAGTCGGCGACGGGCGAGCCCTCGAACGTGGGCTTGGAGTTCGCCGAGGTCATCGGCAGGAAGCCGGCCTTCCCTTCGGCGAAGGCGGCGACGGCCTGCGCGTTCTTCCACCCGACCGATGCCGGGTCGACGAGTCCGTCCTGGTACCAGCCGAAGTAGGTGTCGTAGGCGGCGGCCACGGCCGGGTCGTCGATCTCCGCCTTCTTGGCGTCGACGTCGATCAGCGGGTTGCCCGCCTGCACACTCATACCCCAGACGAACTTCCAGGGGTCGAAGCTGTCGGCGTAGCCGATCGCGAGGCCGTGCACATCCCCGGATTCGATCTTCGCGGCCGCAGCCGTCAGCTCGTCCCACGTCGTGGGCGGCTCCTCGATGCCGGCAGCCGCCAGCAGCTCGGTGTTGTAGGCCATCACGAACGGTCGGCTCACGAACGGGATAGCGATCTCATCCTTCTCGCTCGGGCCGGAGATTCCCAAGGTCGACGGCACGAAGCGGTCGCGGCCGCCGACCTTGTCCCAGTCGGCATCCGTGAGCTTCACGAAGGCGCCCGTCGCGTAGGCGGTCGGGGTGAAGGTGGTGCCGAGGCCGTAGACGTCGGGGCCCTGTCCGGAGAGCACAGAGGTCTGGATCTTGGTCAGCTCGTCGTTGGCACTCGCGAAGGTCTCGAACTCGACCTTGGCTCCGGTCTTCTTCTCGAAGGCATCCGAGACCGTCTGGAACCATTCCTTCTGCTGCTCGGGGTAGAGGCCGTTCGCGGCCATCATCACGGTGAGCGTCTGGCCTGTGCCGTCGACGGCGCCACCGGCGTCGCCGTCGTCCGTGCCGGCGGTGGATCCCGAGCATGCGGTCAGTGCGATCGCTGCTGCGGCCATCGCCCCGAGGGCGATCAGGGGTCGAGACTTCATTGAACTCTCCTTCGAGACAGTGAGTGGACGTGACTGCGTCTTCGCCAAGGTAGGCAAGCATGGCAATTGTTAGCAATCCATTGCCAGTAATTGCCATCCTGTGATTCTGTTGCCGCATGTCGTCTCCCACACCCCCTCCGCATCGGCCGACACTCGCCGATGTGGCCGAGGCCGCCGGCGTCGCGATCTCCACGGCTTCACGGGCACTCGCCGTCCCCGGCCGCGGCAACGCCGAGACCCGCGAGCACATCATCCGCATCGCGAAGGACCTCGGCTACACGCCGACCACCGCGTCGGGCACGGCATCGACGCCGTCGACCCGCATGGTCGCCGTGCTCGTATCCGACGTCACCAACCCGTTCTACTTCGGCATCATCCGCGGCACCCAGCAGGCCCTGCGGGTGGCGGGCTACTCCCAGATCCTCGTGCACACCGAGGAGTCGCCGGAGATGGAGGAGAGCACCCTCGAAGAGCTGCGCAGCTCTTACGACGGGGCGATCCTCACCGCGTCCCGCCTGTCCGACGAGCGGCTCGCCGAGCTCAGCGCCGAGCTTCCTCTGGTCGCGCTGAACCGGGCGGTACCAGGGGTGCCGTCGGTGTTCATCGACACACCGCTCGGGTTCGACCAGGCGGTCGAGCACCTCGCCTCGCTCGGCCATCGACGCATCTGCTACGTGGCAGGTCCCCCCACCAGCTGGGCGAGCAACCTCCGCTGGCGTGCCGTGGCGGCCGCGTGCGAGCGCCTCGGGATCGAGCACACGAAGGTGGGCCCGTACCAGCCGCGCACGAAGGCGGGCGCGGCCGCGGCGGATGCCGCGCTGAACACCGGCGCCACCGCGTGCGTGGCTTTCAACGACCTCCTCGCGATCGGCATGCTCATCCGGCTCAAGGAACGCGGCGTGCGCGTTCCGGAGGACATGAGCATCGTCGGCTGCGATGACATCTTCGGCGCCGACTTCTGCAACCCGCCGCTGACGACCCTCACCGCTCCGATCGAGCAGGCCGCACGCCTTTCCGTGTCGATGCTTCTCGATCGGCTGCAGAGCGAGCGCATCGGCGCGAGCGCGCTCAACCGACGCCACATCGCCGCCCTGCCCACCCACCTCACCGTGCGGGAGTCGACCGGCTCCGCACCGCGCCGTACCCCTGGAGGAGATTCATGAGCACTGTGCTCAGCCCGCACGTCGACCGACTCCTGCCTGCCGATCCCGGCGTGCGCGAGCTTTCCCGAAAGCTGTACGACGCCGTCGCCGCGGCGCCGATCCTCTCCCCTCACGGGCACGTCGACGCCGCGCTGCTCGCCGACGATGAGCCCTTCCCCGATCCCGCGACACTGCTGATCACGCCGGATCACTATGTGCTGCGTCTGCTCCACGCGGTCGGCGTCCCCCTCGGTTCGCTGGGACGCGGGGCTGCACCTGCCGATCCGCAGGAGGTGTGGCGGGCGTTCTGCGCGAACTGGGACGTCTTCCTCGGAACCCCGGTGCGCTACTGGTTCGAGACGTCGCTGTCCGAGGTGTTCGGGGTGACGGAGCAGCCGAGTGCGGGCAACGCCGAGGAGCTCTACGCGCACATCGACTCGCAGCTGCGCACCGCCGAGTTCCACCCGCGTGCGTTGTTCGAGCGCTTCCGCATCGAGGTGCTCGCCACGACCGACGACCCCGCCGACGACCTCGCAGCTCACGCACGACTGCGCGACGATCCGTCCTTCCACGGGCATGTGCTCCCGACATTCCGCGCCGACCGCTACATGGACCCGTCTGCCGCGGGGTGGGCGGCGGCGATCGGCGAGCTGTCGGAAGCTGCCGGCACCGATGCCGGGAGCTACACCGGGCTGCTCGAGGCTCTGCGCCGCCGCCGTGCCGCATTCCGGGCAGCGGGCGGCACAGCGACCGACACCGGCGTGCTCGATGCCGGGTCGCAGCCGCTCACGAGTGCCGAGGCAGAGCGCATCCACGCCGCCGGGCTCCGGGGCGAGGTCGCCGCCGACGACGCTGTCGCCTACCGTCGCAACATGCTCTACCGGCTGGCCGAGATGTCGTCCGAAGACGGACTCGTGATGCAGCTGCACCCCGGCGTCATCCGCAACCACCACCGTGACACGCTCGCGCGGTTCGGCCCAGACAGCGGGCACGACCTGCCGGACGTCGCCGCCTTCACGCGCCCGCTCACCCCGATCCTCAACGACTTCGGCACGAACGAGACCTTCCGCCTGGTGCTGTTCACGGTCGACGAGACAGCGTTCAGCCGTGAGATCGGACCACTGGCGGGCTTCTATCCGTCCGTCTACGCCGGTGCGCCGTGGTGGTTCCTCGACACCCCCGACGCCATCTCGCGCTACCGGCGATCGGTGACCGACAGTGCCGGGTTCACCAAGACCAGCGGATTCGTCGACGACACCAGGGCCTTCTGCTCGATCCCCGCTCGCCACGACATGTCCCGGCGACTCGACGCCGGCTACCTGGCGACGCTCGTCGCCGAGCACCGTCTCACCGAAGAACAGGCCTTCGGGCTCGCGCACCGCTTCGTCGACGACATCCCGCGAACGACGTTCCGCCTGCCCGGAGGCGCCGCCTGAGCTTCATGAGGTGGACGCCTTCGTCACGCTGCGGACGACGTACTCGACGACGTCGCCCTCCGGGATCGCGCGGGGCCGGAAGCGCACCCCGGTCGGCGCCCGCGGGACCATGCGATCGACACGGAAGATGCGCCAGTCGTCTCGATCGAGGTCCCACGCGAGCAGGTACCAGACCGACCCCCAGCTCACCAGTCGCTGCGGTTCGGTGTGCCGTTGCTCTTCGTGGCCCCCGGGCTTCGTGTAGCCGAAGCGGAGCCGTTCGTGGCCGCGGATCGCGGAGGCGACCGTGCTGAGCGCCGCGAGATCGAGCGGTGGTTCGGCTCCGGGGACCACGCTCGTCGCCCCGCGGATCGCGTCGACGCGTCGGCGGAGGCGCGACGGCATCACCTGCTCCAGTTTCGCGAGGGCGGTGAGCGAGGTCTCTTCGACGCCGAGCCGCCAGGTCGCAGCCACCCCCAGCCCGACCGCCACTGCGACCGCCTCGTCATCGTCGAGCAGCAGCGGAGGCATCGCCGTGCCCGCGGCCAACCGGTACCCACCAGCGACCCCGGGTCGCGCGTCGACGGGATAGCCGAGCGAGCGGAGCTTGCCGATGTCGGCGCGCACGGTCCTCGTGCTCACACCCAGTCGGTCGGCGAGTGCGGAACTCGTCCAGTCGCGTCTGAGCTGAAGCAATGACAGCAGTTCCAGCAGACGGGCCGAAGTCTCGAGCATGTCTGATCCTCTCAGCAAATGCGGAAGCTGATCTTCCGCATTGGCTGAGAGCGTGAACAGCATGACCCAGAACACCTCCCTCACCCCTTTCCGCATCGACATCCCGCAGGATGCCATCGATGATCTGCACGATCGTCTGACCCGCACGCGCTGGCCGCTCCCCGTTCCCGGACGTGACGATCGCACCGACTTCCGGCGCGGTGTTCCGCTCTCCTATTTGAAGGAGCTCGCCGACTACTGGCGCGAAGGCTTCGACTGGCGCGCGCACGAGGCGACGCTGAACGAGCATCAGCAGTTCACGACGGTCGTCGACGGCCAGACGTTCCATGTGCTCCACGCGCGGTCGGCGAACCCGGCAGCCACGCCTCTGCTTCTCAGCGACAGCTGGCCGGCGTCGTTCATCGAGTACCAGCGACTGATCCCGTTGCTGGCGGACGAGTTCCACGTGATCATCCCGTCACTGCCCGGCCTGGGTTTCTCGAACCCGCTGTCCGGGACCGGGTGGGATCTCGCGCGGACGGCAGAGGCCTATGCCGAGATCATGACGCGTCTCGGCTACGACCGGTTCGCGACCCACGGCACCGACGTCGGCACGGGGATCACCGGACGACTCGCCGGAATCCACCCCGAGCGCGTCATCGGCACCCACTTCGGCAGCGACCGCGTGTGGCTCGGACTGGTCGGCACCATGTTCCCCGCCCCCGATGGTCTGTCCGAGGAAGAGCTCGCCCAGCTCGAGGCCGCACATGCTGCGAGCGCTGCGGAACGCGGCTACATCGGCATGCATAACCATCGGCCTGACACGATCGGTCCGGCACTCACGGACTCGCCCGTCGGCCAGCTCGCGTGGATCGTCGAGAAGTTCAAGCGCAGGATCGACGGCGGTCACCGAGCGCCGGACGTCGATCGCGACCAACTCCTGGCGAATGTCAGCCTGTACTGGTTCACCCGCAGCGGTGCGTCGGCCGCCCAGTTCTTCTACGAGTCGGAGCACGCGCAGCTCGACTTCGTCATGCCCTCCGGGGTGCCCGCCGGCTGGGCCGTCTTCGACACCCATCCGCTGATCCGGCGCACGATGGATCCCGCCGGTGCGATCGGCCACTGGAGCGAGTTCACCGAGGGTGGACACTTCCCGGCGATGGAGGAGCCGGAGCTTCTCGCCGATGACATCCGCAGGTTCTTCCGCGGTCTGGTCTGATCGACACGGGACGTCCGCACGCTTCGATCAGACCGCGATCGCGCTGATCGACGCGTGCGCGCGCCGCCCGTCTTGCACCCGAGCATCGCTGTCGATCACGGAGAAACCGGCGCGCTCCAGCAGTGCCGACATCCCCTCGATCGTCCAATAGTGCGCGGTCGTGACGGCGTGCGGGAAGGGCTCGCCGTCGGGCCCGTCGAAGAACCCGACCAGCAGGCGTCCGCCCTCGCGGATCACGCGTCGAGCGGCCGCGAGGAGAGACAACAACTCATCCGGGTTCGCATGGATCAGCGAGTACCAGGCGAGCACACCACCGAATGAGGCCGGCGAGGTGTCGGCGTCGGTCAGCGATGCCACCCGAAACGGCACGTGCGGGAACCGCTCTGACGCACCGACGATGAACTCCGGCACGAGGTCGATTCCCTCGGCGTCGGAGCCTCGATCGACGAGGAACGCCGTCCAGTGCCCAGAGCCGCATCCGGCATCGAGGATGCGGCCGTCGACCCCGTCCGCCCATCGCCCGATGCGCTCGCGGTCGACCTCATCCATCTGTCCGATGTCACCGAGCAGCTCTGTGTACTCGACGGCGCGCGCGGCGTATCCGTCTCGGATGCGCGCCTCGCTCCCGGAGTCGTCTCCCATGACTCTCCTCTCGCCTCGACTCGCCATCACGTCCACGGTATCCGGCTGGAATCCGAGATGCGGATGTAACAACTGTTACAGTGCTCATTGTGACGAATACCGACACCTGGCTCGTGCTCCTGGTTCACGTGCCGGCCGCGCCGTCGAGACACCGCGTCGCGGTCTGGCGTGAACTGCGCCAGTTCGGGGCCGTTCCCGCAGGGCAGGGAACCTGGGTCGCACCAGAAGTGCCGGCGTGCGTCGCGGGAGTCGAGCGGGCGCGGGCGCTCGCACAGCGGGGCGACGGCGACATCCTCGTGCTCCGGACCCACGCCGACGGCGGTGACACGGCCGCCCTTCGAGCGCTGTTCGATGCCGCACGCGCCGATGACTGGTCGGAGTTCGTCGCCGATTGCGAGAAGTACCGGGCGGAGATCGCTCGCGAGATCGAGAAGAAGAAGTTCACCCTGGCAGAACTCGAGGAAGAGGAGCAGAGCCTCGACCGTCTGCAACGCTGGCATCGGACGATACGCAGCCGCGACGTGTTCGGATCCCCGTCTTCCTCGGAAGCCGAGGAAAAGCTCGCCGCATGCGTCACCGACCTCGCCCGATTCGCCGATCTCGTCTATCAGGCCGTTCACGCGTGACGGATCCGGCCATCACAAGACGGCAGAACGCGACCATCGCCCCGCTCTATGCAGCCGGGTTCGTCACCGCATTCGGCGCCCACAGCATCGCGGCGGGCATCGGCGCGACCGGGGAGAGCATCGGCCTAGATCTTCTCCGGATGGGCGCGTTCCTGGCGATCTACGACCTCGCCGAGGTGTTCCTGAAGCCGGTGTTCGGCTCGCTGGCCGACCGCATCGGCGCCAAGCCGGTGATCGTCTCCGGGCTCCTCGCCTTCGGCATCGTGTCGCTGATCGGGCTGTGGTCGTCGAACACCATCGCCCTCGCCGTAGCAAGGCTCGGGCAGGGCGCCGCGGCCTCGGCGTTCTCACCCGCCTCCTCCGCAACGGTCGCGCGGCTCGCGGCCCCCGGCGCGAAAGGGCGATACTTCGGCAGGTACGGGTCCTGGAAGGGACTCGGTTACACGCTGGGTCCGCTCATCGGCGCCGCACTGATCTTCACGGGCGGCTTCGCCCTGCTTTTCGTGTGCCTGAGCGCGGTCGCGATCCTCACCGCGGCGTGGGTGGCGATCGCCCTCCCCCGCGTCGAGCCGCTTCCTCGCCCCCGCTACACGGTCGCCGACCTCGTCCGTCAGACGACCGAGCGCGGGTTCCTCGTCCCCACCCTGGTCCTCGCAGCCTCCACCGGAGCGCTCGGTGCTGCCATCGGATTCCTCCCCGCCATGGCGAGCGGCCAGGATGCGCCGTTGTTCGCGAGCATCGCACTCGCCTCCGTCCTGGCGCTGAGCTCGACGCTCACTCAGCCCTGGGCGGGAAGGCTGCGTGACAGCGCCCGTGTGAGCGATCGTGCTGCGATGGCGCTGGGGCTCACGATCATCACCGCCGCCATCCTCGTCGCCGCACTCGCGCCCACGCTGCCGGGTCTCTACGTCGCTGCCGGGCTGCTCGGCATCGGGATCGGACTCGCCACGCCCTTCGCGTTCGCACACCTTGCCGACACGACGCCGCCCGAGCGCATGGGTCGCACGATGGGTACCGCCGAACTCGGCCGCGAACTCGGAGACGCCGGAGGACCCTTGCTCGTCGGCGGTGTGGCCGTCGCCGCGACGCTGCCGATCGGGCTCACGGCGCTCGCACTCGTCGTCGCGATGACGGGAGCCGCCACACGGATGCTGCCGCGCCTCCCGGCCGTGAGCACGGAGGCCACCGGTCCGAACGCGTGATGCATCCCTCGACGCCAGGACACGGCGACCGATACTGTCTGGTCATGACTACGACCGACGCGCCGGTGCGCTCACCCCGTTGGCACCTTCTCGGTTCGCTGCCCTTCGCCGCGGCCGCGCTCGTTCTCGTGAACGCGCTCTACATCTTCCTCGTCGCGCTCGGAAACATCACCGACTACGGCACCAACTTCGACTTCGTGCAGCACGTGCTGGCGATGGACACCACGAACTTCGGCCAGGAGGCCGGCAAGGGGCTCGACCCCGACGTGATGTGGCGGGCGATCGACAACCCCGTGCTGTGGAACCTCGCATACATCGGCGTGATCGTGTGGGAGTCGCTGAGCGCGATCGTCCTGATCGTCGCGGTCGTGTTCTTCGTGCGCGGATTCCTCGGCCACGGCTTCCACGCCGCCCGCGTCTGGTCGTCGATCGGAGTGGTGATGATCATCCTGCTCTTCGTCGGCGGATTCATCTCGATCGGCGGCGAGTGGTTCCAGATGTGGCGCTCCACGTCGTGGAACGGACTCGACCCCGCCTTCCGCAACTCGGTGATCGCCGGCATCGGCCTGGTGCTGCTTCATCTGCCATCGCCCCGCTGGGACGACACCACGCCCCGCCGCGACGCCACATCGTGATCGCCGGAAGCCGCTGGGTCGTCACCGGTGCCGCCGGGACCATCGGATCCGCACTCCGCATCGCGCTCGCGGAGCAGGGCGTCGAACTGGTGTCCACCGACATCCGTCCCGCGACACCCGTCGGCCCGGGTGACTCCGTCGTGTCGGCCGATCTCGGAGACCTCGAATCGCTGGTGGAGCTGTTCGCGGGCGCCGACGGCGTGATCCATCTGGGTGGGCTCGCCGACGAGGCGGACTTCCACGACCTCGCCGACGTGAACATCGTCGGCACCTACCATGTGCTCGAGGCCGCCAGACGGGCAGGGGTGGCACGAGTCGTATATGCCAGCAGCAACCGGCTCACGGGCATGTACTCCGCCGGCGAGCACGTCACGGCAGACCTGCCTCCCCGACCCGACGGCTTCTACGGGGTGTCGAAAGTGGCGGCCGAAGCACTGTGCCGGCTCTATGCGGACAAGTTCGGCATCAGCACCGTCTCGGTGCGCATCGGCACCTACGAGCAGCGTCCGGGTTCCGCACGCGAACAGCGCACCTGGTTGAGCCCCGCCGACGCGGTCCGTGCTTTCCTCGCCGCGATGACCACGGCCGAGCACACCTCCGTCTTCTATGCCGTGTCGGCGAACACGAACCGCTGGTGGGATCTCGGGGCTGGAGCAGAGGTGGGGTTCGTCCCGCAGGACGATGCCGCGAGCTGGGGAGCCGAAGAACCCATCGACCCGAGCGTGCCGCAGGGTGGGATCTACGCGACGCCGGAATACTCGACCGACCGGATGCGTCGCTAGGCGTCAAGCACGGGAAAGCACCGCGTGCCGCCGCATCCCCCAGACCTCGCGCACGACCCCTGCGACGACGGCCCCGACGACCCCACCGATCGTGTTCCACACGACATCCTGCACGTCAGGAACACGCCCAGGGATTGCCGACTGCACATGCTCGATCGCGAACGACGCGCAGAACACCAGCAGCGGCGCCAGCACCCAGAGACGCCTGCTGAGCGCGATCGCGAACGCAGCCCCCAGCGGGACGAACAGCATCGCGTTGAGCGTGCTCTCCAGTTCGAGGTAGGTCATCGGTTCGACAAGCGGTGCGGCGAAGACATGCGCGAGGTCCATGAAGAGTGCACGAGCCGGACCCACCAGCTGACGCGGCGTCAGCGTGACGGCCATGACGACCAGGCAGGCGACGCCCATGACGAGGACCCGCGCGCCGGACGAGAGATGGGGATGAGCGGAGTGAGCCATGCCCCCACCTCAACGCATTCGATGTTGCGTGAGCGTATGCGTTTCGGTCGGTAGCCTTCAGGGGTGGAACGCGAACCGCGATGGAGTCTGACCGTTGGCCGGCCACCCACGCCGATCTTGGACGAACGCATCATCGAGCAGCACCGCCTGCCGGACGGCGCAGGGCTCCCGCCTTCGTACATCTCCTTCGCACGAACGTTCGGCTGGGGTCGCCTGTTCGGCCTCTGGCTCATCTACACGCCGGTTCCTCCAGGGCTCGGCGACGGCCTCGTGGGCCGAGGCGGGCATCTGACCGCTCGGCTGCACGAGGAGTTCCGCGAAGGCCGAGCCGAGGAGTACGACTGGAAGATCGAGCCCGACGGGTCCTGGGAGCTCGCGGAGCGGCTCGTGGTCTTCGCGATGAGCGAGAACGGCGACTATCTCGCCTGGGACACGGGCGACCGAGACGGCAACCGCGAACTGCCGATCTTCCACACCACCCGCTTCGACTCGCTCACGCGCATCGGCGACGACCTGTACGAGGCGGTCGAAGCCCTCCGCGGGCGCTACGGCGACCAGGGAGACGACCCCATAGATTTCAGGCCGCTCGTTCCAGCTGCACTGTGAGCCGGACGGCCGCACTCAGTTGAAGTCGCCGCCGGGGGCCATGTCCATGAAGCGCGAGTAATGGCCCTGGAAGGCGACCGTGATGGTCGCGGTCGGACCGTTACGGTGCTTCGCGACGATCAGGTCGGCCTCGCCGGGACGCACGTCCTTGTCGTAGACGGAGTCGCGGTGCAGCAGGATGACCATGTCGGCGTCCTGCTCGATCGAGCCGGACTCACGCAGGTCGCTGATCGCGGGCTTCTTGTCGGTGCGCTGCTCGGGACCACGGTTCAGTTGCGACAGAGCGATGACCGGAACCTGGAGCTCCTTGGCGATGAGCTTGAGGCTTCGCGAGAACTCCGAGACCTCTTGCTGACGCGATTCGACGCGCTTGCCCGACGTCATCAGCTGCAGGTAGTCGATGATGACCATGCGCAGGCCCTCGCGCTGCTTGAGTCGACGGCACTTGGCGCGGATCTCGACGAGCGTCATGTTGGGGCTGTCGTCGATGTAGAGAGGCGCGTCGTTGATGCGCCCTCGGGTCGCAGCGACGGTGGTCCAGTCGCGCGGGTCGAGGTTTCCCTTGCGCATGTGCTGCAGCGGGATCTGCCCCTCGGCGCTGAGCAGACGCATCGCGATCTCGCTCTTTCCCATCTCGAGCGAGAAGAAGACCGAGGGGATGTTGTGGCCGATGGATGCCGAGCGGGCGAAGTCGAGCGCGAGCGTCGACTTACCCATCGCGGGTCGAGCGGCGACGACGATCATCTGACCACCGTGCAGTCCGTTGGTGAGTTCGTCGAGCTCCTTGAACCCTGTCGGAACGCCGGTCATCGACCCGTCGCGGCCGCTGGCCGCCTCGATCTCCTCGAGTGCCGCGTCGACGGCGATCTGCAGCGGAACGTAGTCTTCTGCGGTCTCGGATCCGGTGATCGAGTAGATCTCCGCCTGGGCGTTGTTGACGATGTCGGTCGCGTCGCCCTCGCCCGCGTATCCGAGCTGCACGATGCGGGTGCCGGCGTCGACGAGGCGGCGAAGGATCGCACGCTCGGAGACGATTCCCGCGTAGTAGCCGGCATTCGCCGCGGTCGGGACGATCGAGGTGAGGGTGTGCAGGTAGTCGGCACCACCGGCCCTGCCGAGTTCGCCGGTCTTGATGAGCTCGTCGGTGACGGCGACCACGTCGGTCGGCTCGCCATGCGAGTACAGCGAGAGGATCGCCTCGAAGATCAACTCGTGCTTCGGGATGTAGAAGTCGGCGCCCTTGAGCGTCTCGATCACATCGGCGACGGCGTCTTTCGACAGGAGCATTCCGCCCAGTGCGCTCTGCTCGGCGAGAAGGTCGTGGGGAGGAGTGCGCTCCGGCGCGCGCTTTGCGCCCATGCGATCTTCTGAGATGTCGGCGATCGACACAGTCTTCCCTTCGATGCGACGTTTCCGATGCGATGTTCTGATGAGGCGTTTCGACGGCGGGGCCTCTTGCGGCTCTCGGCCATGACGCCACCCTGCGCAGCAAAACAGGTGCCTCCGACATTCGGTCGCTCGCCCACGCTACGAGTGACGCTTTCCACATGCAACACGGCCTGTGGATAACTCTGTGGAGAGCGTGCGGACAAAGTCGGAGTGTCTGTGCAGAACGGGTGTGGATAACCCCGTGGAGGACCGTGAAACCAAACTTTTTTACCTTGCTTGATCAGGATTTTTCTGTTTCCCCAGCCTGTGGATGAGAAACAGTTTAAATCGAGCGTTGAAGGTTGCCTCTCCCGGGAGGGGGATGTGCAGAACCTGGGGAAAGTCAAGCCGAGATTTCTCCGGGCGCGTCACACCCCGACATCCCCGGAAACGTGCGGAGAACCCCCTAGACAGGAGGCTCGGGCGCGAGTATCGTCACCCGCAATCGATGCATCTGCGTCGACGTACGTTGCCTTCTGAGGGGGAGGTGGACGTGGACGTTCGGGCCACCCGACACGGCGTTCCTGCCGTCGCCTTCTGGGGCGCCATCGGCGTCCTCGCCTGGGCGACGCTTACAGTCCTCCTCGCAGGCGGGTCCGCGCACGCGGACGATCAGGAAGATGGTCCGCTCGACGGGCTCACGTCGCTCGTCAGCAACACGGTCTCTGCCGTCACTGCGCCCGTGACCCCGATCGTCACGCAGGTCGTCGCTCCCGTGGTCACCCAGGTGGTCGCACCCGTGCAGCAGGCAGTGCCCGCCGTCGTCGCCACCGTGACGCAGCCGATCGTGAACGCCCCGGTCGTCGGCCCGGCGGTCGCACCCGTCGTCCACGCCGTCACAGAAACCGCGACGGCAGTCGTCGCCCCCGTGACCGAGGCGCTGACCGACTCCCCGGTCTCGCAGATCACCGACCCGATTCTCGACACCGTCGCCGGCATCCCGATGGTCGGCGGGCTCGCCTCCGACCTCGGCCTGATCTCCGCCGTGGATGGCGTAGTCGGCGTGGTCGACGACACCACCGCTCTTCTCGGAAACGTCACGAACGAGACTGTCCCGCCCGTGCTCGAAGCCCTCGACCCGACGACTCCGACGACCCCCGAGCCTGGCGAGGGTTCAGGTAACGTCGCCGAGCCCGCGGTGACGGCGATCATCGTCATCACCGCCGAGAGCACCGCGGCGACGCCACCGACATCGTCGACGCCAGCGCCTTCGGCCGGATCTGCTGCGGCGATCCCACTCTCCTCCACGAACGGCGTGCCCCTGGCCGCCGGCGACACCACCCCTGTGCCCACCGGCCCTCCGTCGGGGAGCCCACCGGGTGCGACAGTTCCCGCGTCGTCCTCCGCCGGCTCCGGCGGTGGGAACGGCGCATCCCCTGCGCGTCTGAGCGACGCGGACTCTTCTCCGCTCCGTGCTGGCGAGCGGACATCCGGCGCTTCCGACGACGAGCTTCCCTCCTCGCCGGTCGCCGACACCGACGTCTCTCCTGACTGACGGACCGTCACGTCGTTCCCCCGGGAACGACAGAAGCCGTGTTGCGCGCGCACTCTGATCGCGCGCACCCTTCAGACGATCCACCTAGTCAGGAGAACGATCATGCGTACATTCATCAAGCGGGCCCTCTGGGGCGCGCTCATCGCCGGGGGCATCACGCTCCTCGGCGCGACGGCCGCGAATGCGGCCGAGACGACCGGAGACGACGGACTGCTCTCCGGCACACAGGCGGAGACAGCGATCACCGCACCGCTCTCGATCGTGAACAACGCGATCTCGGTAGTGGGGGATGCGGTCGCTACCGCCCCGGCCCCCGCAGCTGCCCCGGCTCCGGCACCTGCCCCGGCCCCCGCACCTGCTCCGGCACCCGCACCTGCTCCGGCACCCGTCGCCACCACCAGTGGCGCGTCGGGCACGGCATCCGGCACTCAGGCCGCGGTGACCGTGAACCTCCCCGTCACCGTGTCGAACAACGCCGTGAGCGTGCTCGACACATCGACGACCAGCGCTCCCGCCGCGACGCCGACGAGCCCGGCTCCCCAGGCCGGAACACCGGCCGGGGCGCCCCTCGTGACCACGAACGGCCTGGACGGAGTGCTCTCGGGCACCCAGGCACTGCTCGCGGTCAACGCACCGATCACCGTCACGGGCAACGCCGTGTCGCTGCTCGGCGACACCGAGAGCACCGCTCCGGCAGGGCAGGGAGCCGCAGCACCGGCACCCTCCGCTCCGGTCGGTGCGGCGACCTCCGGCGATGACGGCATCGGCAGCGGCACCCAGGTGATCGCTCCGATCACGGCACCGGTGACGGTGTCGGGGAACGCGATCTCGCTGCTCGGCGACACGAGCTCGACCCGAACCGGCGCTGCCGGCCCGACCGGCTCATCCGCTCCTGCCACCACGGCGGGCACCTCGGGCGACGACGCGATCCTCGGCGGCACGCAGGCGACTGCTCCCGTCACGGCACCGGTGACGGTGTCGGGAAACGCGATCTCGCTGCTCGGTGACAGCACCACGACCGGCGCCGGTGGCACCACAACCACACCGGCAACACCGGCCACCGGCGGCAACACCACCACCGGAACCGACAGCGTCCTCGGCGGCACCCAGATCACCGCACCCGTCACCGCCCCCGTGGGCGTGACCGGCAACGCGATCTCGCTGCTCGACGACGCCACCGTCACCCGCACCGGCGGAACCGCCACCACACCGGCAACACCGGCCACCGGCGGCAATACCACCACCGGAACCGACAGCGTCCTCGGCGGCACCCAGATCACCGCACCCGTCACCGCCCCCATCGGCGTGACCGGCAACGCGATCTCCGTCCTCGACGACGCCACCGTCACCCGCACCGGCGGAACCGCCACCACACCGGCAACACCGGCCACCGGCGGCAACACCACCACGGGAGCCGGCGGCATCCTCGGCGGCACTCAGCTGGCGCTGCCGATCAGCCTTCCGATCACACTCGGCGGGAACGCCATCTCGGTGATCGGTGAGGCGACGGTGACCGACCCCGGCACGGGAACGAACCCGGGGACCGACCCCGGTACCGACCCGGGAACCAACCCCGGCACGAACCCCGGAACCAACCCGGGAACCAACCCCGGCACGACCCCTGCTCGCTCGACCGGTGCCGCCTTCGCCTCAGGCGCGGCGACGACCGGTCAGGCATCAGGACTCGCCATGACCGGCGCCCCGTCGCCGGCCGGACTGATCGCACTCGCCGCTGTCCTGCTCCTCCTCGGAGGTGCGGGGCTCCTGCGTCGCCGCCTGACGGCGTAGCGATGACGCCGATGGTGCGGTCGTCCTCGGGGGAGGAGACCCGCACCGTCGGTGCGCCGCCGCGTCCACCTCACACGTCGACGGATTCGTAGCCCCCAGCTCACACCGTCGTTCGACGCCGGCGCAGAATGGGCGGATGCCCCGCGGAAATCCCACCCGTGGGGCATTCGTCGCGCCCGCACAACGGCATCCGCCAGTGCATCCGTCGGGAGTAGGGACGGCTGCCGGGAGCAACTGCCCCGGGGCACCCCCGGAGCCGAGAACTCCCGACAATCGTCTGCGACCGGCGGATCCGCCCGGTGCGCACAGGCGAGGCTCAGGGGATGTCGTCGACCTCGCCGTAGGGGATGATCGCGGCACGGTAGCGCTCGACGAGCTCACGCCACCCGAAGCCCTCGGTGTACTCGTGCTCGTAGACGGCCTCGGTGAAGTGCCACAGCAGGTAAGGATGCGCGCCCAGGCCGTACAGCGTGCCGTAGTCGCGCTCCACGAACGCGGTGCGCTCCTCGGGCGTCAGCATCCGGTCGTCGGCGACGGCGTCGGGCCCCGCTCCCCCGGCGAGCCAGGCGTCGACGAAGCCCTCGGTGTCGGCGACGTAGGCGTTCACGTTCGCCGTGCTCATCTCGACGGCGCGGATGAACTTGTTCATCATGTACCGGCTCACGATGCGGCCCTCCACAGGAAGAACGGACTGGATGCGAAACGCGAGGTCGTGGCCTCTGCGAGCTCGGCCGGGCGCCCCTGCATCGCGGCGAGCGCGGCCACGATATTCACGTACTGGTAGGTGACGTTGCCAGCGGCCATGATGCGGTCGAACCGGCACCCGGCGATCGCACCGTCGAGGTCGCCGTCACGCATCCAGGCGACCGCTTCGGCGTCGAACTCCGGGTCGGGCGAGCCGTTGAACGTGCGGGGTCCGCCGACATCGGTGGCCATGTGCCCCGAAGTGAGCAGACCCACCCTGGCGTCGGAGTCCCAGGATTCGACCGCGGTGCGCAGGTGGTGTCCGAGGGCGGCGAAACGTGCGGCGGTGGGCAGCGGCGGCAGGATCGAGTTCGCGTGGATCGGCACGATCGGCAGGTCGAGCTCGGGACGCACATACTGCAGCGGCAGCACGAAGCTGTGGTCGAGCCGCCATTCGTGCGAGACCGAGAAGTCGATCGTCTCGGGCAGCACCTCACGGCCGGTGATCTGCGTCGCGAGTTCCGGGTTGCCGGTGAGCTCGGCGTACTCCATGCCGAAAGTGCGCACCTCGTTCTCGTAGGTGCCGTGGTACGAGGCCGCTTTGCCGACGATGAAAGCGGGCGAGTTGTCGGAGAAGAACTGCCGCACGTGGTCGGTGCCGAGCACGATGAGCGTGTCGACACCGGCATCCGTGATCGCCTCGCGGATGCGTCGGAAGTTGGCCTCGACCGCCACGAGGTCGTCGGGCATCGGCTCGCGCATCGCCCGCCACAGCAACGGGTTGTGCGGGGTCGCCGCGGCCATCACCAGTTCAGCCACGATCGGCTCCTTCCTTCGCGCTCACAGTCGGAACAGCTTGCGTGCGTTGTCGAGCAGGATCTTCCGGCGCGACTCCTCCTTCATGCCCAGTTCGTCGAACTCGGCCATCCAGCGGTCAGCCGTCATCACGGGCCAGTCCGAGCCGAACAGCACCCGGTCGGAGATCAGCGAGTCGGCGTAGCGCACCACCTCGGGCGGCAGATACTTCGGCGCCCAGCCCGACAGGTCGAGGTACACGTTCGACTTGTGCCAGACCATCGCGAGGTTCTCGAGGTGCCATGGCCAGGCCGGGTGCGCGCTGATGATGTTGAGCTCGGGGAACTCGGCAGCCACGTCGTCGATGTACGGCACGGGCCGGGCATTCTCCAGCCGGTAGCCGCCGCCACCTGGGGTGCCCGCACCCGCGCCGGGGAACCCCGAGTGGAACATGACGACGAGCCCGAGCTCGGCGCAGGTCTCCCAGATCGGGAAGAAGCGCCGGTCGTTGGCGAGGAACTTCTGCCGCGAGGGGTTGAGCTCGCCGACACCCTTGACGCCGTACTCGGCGTGCATGCGACGGATCTCGGCGACCGCGGCCTCGCCCTTCCACGGGTCGATGCCGGCGAAGGCCAGGAACACGTCGGGGTGGTCCTGCTGCGCCTTGCCGAGGAGGTCGTTGGGCGCGCCCTTGATGCCGCTGGTGGTCTCCGAGTCGGAGTTCACGATCACGGCCATCATCTTGCGGTCGCGGTACTGGTCGGCCTGCTCGGCGAACGACACCACCGGCCGCTCGCGTCCGAAGTGGGCCGACATCTGGGAGTGCCGCTGGCCCATCGCCGCGATGAACTCCTCGGTCTGCGGGTGGGTGTGGACGTCGATCGCGACGAGGTCGTCGATGCCGGGCATCAGGCAGCCCCTTCCTTCGCTGGTTCGGATTCGGATCCGGTGCGCAGCCCGGTGATCTCCTCGGTGTCGGCTCCGAGCGCCGGCGCGTACCGCAGCTCCGGTCGGCCGGAACGCTGGAATCGGATGCTCGGCACCGGCACGCGCAGTGCCCCGTCGGGCCCCTCGATCTCCTCGACCAGACCCATGCTCGCGATCTGCGGGTCGTCGAACAGGTCGCCCATCGTGTTCAACGGGCCGTGCGGGATGTCGTGCGCGGCGAGCCGGTCGAGCCAGTACTGGCGGGGACGCGTGGCGGCGATCTCCTTGAGCACCACGTCGAGCTCGTCGTAGTTTCGCACGCGCCCCTCGCGCGTCGAGAACCGCGGGTCGTCGGCGAGGTCGGGTCGCTCCAGTACGTCGAGCAGCCCGGTCCAGAACTTCTCCGGCACCGACATGTGGATCACGAACGCCTTGTCGTCCGCCCCACGGCAGGCATAGGCCTGTGCGCGACGGGGACGCGAGTCGGGAGACGAGACCTGCCCGGTCTCCAGGAACGCGGATGCCGACTCGGTGAGGAAGTCGAGCAGTGCGCCGACCATCGTGACCTCGACATGCTCCCCCACTCCGCTCACGTCGCGGGCATGGAGGGCGGCGAGCACCGCCTGCACAGCCGACATCCCCGACAGCAGGTCGGAGAACGCCGGCCCGAGCGGGCGGATCGTGGAGGCCGGGACAACCTGGCTGTACATGCCACCGGTGGCCGAGATCACGGTGTCATAGGCGGGGCGCTTCGCAGCAGGTCCCGTCGGACCGAAGCCGGTGATCGAGCAGGTGATCACCCGCGGGTTGCGGGCATGCAGCGCGTCGGGGCCGAATCCGAGCCGTTCGGCGACGCCGGGGCGGAAGTTGTCGAGCACGATGTCGGCGTCATCGACCAGGCCGAACAATGCGGCGAGCCCTTCGGCGCTCTTGAGGTCGAGCACGACCCCGCGCTTGCCCCGGTTGTAGGCGGCGAACTGCGGGCTCATGGTCGCACGACCCTCCCACCGGCGCATGGGGTCTCCCTCGGGCGACTCCACCTTGACGACCTCGGCGCCGAGGTCGGCGAGCAGCTTGGCGGCGAACGGACCCGAGATGTACTGGCCCAGCTCGACCACGCGGATCCCGGCCAGCGCTCCGGCGCCCGGGGATGCAGTATTCGTCACTTCTGGTCTCCTCTTCGATACCGAGAGTGGTCAGCGCACATCGACGACGACCTTCCCGTCACCCTTGCGGGGGAAATCGCGATAGGCGGTGACGATGTCGTCCAGGGCATAGCGGCGTCCGACGAGCGAGGGCAGCGCCCCTGCGGCGGCGAGCGCGAGCGCTTCGGCCACATCCTCGTAGCGCGCGCTGGCCACGCCGGACAGCCGCTTGCGGCGCAGGTAGAAGTCGCGGGCATCGATGCGCAGATCGCTGTCGACGGATGCCGCGCAGAACACGGCACGACCGCCCCAGCGCAGCGCCGAGATCCCGACGCTCAGGGTCGGAGCGTGGCCGGAGACGTCAAGCACCACGTCGAGCCCCTCTCCCCCATCCAGCGCTGCGCCCAGTGCCGCGGCACCCGAGGCCTGGACGAGCTGCTCGTCGCCGAGCGGCGAGAGAGTGCGGCGCGAAGCCGCGACCACCTGGGCGCCGCGAGCGAGCGCGATCGCGACGGCTGCGCGGCCGAGCGTGCCGCCCGCGCCGGTGACGAGAACCCTGTCGCCCGCGGCGAGCGCGACCGTGCGCACGGCGTTGATCACGATCGAGGCGCTGTGCACCACGGCTGTCGCCTGCGCCGCATCGAGACCGTGACGGTCTATCGCATTGCGGGTCGGCACGGCGACGTACTCGGCCGCGCCGCCATCGCGATGCACGCCCACGACGGTCTGCTTCGGGCAGTCGGCTTCGTCTCCTGCCTCGCAATGCGCGCACTGCCCGCAGGCGATGTTGGGCTTGACGACCACGGGCTGCCCGATCCGCCCCTGGTCGACACCCGATCCGACCGCGACGATCTCGCCTGCGGGGTCGATCCCGAGGATGCGCGGCAGCTGCGCCTGCGCGCCCGGGCCGACGCCGGCGATGACGTTGAGGTCGAGCTGATTCACGCCGACCGTCTCGACGCGCACGAGCACTTCACCGGCGCCTGGCTCCGGCACGTCCGTCTCCGCGACGGTCAGCCCGCCCAGGTCATGACGGCTCAGCACGGCGGCACGCATCTTCACCTCTTCATCGCGGGAATCTGTTTGGGATACTGTATCCAATTTTCATCACGGCCGTCTAGACCCTGTTCGAGCACGATATCCCGCAAACCATGGACAGGGGATTCCAAATTGGATACCGTATCCCAAAATCCGCGTGAGGCGCCCCACTCCACGGAGGAGTCGCACGCACTTGCCCGAATGGAGAGTCATGCGCACGACAAGAAACAGACTCGGCATCGCCGTGGTCGGAGGTGCCGCAGCACTGACGCTGCTCGCCGCCTGCGCCTCGCCGACGCCGACACCGGAAGGACCCGTCGACCTCGGCGACGGTGAACCCGGAGCGGCGGAGGACACCAGCATCACGGTGGCCATCCCCTTCCCCGACATCACGATGTACTCGATGTTCGTTCTCGCAACCGACCTCGGCTACTACGAAGACGAGGGCCTCACCGTCGAGGTCATCACCGCCGACAACGTCACCGCCGCGGTCGCCAGCGGCAGCGCCGACATCGGCGTCGAATCGACCGGCACCGTGATCGACGCGATCCGCGGCGGCGTCGAGATCGACCTGGTCTCGGGTCACTACTGCCGACAGAACTTCGACTTCGCGGTGCAGTCCGACGTGAAGAGCGTGGAGGATCTGGACGGCACCTCGATCGTGCTCGCCGGCACCCCCGGCGACCCGGCCGAGTTCCAGCGCGCCCAGGTGCTGAAAGAAGAGGGCTGGGATGTCTCGTCGATCAACGCCGAGGTCGTCTACCCCGGACCCGGATCGGAGTCGTGGACGGAGTTCTTCGTCAACGACAAGATCACCCTGCAGCCGTTCTACGCCGACGACCGGGCCGCCCTCGAGGAGCACGGCGCGAACATCGTCGTCGAGTCGCTGCGCAACTGGGCCAACGACGTGCAGATCGCCGGAACCAAGTGGGCACAGGAGAACCCGAACACCCTGGTCCGGTTCCTGCGGGCAACTCTCAAGGGCACCGACTTCATGACGGCGCCCGCACCCGGAGAGTTCCCCGAGAACGCGGAGGAGGCGCTGGACATCTACGAGGCAAACGACTTCGACGTCGCAGAGCTTCGGGAGTCGGACAGCGTCTGGATCCTCGACGGACACCTCGCCTGCCCGAACCTGTACTTCGACGACGAGGCATGGGACACCACCATCGAGACGCAGAAGCTCGAGCCGCTCGAGTTCGACGCCGACCAGCTCGTCTACCTCCGCAAGGCGCAGGAGCTCCTGGGCCTCGACAACGAGGGACCGGCGACGCTCCCCTACCCGTGACCCGCTGAGTCACACGAAGAGGCCCCACC
>JBOGEI010000006.1:0-41718 GCA_050701935.1 Microbacterium sp.
GCCGGGAGCGACGAAGATCTCGTGCTCCGTCTGCTCGGCCCGCAGGGCGAGGATGATCGCGTGCTCACGGGCACCGGAACCGAGGACGAGAATCTTCACCCGTCCAGACTACCGAGGGTGGGGCTCCGGATTTCGGTGGGGCGCAGACGGCGCGGATCAGAGGTCGCCGATCAGAGGTCGACGGTGCGCTCCACGGAGGAATCCCACGGCACCGTCCAGCCTGCCGCGTCGAAGAGGGCATCGAGCACCATCGCGGTGAAGCCCCAGACGATCGTGCCGTCGACGTCGAACGCCGGGCCTCGGAACGTGTGGCCCATCCGCGTGATCGTCGAGGTGAACCGGGTCTCGGGGTCGAGCAGCTGCGCGACGGGCACGCGGAACACCTCGACCGTCTCTGCGTGGTCGACCGCCACGACTCGCGACGGCGACTGCCACCACGCCAGGACGGGCGTGACGAGGTGATTGCTCGCGGCGAGGGGGATCTCGGGCAGGGTGGCCAGGATCTCGACTCCGGCCGGGTCGAGCCCGGTCTCCTCCTCGGCCTCGCGCAGCGCCGTGGCGACGACGTCGGCATCGTCCGGTTCCACACGTCCGCCCGGGAACGACACCTGGCCGGGGTGGGACGAGAGGGTGGGTGCGCGTCGCTGCAGGAGCACGTCGAGGTCGCGGGCGACGGGCGCGTCGGTCGTGGGGGCGGGAATGCGATCGAGCACGCCGAACAGGATGAGCACGGCCGCGTCGTGGGCGTTCTGCGGATCGGCGAGCGGCGGGATCCGCACGCCCCACGAATGGTCGGCGACCGCCGCGAGCAGCTCGGCGCGGGCGCCCTGGGGATGCATGCTCATGCGTCCGAGCATAGGACTGGTCCCCTGCGGTCGGTCGTAGTCTGGAGCGATGGCCAGGAAGATCGACATCGTCGACGGGCGGGCAGCCCTCGACGCGGTGCGCGTCGCCGGGACCGCCGACGTGAAGCCGCAGCGCACCGATCTCGCCACTGCCGTTCGCTACCTGCTGCAGCTGCTCGATGAGAAGGCGCCGGGCAACAGCGTCGAGGTGCGGGTGCCGCCGTTCGGCGCTGTGCAGGTCATCCAGGGGCCGCGGCACACGCGTGGCACCCCGCCGAACGTGGTCGAGATGGATGCGGCGACCTGGATCGCCGTCTCCACCGGCACGGAGGCCTGGGCGGATGCAGCGGCATCCGGTCGTATCCACGCCTCCGGCACGCGCGCCGATCTGAGTGATGTCCTGCCGGTGCGACCGTGATCGGGGCCCTCGGCCCGAGACGCACGGAGCCGCCCCGCGACCACCAGGATCGGGAGCGGCTCTGCGCGTAGCGGGAGCTCGCGGTCAGACGAGCTGCGAGCGGAACGCCTTCGCGGCACCCATGAGCTCTTCCACCCGTGCGCGGTCGGCGCGGTTCTCGAACTTGCCGTCCTGCTTGAAGTAGGTGCCGACGACCGCGCCGTCGGCCACCGCCAGCTGGTCGGCGACGTTGGAGGCGCGCACGCCGGTGTTGACGAACACCGGTACATCTCCGGCGTTCTCCTTCACGATGGCCAACGACTGCGTGTCAGTGGGGGCGCCGGCGGTGAGTCCGGAGACGCAGAGGGCATCGGGGTTGGTCGCGAACACCGTGGAGCGGGCGATCGCACCGAGGTCGCGCTCGGCGAGGTAGGCGGCCGACTCCGGCACGATGTTGAAGAGCAGCTTCACGTTCGCCGCACCGATGCGGTGCCGGTGACGGGCCACCTCGCCGACGTTCGTGTTCCACAGCCCGAAGTCGCTGGCGTAGACGCCCGTGAAGATCTCGCGGACGAACGCGGCGTCGGTGGCGGTGGCGAGGTCGATGGAGGCACGGCCGTCCCACAGCACGTTCACGCCGTACGGTACGGCGAGCTCGCCCTGCAGTTCGCCGATGATGCGGGCCATAGTGATCGCGGTGATCGGCTCGGTCTTCGTCAGGTACGGGAGGCTGAACTCGTTCGAGATGAGCACGGCGTCCACTCCACCGCTCTGCAGCGCGTCGAGTTCGCCCTTGGCGCGGTTCACGATCGCGGCCACTCCGGCAGCGGTGTCGTAGCCGGGGTCGCCGGGGAGCGGGGCCAGGTGCAGCATCGCCACGATCGGCTTCTGCGTGCCGAACACCTCGGGGAGCCAGTTGGGCATGTCTTTCCTCGTTTCTTCGGAATGGATCACAAGCACTGTGAAAGATTCACGATGAGCAAAGCACAAGTTACTCATTCACACAAGCGGGTCGCCTAAGGTGGGATCTGCCACACGAGGAGGTAGGGATGGAAGCCCACGAGCGCCGCGCGCTGATCGAACAGCGGGTCCTCTCCGACGGCGAGGCCGAGTTCAAGGCCCTCGCCCTGGAGTTCGACGTCTCCGAGATGACCATCAGGCGCGACCTGGAACTCCTCGAGGAGCGCGGCAGCGTACGTCGGGTGACGGGTGGTGTGATCGCAGCCCACGGGACCGCCGTGGAGCCGGGATTCAACTCCCGGGCGCTGATGGGGGCGCGCGAGAAGATCAACATCGCCGCAGCTGCCGTCGCCCACCTCAACCACGGCGAGACCGTCGTGCTCGACAGCGGCAGCACCGCCCTCGCGGTGGCCCGCGCGATCGTCGGCAAGGGACTCGGCCTCACCGTCGTCACGCCCAGCATCCTCGTCGCCCTCGAGCTCCACGACGAGCCCAACACCACGATCCTCGTAACGGGTGGGCGCGTGCGCCCCGGCGAGCTCAGCCTGGTCGGGGCCGAGTCGATCGAGGCGTTCAAGCGCTACAACTGCGACGTGTATGTGATGGGCGTCTCGGGTGTCGACGGCAAGCGCGGCCTCTCGGACTACAGCAATGAAGAGGGTGCGGTGAAGCGCGCGGCGATCGATGCGTGCGACCGGGTCATCGTCGTCGCCGACGCATCGAAACTCGGTCGGGTGCACCTCACGAATGTCGCAGGTCCAGGCGAGATCGATCTGCTGGTGACCGACGGCGCGGTGGATCATCCCGCGCTCGTCGGCCTGCGGGCTGCCGGCGTGCAGATCGAGGCCGTCGCCGCGCTCTAGCCGCGTCGCTTCTTCGGCCTCCCCGTTGCGCAACGGTTGCGCAACGGGTGTGAGATTTCGCATTGACAAGCGGCAGGATCACGTTTTACTGTTCCACAGCGATGAGATTTCTTCCCATTCCTCCCTGGGGGTGGTGGAAACTAACACTGGCTCACACACGAAGGAGTGGAACATGCGTAAGACGAAGTTGCTTGCAGGTGTCGGATTCGGTGCCGTGGCGATGCTCGCCCTCGCCGGCTGCGGTCAGGTCGGCGGCACCACCGGTGGTGGCGAGACCGGCGGGAGCGCCGAAGACGGCGCGATGGTCACGGTGGTCAAGATCTCGGGCGTCGGCTGGTTCGACCGCATGGAGGTCGGCGTGAAGGAGTTCGCCGAGGAGACGGGGATCGACGCCCGCCAGGAGGGCGCGGATGACGCCAGCCCCGAGAAGCAGATCCAGATCATCCAGGACCTGATCGCCCAGTCGCCCGCCGCGATCACCGTCGTCCCCAACTCGCCCGAGGCGCTGGAGTCCGTGCTCAAGCAGGCCAGGGACCAGGGGATCATCGTGGTCGCCCATGAGGCGGCCGGTATCAAGAACGCCGACATCGACATCGAGGCCTTCGACAACCGGGCCTACGGCGCGAAGATCATGGACAACCTCGCCGAGTGCATGGGCGATTCCGGTCAGTACGTCTCGTTCGTCGGCGGCCTCACCGCCAAGACCCACATGGACTGGGTCGGCGGCGCCTACGACCAGCAGCAGGCCGAATACCCCGACCTGACCCGCGTCGAGGAGCCCGTCGAGAGCAAGGAAGACGAGAACGTCGCCTACCAGCGCGCGAAGGAGCTGCTCGCGAAGTACCCCGACATCAAGGGCTTCCAGGGCTCGGCCGGCACCGACGTCGCCGGTATCGCCCGCGCGGTGCAGGAGGCGGGCCTGGAGGATCAGGTCTGCGTGATGGGCACCAGCATCCCGTCGGTGGCGAAGAAGTACATCGTCGACGGCTCGATCGACAAGATCTTCTTCTGGGACCCCGCGATGGCCGGCAAGGCGCAGCTCAAGATCGCGCAGCTGCTCGTCGACGGAGAGAAGATCACAGACGGCACCGACCTCGGCATCGAGGGCTACAACTCCCTGAAGAAGCTCGACGGCTTCGACAACGTGTACGTGGGTGACGCCGCGGTCATCGTCGACAAGGACAACGTCGACGACTACGACTTCTGATCCCGACGTCCACCACCACTCAGGGCGGGGCCGCCAGCGCGCGGCCCCGCCTCGGAGGAAGAACATGAACGAAGAACAGGCGCAGCCGGCACCCGAGGCCGGGCTCGCTCCCGATGCCGGACCCGTTCTCGAGGTCAGAGGCGTGCGGAAGGTGTTCGGCGGGGTCGTCGCGCTCGACGACGTCGGCATCACCCTCTACCCGGGGCGGGTGCACTGTCTGGCCGGCGAGAACGGGTGCGGCAAGTCCACGCTCATCAAGATCATCAGCGGGGTCGAGAAGCCGGAGGCCGGTGAGATCCTGCTCGACGGCGAACCGCTCACCCACCTCTCGCCGACCCAGGCCCTGCGAGCCGGTATCCAGGTCATCTACCAGGACTTCTCGCTCTTCCCCAACCTGACCGTGGCGGAGAACATCGTGCTCCCGGCCGCGATCGCCGCGCGACGCAAGCTCTACAGCGCGAAGAACCGCCGTCCCGAGGCGCAGCGCATCGTGGAGGAGCTGGGACTCACCCTCGACCTCGACGCCGACGTCGAACGGCTCTCGGTCGCCGACCGACAGCTCACGGCGATCTGCCGGGCGCTCGTGCAGGACGCGCGGGTCATCTTCATGGACGAGCCGACCACCGCTCTCACGCACTCCGAGGTCGAGCGGCTCTTCGCCCTCGTGCGGCGGCTGCAGCAGCGCGGCGTCGCCCTGGTGTTCGTCAGCCACAAGCTCGACGAGGTGCTGCAGGTGTCGCAGGACATCACGGTGCTGCGCTCCGGGCGCCTGGTCGCGAACGGCCCGGCCGACGAGTTCGACGTCGCCTCCCTCACCCACGCGATGACGGGCCGCGCCGTCGACGACTCGCGCGTCGTGGTCGAGGTCGATGACGACGCCGAGCCGCTGCTGCGCGTCGAGCACCTCGATCTTCCCGGTGCCTTCACCGATGTCTCCTTCGACCTGCAGCCGGGCGAGATCCTCGGCCTCACCGGTCTGCTCGGCTCGGGTCGTGGCGAGATCGCCGATGCGTTGTTCGGCCTGCTGACCCCCCAGTCGGGAACCGTCACCGTCGGCGGCCGCGCCGTGCGACCCGGCAGCATCCGGGCCTCCGTCGAGGCGGGCATCGGCTACGTTCCGGAGGACCGGCTCACACAGGGCCTGTTCCTGGACAAGTCGATCTCCGACAACATCATCGCGGGCTCGCTGAGCGAGCACGCTGTCGGCAGGGTGCTGCTGAGTCGCAAGCGCACCGCCGAGACCATCTCCCGTCTCTTCTCGCGCCTGCGCATCAAGGCGCCGAGCGTCGAGGCTCCCGTGCGGTCGCTCTCCGGCGGCAACGCGCAGCGGGTCGTGCTGGCGAAGTGGCTCGCGACCAAGCCGCGCGTGCTGATCCTGAACGGACCGACGGTCGGCGTCGACGTGGGCTCGAAGGAGGAGATCCTGCAGATCCTCCGCGAGGCCGCGAGCGACGGGATGGGCGTGATCATGATCTCCGACGACGTTCCCGAGCTCGTCTCGCTCTGCAACCGGGTGCTCGTGGTGCGTCGCGGCGAGATCGTCTCACGACTGGCCGGCGACGACATCGCAGCGCCCCGAATCCAGGAGGTGATGGCCGCGTGAGCGCCACCGATACCCGCATCCGCCTTCCCCGCATCGGACGCATGTCGAACGAGCTCGTGCTCGCGAGCATCATCGTCGTCCTGGTGATCGTGATGTGCGCCGTGAACCCCGCTTTCTTCAGCGTGCACACGCTGTTCTCGATCCTGCGCTCGGCGCTGGTCCCGATGGTGTTCGCGCTCGCGGTGCTCTTCGTGATCATCTCCGGCGGCATCGACGTGTCGTTCGCCGCGATCGGAATCTTCGCCGCATACACGACGGTGTCGCTCGCCCAGGGCGGGGGCTTGGACTTCGGCCTCATCGGCATCCTCGCCTTCGCGATCGTGATCGGCGGCGCCCTCGGGTTCGTCAACGGCATCGTGATCGCCCGGTTCCGACTCCCGACCCTGATCGTGACTCTCGCGACACAGGGCATCTTCAAGGGCGTGCTGCTCGCCTACATCGGCTCCAAGTACATCGCCGAGCTGCCCGACGGCATCTCCTGGCTGTCGACCGCGAACCTGATCTCAGTCGAATCGACCCGCGCGTACCTGCCGATGCTGATCGTGCCGGTGGTACTGCTCGTGATCGGGGCCGCGCTCCTGCTGCGCCGCACGATGTTCGGCAGGGGCATCTACGCGATGGGTGGTGACCTGGAAGGGGCACGACGTGCCGGATTCCCGGTCGTGCGCCTGCAGATCATGCTCTACGTGCTGGTCGGGGCGGTCGCCGCGATCGGCGGACTCATCCACGTCGTGCTGGGCCGCAGCGCGAACCCGCAGGACCTGGTGGGTACCGAGCTCGACGTGATCGCGGCTGTGGTGCTCGGCGGCGCCTCTATCTTCGGCGGGCGCGGTACCGTCACCGGCACAGTGCTCGGCGTGCTGCTGGTGCAGATCATCAACAACAGTCTCATCCTGATGGGCGTGCCAACGGCCTGGCAGCGCGCCGCCGTCGGGTTCCTGCTGGTGATCGGCGTGGGGATCCAGGCCGTCATGGCCCGCCGCGCCTCTCGCCGGACGTTCGTCCTCGACACGGTGAAGGAATGACCATGCCTCAGTCGACCCCTCCCGGGCAGTTCGCCCGGATGAACGACCAGGTCGATCGGTCGGTGCGCTCCCTGCTCGGCCGTATCCACGTCGGCCGCGGCGTCGGTCGGATGCTGGTGCTGTTCGCACTCGCGTTCGGACTGTTCGCGATCCTGAACCCGAGGGTCTTCCTCAATCCGATCAACCTGCAGAACATGATGGTCGCCTCGCCGGAGGTGGGCATCCTGGCGATCGCCATGGCCCTCGCGATGCTCACCGGCGGGATCGATCTGTCCCTGGTCGCGATCGCGAACCTCTCGGCGATCACGGTCAGCACGATGTTCACCGCGATCGCGAGCAGCGATCCGGCCACGGCGGAGTCGATGGGCGGCCTCATCGCCCTGGTCGGCGTCCTGGTCGGCGCGCTCGCGGGAGCCGTCAACGGCTTCCTGATCGCAACCGTCGGCATCACGCCCATCCTCGCGACGCTCGCCACGATGCAGATCTTCAACGGCATCGCGATCGTGTGGACAGGCGGCACCACGCTCTACGGCGCCCCGGCGGTGCTCTCCTCGGTCGGGCAGGCGACGGTCGGCGGCATCCCGATCCTGTTCCTCGAGTTCCTCGTGGTCGCCGTTCTGATCGGGGTGCTGATCTCGCGGACGCCGTTCGGACGACGTACGCAGCTGCAGGGCGCGAACCCGACGGCCGCGATGTACTCGGGTATCCGCAGCACGAGCGTGCTCTACGGCACGTATGTGACGACGGGGCTGCTCGGCGGCATCGCAGGGCTCGTGTTCCTCTCACGCAACCCCACCGCGAGCGCCGACTACGGCACGTCGTACGTGCTGCTCGTGATCGTGATCGCCGTGCTCGGCGGCACGAACCCGACCGGCGGCTTCGCGACCATCACCGGCGTGGTCCTCGCGACGCTCGTGCTGCAGGTCGTGCAGTCCGGCTTCACGGCCATCCGGCTCTCGGCATATGAATACGCGATCGCGCAGGGGGTGATCCTGATCGCCGTGATGGTGTTCGATCAGGTGAGGGTGAGGCGAAGGCCACGCCGCGCACCGAGCAGCCAGACCGAGACGATCGCGCTCGCCGAGATCCCCCGCGCCTGAACCGCATCCGAAAGGCATCCTGATGGAACTGTTCCTCGGCATCGACGTCGGAACGTACGAGACCAAGGGCGTGCTGGTCGATGCCACCGGTCACGTGCACGCCGAGGCGCGCTCTCGGCACGGCATCAGCACCCCGGCGCCCGGCATGGTCGAGCAGGACGCGGATGCGGTGTGGTGGCATGACCTCGTCGAGGTCGCCTCGACTCTGCGTCAGGCGGTTCCGGATGCCGCGATCGTCGCGGTCGCGTGCAGTGCGATCGGTCCGTGCGTGCTCCCGGTCGATGCCGAGCTGCGTCCACTGCGCCCTGCGATCCTCTACGGCGTCGACACCAGGGCGACCGAGGAGATCGATCTGCTCGAGACGCGTCTCGGGCGCGAGGAGATCTTCCGGCGGGCGGGCAACGCCCTCACGAGCCAGTCCTCGGGGCCGAAGATCCTGTGGATCGAGCGCAACGAGCCCGAGGTCGCCGCCCGAACCCGGTGGTACCTCACGAGTCAGAGCTACCTCGTCGCGCGCCTGACCGGTCAGGTCGTGATCGACCATGCGACGGCCGGGTACTTCCATCCCTGCTACGACCTCGCCAGGCTCGAGTGGAACCTCGACGGGATCGACGACCTGATCCGTCCGGACACTCTGCCCCCGCTCGGCTGGTCGACCGACGTCGCCGGTACCGTCACTGCCGCGGCTGCCGCGGCGACCGGCATCCCCGAGGGAACTCCGGTGCTGGTCGGCACGACCGACGCTGTCGCAGAAGCGGTCGGCGCCTCGGTCATGGCGGCCGACGACCTGATGCTGATGTACGGATCGAGCGGCTACTTCATCCGCGTGACCGACGAGCCGCACGCGGATCCGCGGCTGTGGGCTGCGCCTTTCGCCTTGCCGGGACGCTACGTGCTCGCGGCCGGAACCTCGACGGCCGGCACGGCGACGCGATGGATCGCCGACCTGCTCGGGCTCGACCACGGCGACGGCGACACCGCGATGTTCGGGCGCTTGATGGAGCTGGTGCGCGCGGCACCTCCGGGTGCGAACGGCGTGCTGCACCTGCCGCACTTCAGCGGGGAGCGCACACCGCTGCACGACGCCGATGCGCGGGCATCCTTCAGCGGCCTCACGCTGTCGACGGGCCGTGCCGACCTCGCACGCGCGGTGGTCGAGGGCGTCGGGCAGTCGATAGCGCTCGCCGTCTCCGCGTTGCTGGATGGCGGTGCCGCAGCGCCGCGCGTGGTCGCGATCGGCGGCGGAACGCACAACGAGGTGCTGGTGCAGACGGTCGGCGACTTGACGGGCCTTCACCAGCGCACGGCCGCAACCCTCGGAGCCGCGTACGGGGATGCGATGCTCGCAGCGATCGGGCTCGGCATCGTGACCGAGGAGCAGGCCGCGAGCTGGGTCGCCTTCTCGGGCGAGGTCGCGCCCGATGAGGACGCCAACCCGCAGCTGCAGACGGCCTACGAACGATTCCCGAAGACGTACCGCGCGCTGCGCGCGCTGAGAGAGGTGGACTGATGAGCAGGTGGCAGGAACTGGCCGTGCATCTGGCCGAGGTGAACGAGGTCGGGCAAGGGACGAGGGTCTCGGTGTTCGCGACCACGGCTTCCGTGCTCGACGCGGTCGACGCCTTCGTCGAAGAGGTGTACCGCCGTGGCGGTATGCCCCAGGTGCTGCTCGTCGAGGAGAAGTACGACCGCTTCGCGCTGGAGCACGCGAGCGAATCCCTGCTGCGTGAGGCGGCACCTCTCGAGCTGGCATCGATGGAGTGGGCAGACGTGCACGTCTCGTTCCGCGGCATGGAACCGCCGGCGGATGAGATCGACGGCGCCAGGCTCAGCCTGCAGCGGGAGGGCAAGGGCCTCGTGTCGACCGCGCGGTGGCAGGGAACGAAGTGGACGCTCGTGCGCATCCCCACACCCGAATGGGCGACGCTCATCGGAGTCCCGAGAGAACAGCTGGAGCAGGAGTTCTTCGCCGGCACCCTCGCCGACTGGACCGCGCACCGCGCCCACCTCGACCGGCTGTGCGCCGAATTGAACAACACCTCGCTGGTGCGCATCCTCGATGACGACACCGATCTGCGCCTGAACTGCGCCGGTCGCACCTGGGTGCCGTTCGCAGGGGAGGCGAACCTGCCCGACGGTGAGGTCGCGACCGCTCCGGTGGAAGACGGCGTCGACGGGCACATCACGTTCCCCGGATCGTTCTGGTTCGGCGGGGCGACCATCACCGACCTCCGGCTCGAGTTCGTCGAGGGGCGAGTGGAGAAGGTCTCGGCCACCCGTGGCCTCGACCTCGTGGAGCGCATCCTCGAAGCCGACGGCGCTCGCCGCGTGGGCGAGCTCGGCATCGGCACGAACCCCCATGTGCAGACCATGACCGGTGACCTGCTGATCGACGAGAAGATCCTCGGCACCGTGCACATCGCGCTCGGTCGCTCGTACCCGCAGTGCGGGGGCACGAACGAGTCGGCGATCCACTGGGACATCGTGAAGGACCTCCGCGCCTCGGGGCGGCTCGAGGCGGATGGCCGGGTGCTCATCGACCGCACGACGTACGACCCGATCCTCGCTGGGCAGGAGAGCTGACATGCGCAAGATCATCAATGACCCCCAGTCGTTCGTCGACGAGACGCTGGAGGGCATCCTCCTCGCCCACCCCGATGAGCTGCGGGCGGTCACCGCGGACCGGCGCGCGCTGGCGCGGACGGATGCTCCGGCACCGGGGCGCGTCGGCATCGTCACGGGTGGCGGCTCGGGACACCTGCCGTTCTTCCTCGGATACGTCGGCCGCGGGCTGTGCTCGGCGGTCGCCGTGGGCAACGTCTTCTCCTCGCCGAGCTCCGCTCAGATCCACGCGGCCTCGGTGGCCGTGCACTCGGACGCCGGACTCCTCTATCTCTACGGCAACTACGGCGGCGATGTGCTGAACTTCGACATCGCGGCCGAGCGCTGCCGTGCCGAGGGCATCGAGGTGCGCACGGTGCTCGGGGCGGACGACATCCAGTCCGCGCCGAGCGAGCGGGCGGAGTCGCGCCGCGGGGTGGCCGGGCTCGTCCTCGTCTACAAGGTCGCCGGAGCGATGGCCGATCGCGGCGCCTCTCTCGCCGAGGTCGAGCGCGTGACCCGCAAGGCCGCCGATTCGACTCGCACGATGGGCGTCGGCCTCTCGCCGACCGTTCTCCCGGCCGCGGGGGAGGAGACATTCACGCTGGATGAGGGCGAGATGGAGATCGGCGTCGGCATCCACGGAGAGCGCGGCAGCCACCGCGGCCCTCTCGAGACGGCCGACGCCATCACGGATCGGTTCCTGGCCGAGATCGGTACCGAACTCGATCTGAGTGAGGGACGGCGCGTCGCCGTGCTCGTGAACGGTCTGGGATCGACACCGCTCGAAGAGCTGTACGTGATCTATCGCCGGGTGCACCACGCGCTCACGGACGCCGGAGTGACCATCGGCTACCGGCTGATCGGAGAGTACGTCACAAGCCTGGAGATGGCCGGAGCCTCGCTGTCGATCATGCAGCTCGACGACGAGCTGGAAGAGCTGCTGCACGACCCTGCAGGGTCGCCCTTCTTCCGTCAGGGAGCGGCCCCGGTGGGGGATGTCCGCACGGCCGAGACCGCACTGGATGACGGCACGGCCGCCGTCGACGTGACCGTGGCCGGATCTGCCAGCGAGGCGCGCGACCTGCTCCTGACCGTGCTGCCGCGGATGCAGCGGCACCGCGAGGAACTGCGTGCCCTGGATGCCGCGCTCGGAGACGGCGACCTCGGCGTCACGGTAGCGGTCGGCAGTGCTGCGGTCGCCGATGATCTGCAGCAGCTCCCGGACGACCTCGATGCCCGCAGCGTCCTTCGTGCCTCGGGCGATGCGTTCGCAGCGGCGAATCCCTCCACCTTCGCGGCACTGATCGGAAGCGGCCTGCTCGCCGCGGCGGAGCAGACGCCCGTGGGTGCGCACCTCGACCGTGCGGGTCTCATCGACGTCGTGCGCACCGTTGCGGCGAGGATCGGCGCTCAGGGCGGTGCCGTGCGCGGTGACAAGACCGTCATCGACGTGCTTCTCCCGATCGCTGAGGCGCTGGATGCCGGGGCGGATGCGGCCGGGGCTTCGAGGGCGGCGCTCGCCGCGGTCACGGAGAGCACCGGATGGCAGTCACGACGCGGTCGCGCCGGATGGCAGCAGGAGCGCTCGGTCGGTCATGCAGACCCCGGTTCGGTCGCTGTCATGCGCTTCGTCGAGGAGATCGCGCGTGCGCAGGAGAGGACCGGTCAGACCGGCGCATAGGGCTGCGGGTCAGGCCCGTTTGCGTCGCGCGATCTCGTCAGCGAGCTGCTGCACGAGGGCGGGGTCCGCGTCTCGGGCGAGGGTGACGTAGTGGTCCATGACGGCCGGCCGGTAGCGCACGGGCATCGTCTGTCCTGGCGCGAGCCGGGTGAGGTCGGTGATGGTGAGGTCTTCGTCGGCGATACCGCGGAACGAGATCCCGTCGGCGGTCTCCACGTCGAGCATCAGGACCACACGGGGGTTGCTGTTGACCTCTCGCCAGTCGACGAGAACGCCGAGCGCAAGCTCGCCCGTACGCAGTTCTGCATTGCGAGTGCGTGCCTCACCGCTCAGGAGCGGGTTCGGGGCGACGCCGGGGAAGTCGGGGCCGACGCCCAGTGATTCCCGACTGAGGTCGGGCCTGAGCTGCGCCATCAGGTCGTCGAGCTTCTGCTTCCTCTTCTTCGAACCGAACATCCTGGCCCTCCCTCGCACCCCTTCGCCGTTGCCGGTATCCCGGCCTGGCGCGTCGCCTTCACCGCGATTGTATGGTGCCGGGCAGATCCCTCCGGGCTTTGCCAGATCCTCTAGTCGACCGGCAGATGCGGCGGGTGAGCGACGATGCCGCCGCGCATCGTCGCCGGACGCTTCACGATGAGCCCGGCCTCTTCGGCGATCAGCGCGCCCGCCGCCCAGTCGAACTCGTACAGGTCGGTCTCGATGAAGGCGTCGACGCTGCCCTCTGCCACGAGGCACAGCCCGAGCGCTGCCGAGCCCACGCTGCGGAGATCCGTGAACGCCGACATCCTCGCCGGCAGGTCGGTGAGCTGCCGCGCCCGTTGCTCGGCGTCGTACGAGAAGCCGACGGCGAGCAGCACAGGGGTCGCGTCTGCTGCCGGCCCGTGAAGCCTTCGCCGCGTGCCGCGGGACTCGCGGTACGCCCCCAGTCCCGCTCCGGCGGAGTAGACGTGCTCGAGCTCGGGGGCGTGCACCACGCCGGCGAGCCAGGTGCCGGAGCTCACGTCCTGCACCGCGACGGACGATCCGTAGTGCGGCAGTCCGCGCACGAAGTTCGAGGTGCCGTCGAGCGGGTCGATCGACCAGCGCAGCGCGGAGCCGGTGCCGGTGGTCGCGTACTCCTCACCCGACACCTCGTCGTCGGGGCGGTGTTCGGCGATCACAGCGCGAATCGCGCGTTCGGCGCCCAGGTCGATCTCGGTCACCACGTCGCCGGACGCGCCCTTCGTGCGAAGGCCGAGTGCGTCGGGCGATGCATCGCGCTCGTCTGCCGCCTCGGCGAGGACTGCGGCGCCGGCAGCGGCGGCGGAGAGGGCGATGTCGAGCAGTTCGGATGCAGACGGCATGGCGTATCGATCCTCCGGTGGGCGATCCTCCAGCGTAGCGGCGGGCAGGCGCGCGGCGGGGAGTCAGGCGCGGTCGTGGAGGGTGATCCGGTAGCCGTCGGGATCGGCGAACGTGAAGGTCCGGCCGAACGGGCCGTCGATGGGCTCCGCGACGATCGTGTGGCCGTCGGCGACGAGTGCGTCGTGGATGGTCTGCACGTCGGTGGCGTGGAGCCAGATCGCTGCACCGATGCCGGGCTGGGCGACGCCGGTCAGGTCGGTGCCCGGTGCGATGTCCCGGAGGGCGAACGCGATCGGTGTGGTCTCGAAGACGACGGCGTGAGGGGGGCCTGCCGGAGAGCGGACGAGGCCGAGGTACTGCTCATAGAACGCCTGCGACGCGGCGAGGTCGCGTGCCTGCAGGGAGATGAAATCGGGGCCGGTGACGGGCATGAGAGGAATCCTTCGTAACGTGTCAGTTTTCTGACATGTGCCACTGTATGTCAGAATACTGACATGAGTCAAGATCGCGCGGGCATCGACCTCGACACGTCGTTGGGTTACCTGCTGAAAGAGGCGTCCAGTGCCCTCCGCGCCGCGATGGAAGAGGTGCTGCGCCCGCTCGGCATGACCATCACCCACTACTCCTGTCTCGAACTGCTCTCCCAGCGACCCGGCCTGTCGAACTCCGAGCTCGCGCGGGGGGCATTCGTCACGCGGCAGTCGATGAACGTGCTGCTCCAGGCGCTCGAACGGGACGGCTTCGTGACAAGGCCGGCGGAGGCCCCCGTCGGCAAGGCCCTTCCCGCCAGCCTCACCGAGAGCGGCCGTGAGAGCCTCGCGAAGGCGACCGCGGCCGTCCGCTCGGTCGAGGTCCGGATGCTGTCCGGCATGACGGAGGAGGAGCAGGCGGGTGCCCTGCACATCCTCCGGAGCATGATCCGATCACTGCGCGAGAGCGACGCATAGTCCTTCCCGCGCGACGGCGTCAGCGCCGAGCGACCACCAGTGGGACACCCGTCGCGGGATGCGGGAACACGTCGACCGCCTGCCCGTAGACCTGCTCGATCCGCTCGGCGGTCAGTACTTCGGCCGCAGTGCCCGTCGCTGCGACCCGACCGCCCGAGAGCAGTGTCACCCGGTCGGCGTGTGCGAGAGCGGCATTGAGGTCGTGCAGCACGATGGCCACCGCGATCCCCGCGTCCGCCAGTTCCCGGATCAGCCGCATGACGTCTTCGTGATGCTTGAGGTCGAGGGCGGCGGTGGGTTCGTCGAGCAGCAGGACGCCGGTGCTCTGGGCGATCACGCGGGCGAGAGCGACGCGGGCGCGCTCTCCGCCGGACAGTGACGGAACCGCTCGGGCTTTGAGCGCCGTCACCTCGGTCTGCGCCATCGCCGACATCACCAGCTCATCGTCTTCATCTGCGGCCGGGGTTCGCGCCCAGGGGGTCCTCCCCATGCGCACGACCTGCTCGGCGTTGAACGGGAACGTGACGCTGTTCTCCTGCAGCAGCACCGCGCGCTGCTGGGCGAGCGTGCGCGGCTTGATCCGGTCGATCGTCCGCCCGTCGAGCTCGACCCTTCCCCCCTGCGCGGTGACGTCGCCGGCGAGCACACCGAACAGGGTGGACTTGCCCGCCCCGTTGGGGCCGACCAGCGCATGGATCTCGCCGCCATGGATCTCGATGGATGCGTCGTCGAGGATCGTCCGTCCTTCGCCGACACGAACGGTGAGCCCCGCGCCTCGGAGCCGAACGGTCATGCCCATCCTCCCGAGCGGCGGCGGGTGCGCACGAGGAGCCACAGGAAGAACGGCCCGCCCACGAGCGAGGTGATCATCCCGATCGGCAGGTCGGCGAGCGGGACGGCCGTGCGCGCGACGAGGTCGGCGACCGCGATGAGCAGCGCACCGCCGAGAGCCGAGGCGATCACGAGCGGCAGATGGGCCGGGCCGATCATCATGCGCATCAGATGCGGCACGACGAGCCCTGCGAATCCGATGATCCCGGCGAAGGCGACCGCAGCGCACACGAGGAGCGCGACCGTCACGATCACCACGACACGCAGCAGCTCGACATTGACGCCGAGGTGTCGTGCGGTGCGCTCGCCGAGGGCGAAGAGGTCGAGGCTGGGCGCGACGATCAGCGCGACGACCACGCCGACCAGCACGAGCGGTGCGACCAGTTGGATGTTCGACCACAGGGCGCCGTTGAGCGAACCGAGCTGCCAGAACACGATCTGCTCGCGGGTCGATGTGGTGCCGAGAAAAGTGAAGAAGGCCATGCCCGCTCCGGCGATCGCATTGATGGCGATGCCGGTGAGCAGAAGGGTCACCACCTCGGTGCGACCACCGGAGCGACTGATGAAGTACACCGAGAACACCGCGATCAGGCCGCCGAGGAATGCGAAGGCGGGAGTGGTCCACATCCCGAACGTCGCGAGTCCGAACGTGATGCTCGCCGCGGCTCCGAGCGCTGCCCCGGAGGAGACCCCGACCACGCCGGCGTCCGCGAGCGGGTTGCCGAAGATCGCCTGCATCAGCACGCCCGAGACGGCGAGGGCGGCCCCGACGAGGAGCCCGAGCACGATGCGAGGCATCCGCAGGTTGAAGATCACGCCGTAGTCGGTGGATGCCGAAGGCGCCCAGGCCGTGTCGATGCCGACACCGTGCAGCAGCACGCCGACGAGGGCGGTGGGGGAGAGGTCGTACTGTCCGCTCGTGATCGACACCACGCAGGTGATCACGAGCGCGACGAGCAGGCCGATCGTCACCAGGGCGAAGCGCAGTCCCCGGTGCCTCGTCGGCGTCGGAGTGACGACCTCGCCGGTCACTTCGCGGGCTCGGGGGCGTACAGGGCGCGAGCCAGGGCGCCGATCACGTCGGCGGTGCGCGGACCGAAGCTGAGGATCTCGCTGTCGGCCATGTCGATCACGCGTCGGTTCGCTCCGGCCGGAGTCTCGGCCACGGCGGGGATCCGCTCGATGAGCCCGTCGATGCCGCCGACGGATTCGAGCCCATCGGTCATCATGACCAGAACGTCGGGCCGCGCGGCGACGAGGGCCTCGGCGGTCATCGGTCTCATGCCCTCCCAGCCGATCTCGGCCGCCACGTCGACGCCGCCCACCGCGTCGATCAGCGAGTCGGCGCCGGAGTCCTCGCCGAAGATGTAGTACACGTTGGCGCTGCCGCGCACATAGAGGAACAGCATCCGCGCGCGATCGGACTCGTCGGCCGGCGCGACGTCGGCGATCTCTGCGAGCGTCTCCTCGACCGAGGCGTCGAGGCGCGCGATGAGGGCCTCTCCGCGGCTCGGTACGCCGAGTGCGGTGGCGATCTCGGTCACCAGCGCGTCGGTGGTGTCCAGGCGCCGGTCGCTGGAGATGACGACGACGGCGATCCCGGCGTCGCGCAGTTGCTGGCGCACCTCTTTCGGACCGATCGTGGTGTCGGTGAGGACCACGGTCGGGGCCAGTTCGAGGATCGCCTCGGCGTTGAGCGTGTGCCCGGTCTTGGTGACGACCGGGAGGTCTTCGGTCCCGGCGAAGACCGTGGAGGCGTCGCGACCGACGACCTGGTCGCCGAGTCCCAGGGCGAAGACGGTCGATGCGATCGTGCCGGAGATGTCGATCGGGAGGATGCGGTCGACGTCGGTGATCTCGACCTCGTGACCTTCGCTGTCGGTCACAGCCACGGGCAACTTCGGCGCGGTGTCGTCGTCGACGGGCTCGATCGCACGGCTCGAGAGGCAGGCGGTGGAAGGTCCCGTATGACTGCGTACGTCATCGATCAGATCGAGGGAGGCGAGCGGGGTGGAGGCCTGCGGGCAGGCGTCGTCCACGGCGGCGGGCGGTGCGGCGGTGGCTCCCGGCTCTGCGCACGCGGTGAGCCCGACGGCGAGAGCGGCGACGAAGAAGAGAGCGAGAACGCGACGCATTAGGCAAGGCTATCCTAAAACTTGACGCGCGCTGATCCGCACCTCTACGCTCGGGAACGGTGGCTTTCTTAGCTAAGCCTAACCAAAACCCTACCCTCGCCCGACTGCATTGCGGCACCGCCGGCGCGCGTGCTCTTCTGCGTGCCCGGAGCCGTGGAGAACCGTGAACGCCACAGCCACAGCATCCCCAGGGAGCGGCCGCATACGCGTGCTGCTCGCCGCCTTCGTCTCCTTCCTGCTCATCGCCGCCGGCGCGGTGATCGTCCCACCTGCCCACGCCGCAGGCGCTGCGGTGACGGCTTCGATCACCTCTGCCGACACTTCGGGTGCGAGCGTGCAGGTGCAAGCCAGCGGTCTGCCCGAGGTTGAAGGCGCCTACGCGGCTCTCATCGTGAAGGGCACCGAGAGCGGTCTCACCGGGGGTGGCGGGTACGCCGCGTTCGCGATGCCGACCGTCGCCGGAGGGGCGAGCACGTTCACGCTCGTCGCGCCGGCCGGCTCGCTGGACCGCACGAAGGCGTACGAGGTGCTCGTGTGGCAGAAGCACTCGAACCCGAACGAGACCACGATCTACGGCCGGGCCGATGTCGCCATCTCGGTCGGGCAGTGGGACGCCGTGTTCGGCCCGGTGCCCACCGATCCCGGCACGGATCCGGGAACTGACCCCGGGACTGACCCCGGCACCGACCCTGGCACCGACCCCGGGACTGACCCTGGTACCGACCCTGGGACTGACCCTGGCACCGATCCCGGGACCGATCCCGGCGTGACCCCGCCGACTTCTGCCGCGATCGAGGTGTTCCTCGCCGACGGCACCACTCCGGCCGCGAATGCCGCGCTCAAGGCCGGCGACAAGGTCGTGGTGAAGGGCTCTGGCTACGACCCGGCTGCGAACCTCGGGACCGAGGGCCGCGGTGTGCCGATCCCGAAGCACCTGCCGCAGGGCACCTACGTGGTCTTCGGCAACTTCGCCTCGGCATGGCAGCCTTCCGCAGGCGCTGCTTCGACGACGCGGTCTTCTGCGTCTCAGGTCTGGGCACTCGCCGAGGGCGTGCTGAACCAGGTTCCCGCCCAGTACCAGAACGCGATCCGCGCGCAGTGGGTCGACATCGCGGCCGACGGCACGTTCCAGGCGACCATCACCCTGAAGGATGCCGCGGCGACTCCCGGCTCGTACGGGGTCTACACGTATGCGGCCGGAGGCGTGATCAACGCCGATCAAGAACGCGCCGTCGCTCTGAACTACACCGAGACTTCGGCCGTCTCCGCGGTCGTGAAGTCGGCTACTGCGAAGGACGGCCTGACCGTCACGGTATCCGGCACGAAGCTCGGGGCGATCACCGGCGCTTACGCCGCGGTCATCGAGAAGGGCACCGAAGCGAACGTCACCGGCGGCGGCGGCTTCCTCGCGATGCAGTACGTGCGTCCCATCTCAGGCGGCGCCTTCACTGTCGATCTGACCGCCGCGGCCGACAAGCTGGACCGCACCAAGTCGTACGAGGTCATCGCGTGGAAGCAGCACTCGAACCCCGACGCGAGCACGATCTACGCGCGCTCTGACATCTCCATCTCCGACGCGCAGTGGGAGAGCCTGCAGCCAGCCCCGGTCTCGGCCGCGATCGAGGTGTTCCTCGCCGACGGCACCACCCCGGCGACGGGTGTGGCGCTCAAGGCGGGCGACAAAGTCGTGGTGAAGGGGTCCGGGTACGACCCGGCTGCGAACCTCGGGACCGAGGGCCGCGGTGTGCCGATCCCGAAGCACCTGCCGCAGGGCACTTACGTGGTGTTCGGCAACTTCGCCTCGGCATGGCAGCCGTCGACGGGCGCCGCATCGTCGAGCCGCTCGGTGGGTGCGCAGGTCTGGGCTCTCGCCGAGGGCGTGCTGAACCAGGTTCCCGCCCAGTACCAGAACGCGATCCGCGCGCAGTGGGTCGACATCGCCGCTGACGGCACGTTCCAGGCGACGCTGACGCTGAAGGATGCCGCGGCGACTCCCGGCTCGTACGGCGTCTACACGTACGCCGCCGGTGGAGTGATCAATGCCGATCAGGAGCGCAGCGTCGCCCTGAACTACGGTGTCACCCCCGACATCACCTCGACGGTGAAGTCTGCGAGTGCGAACGACGGCCTGACCGTCACCGCCGCGGCCTCGAAGCTCGGGGCGATCACGGGTGCCTACGTCGCGCTCATCGAGAAGGGCACCGAAGCCGACGTCACCGCCGGCAGCGGCTTCCTCGCGATGCAGTACGTGCAGAAGATCACGGGCGGGACTTTCACGGTCGACCTGACCGCCGCCACCGAAAAGCTCGACCGCACGAAGGCATACGAGGTCATCGTCTGGAAGCAGCACTCGATGCCGGATGCCGGCACGATCTACGCGCGGAGCACCGTCACGGTGACCGACGCGCAGTGGGACACGCTCTTCCCGGCAGGCCCGTCCGTGGCCACGACGGTCAAGACGGCGACGGCGAAGGATGGTCTGACCGTTACCGCGTCCGCCACGAATCTCGGTGAGATCCCCGGGGCCTATGCCGCGCTGATCGAGGCCGGAACCGAGGGTGCGGTGAGCGCTGACGCCGGGTTCCTGGCGATGCAGTACGTGCGGAACGTGACGTTCGGGGCCTTCTCGATCGACCTCAACACCGCGGCGAAGAACCTCGACCGCACGAAGACGTACGAGGTCATCGTGTGGAAGCAGCATTCGATGCCCGACGCGAGCACGATCTACGCCCGCTCCACCGTGACCATCACGCCGGCGCAGTGGGACGCGCTGCTCGACGTGAAGGTGCCCGAGGTGCCGGAGACACCGGTCACACCGACCAATCCACCTGCGAACGTCCCCGGCGGTTCGCTCCGCTGGGCGATCTCGTCGTCGTTCACCGAGTACATCACGAGCGACATCGCGAAGGGCTCCATCTCGGTCTCCGATGGTGCGACCCGTTCGGGAGGACAGTTCCAGTTCGGCCAGACCGTCGGGGGCGACTTCGATGTCAACACCGGGCTCGGCGGCGTCGTGTACCGCGGTTCGGTGCGCTTCACCGGTCACCAGGGTGTGCTCGATGTGACGGTCTCGAATCCGCTGATCCGCATCACCTCGGCGACCGCGGCGACGCTGTACGTCACGAGCGGTGGTGCACAGGTGCCGTTCGCGACGCTCGACCTCTCGAGTGCGGCGCGCATCGCGGCGAACGGCGCTGTCACCTACACCGCAGCTCCTGCGGCGCTGACGGCCGAGGGACGCGACCGCGTGCTGTCCGGCTACGGCACCACGCTGAATCCCGTCACGTTCACGATCGGCTCCGTCGCGGCGGCACCGGCCGGGTCGAGCGGCACGGTGGCTGCGGCGGTCGTGAAGCCGAAGACCACGCTCCCGGCGACCCCGCCGGCGACGGAGGGCATCCAGGCCGACGAGGCCAACCTGACCGCGCTCGCGTCGGGGCAGTCCGCGACCGTGTCGGCACCCGGCTTCCGGGCGAACGAGCAGGGCATCAAGGTCGTCGTGTACTCCACCCCTGTGCTCCTCGAAACCGTGACGGCCGACGCGAACGGCGTGGCGACCTGGTCGGGCACCCTCCCCGCGAGCCTCGAGGACGGCGCGCACACGCTGACGTTCCAGGGATCCGTGAATCGTGGTCTGGCGTTCACCCTGACGCGGGCGACCACTGCGATCGGCGTCTGCACGGTCGAGGGCGCGACCCTCAAGTGGGGCTACAAGGAGTCGTTCCGCACCTACATCGAGGGCATCGCGAAGGGCGGCTGGACGCTGACCGACGTGGCCTACCAGTACCCCGACTACGTGTGGGAGAACGGCGCAGGATCGTTCGACGACAAGAGCCTCGCGGGCCTGGTCGCCTACGGCGGCAGCATCACGTTCACGGGTCACGACGGTGCGTTGAACACGACCCTCGCCGGGGCACGCATCGAGCTCGCCGGCGACAAGGGATACCTCGTCTTCGACGTGACGGGTACGACCCAGGGCGGGGAGAGCGTCGACCAGAAGGGCGTCCGTCTCGCGGAGTTCGCCCTCGGGGATGCGGCCGTCGTCGACGGCGTGCTGACGCTCGATGCGGTCCCGACCACGCTGACCGAGGCCGGAGCATCTGCGTTCGGCACCTACGCCGCCGGCGAGGAGCTCGACCCGGTCACCGCCGTGATCCCGGTCGGCGCGGACTGCGGTGTCGTCGCCGGGGAGAAGCCTGAGGTCGAGTCCGAGGCCACCGCCGTGGTGACCACTGCGAACGAGCCTGCGGATGCCGAAGGCGCCCCGGTGTGGCCGTGGATCGTCGGCGGCCTCGTGGTCGTGGCGCTTGCTGCGACCGGGGGAGTGCTGATCGTCCGTCGCAACCGCAAGGAAGAGCCCGCCGAGACGACGACCGAGGTCTGAGTCGAGGCAGAAGACGGAACGGCCCTCCCCGCGGCGGACGCGGGGAGGGCCATTCTTTCTGTCTTCCTGTACTCGACGATCGCGGATGCCGGGACGATGCTCGGATGCAGGGACGATGCACGGATGCAGGGAGAAATCGGCTTGCGGGACCCTGCAGCCGTGCGATCTCCCGACCGATGAGCACCGGGACCGATGAGCACCGTCGATCGTCGAAGGACCCCGGCACACAGCATCCGTCGGCGGTGGGACAATGGATGCATGGCCCCCACCGATTCCCACCAGACCGTCGAAGCGACCGTGCGCCGTGTGCCGCGGTACGGCGTGCTCATGGGCATCGGCGTCGTGGTGGGCGTGATCGCGGCCGGCGTCCTCACCTGGACAGGCAGCTTCGACGAGTCGCAGGCCCTCGACGTCGTCTACCCGCCGGGCCAGGTGTTCGGCTTCCTGCTGCTGTGGACGGTGCCGATCGGCATCGCTCTCGGCGGTGTCACCGGTCTGATCATGGAGCGCTTGGCGCGCCGTCATGACCGGGTCGTGCGGGTCGACCGCGAGACCGTCGTCGACGAGGACTGAGCTCCAGGCCGGTTCGGCTCCAGGCCGGTTCGGCTCTAGGCCAGTTCGGCGATCACCGGGCGGATGGCGGCGTCGAAGGCCACCACGTCACGGCGCAGCCCATCGGTCACCGCGACCGTGAGAGCGCCGATCCACCAGATGCCGCGTTGCGAGAACGGCAGCACCTGCACGTTCAGCTCGAACGAGTGCGCGCGCCGTCCGACCTCGCGCTCGAACTCCGCGATGGCACTCGCATATGCGCGGTAGGCGTCGCCGCCGGTATGGCTCTTCATCGAGTTCACGTAGCGGTCGTGTGCGGCGCGTGCGTAGACGAGAGCGGATGTCGCCTGCGGAGCGATCGCCGCGGAAAGCTCTTCTGCACCCGACGCGGGCAGCGCGACCAGGGTGTCGAATCCGTCGATGAGCTCCAACGGCACTTCGGAGGGATGTGCGCGGGGCTCGACCGTCATGTCCCAGTAGTCCTGCCACTGCGACTCGATCTCGGGGGAGGCCTCCACCGCATCCGGTGCGCGCACGGCGAGCTCGCGGAGCGACGGGAGGTCTTCCGGTACGCGGATCCCGAGACGTTGCCGCAGTGCGAGCGCGACGAGCACGGGAACGCTCGCGTCTTCGCGGATGAGCCACTGCGGCTTGTCGGACATGGCCCCATCGTAGGCGGATGGCACCTCGGTGCGGCCTCCTGGGTTTCAGATGTCGTCTGCGGGGAACTCCGGAGGGCGCTTGTCGAGGAAGGCGGCGATACCCTCCCTGCTGTCTTCATGCGCGAACGAGACACCGTACAGGCGCGTCTCCTCGGCGAAGGCGGCACGCCTGCTGCTCTGCACGGCAGCACGGAGTGCGCCCCGCGCGATCGCAGTGGCGGCGCGGGAGCGACGGGCTCCTGACGACAGAGCTTCCGTCGCTTCGCGCAGGATGCCGCCGACGGGAACGATCCTCGTCGCCAGACCGTGCGCCTGAGCGTCCAGCCCGTTCAAGGCGCGGCCGGTGAGGACCATCTCCGAAGCGAGGGCCGGGCCCACCCTCTCGACGAGGCGGCGGACTCCCCCGAAGCCGGGGATGAGGCCGAGGGTCGCTTCGGGGAAGGCGAAGTGCGAATCCGGTGTCGCGTAGATCGTGTCGCAGGCGAGTGCCAGTTCGAGGCCTCCGCCCACTGCGGGGCCGTCGACGCACGCGATGGTCGGGCAGGGGGAGTTCTCGATCTGCGCCATCAGGGCCTTCGCCGTCGCCCCGATCCGTCGGCCGGCAGCGGCCGGGTCGTCGGATTCTCGTGCGATGCGCAGTTCTCGGATGTCGGCTCCGGCGCAGAAGGCCGACCCGGCGCCGCTGAGGACGACACCGGCGATCGTGAGGGGAGCAAGGCTCTCGAAGGCGCGGCTCAGCTCGGAGAGCATGAGTCCGGAGAGGGCGTTGCGGCGTTCCGGTCGCTGGAGCCGGAGGTGGACGACGGAGCCCTTCGTGGTCAGATCGATGGTCTCGTACATGTCGTTCACGAGTCCCAGATCGCGCCGAATGCGGGGATGCCGTGCTGTTCGAGTCCTTCGACGATCGACCAGGTCGTCTTGCTGTTCGAGATGCAGATGACGGCTTCCGCTCCTGTGGTCTCGACGGCGCGGCGGGCGAGCGCGAGAAGGTCGGGCTTGCCGTCGGTCGCGGTGTCCCAGATGAGCGCGTCGGGGACGGCCTCACGCATCTCGGCAGTCAGCTCTCGGCCGTACGTGATCTCGGGGGATCGTGCAGACCAGATCAGATGCGCCGGTGCGGTAACGGCGAGGAGATGAGGAAGACACGGGCCGATACCGCTGCCGGTAGCCACCCACACCACCTTCCTGAAGAGCTTGTCGATATTGCCCACTCCCGCGGTCGGGATCCCCTTGACCCACACATGTCGTGGCTTGTCGTCGATGAACCTGCTGGTCCAGTCGCCGGCCCGCGAGATCGTCAGGCGGAATCCCGATTCGCCGGGTGAGGGGACGTTCGCGAACGAGTGCCACTCGAGCAGAGGATGACGGCTGATCGCCGTCGAGGAACCGGCGAAGGGGGTGACGCCGTAGTCGAAGCGAGCGATGGCGACGTGGCTCGACGGCGACGTGATGTCGACGGCGACCCTGCGCAATCGCGTCCAGGGGAGCGCGACGCTGACTGTCGTCGCTGCGAGGAGCCAGAGCGGAACGGAGGTCACGATCTGCGCGATCGTGGCCTGCGAATCCACGAGCATCGCGATCGTCTGCGCCCACACGAGCGCGAGGAGCATCCACCCGCCGAACCGGTGGGTGACCTCGAAGGCGTTATGCCATCGTGCGCGCAGCGAGGGCAGGGCGGTGATCAGCATCGAGACGAGGATGAGGGAGCCGAGGATGCTGGTCGCGACGAACAGCGGCGAAGGTCCGGCGGCGATCGCGAGGGCGCAGAACGCGATGTACCAGCCGGTCGCGCTGACCGCCGCGCCGACGTGCACACCACCGAAGCTGTAGATCTTGCCCAATCCCCACCGCACGCGCAGCGGTGTCGCGTTGCGCGCTCTCGTGGCGAGGTTGAACAGCGCATTGATGACGTACTGCTGGCGCACGATCGCCGCGACGAACACGTTGACCCCCGCTGCGACGAAGGCCTGTTCCGCGGTCGGATGCGGATTCACGGCCACGGCCAGCAGGTTCAGCAGGATCACCGCCAGGGCGAGCCGGTTGTACGGCTTGAAGCGTCGGGAGCGTCGCAGGCGCGACAGCCGGGTCGGGCTCTGCGGTGAATCGACGGCGAGGTCGGAGAGCGACAGGTTCATCAGGCGACGCGCCTCGACGGCGTCGCGGTCTCGATCATGCTCCGCACGGCAGCGCGATCGACCTTTCCCCGTATCGTCAGCGGCAGTCGGTCGACCGCGACGATCTCCGCCGGCACGCAGTAGTAGGGGAGCAGCGCCGCGACAGCGGATCGTGCAGCGTCCAGGTCGGCGGTGGCAGGGACGATCACGGCTCCCAGGCGTCGGGAGTCGAGCTGGACTGCGACAGCCGCCGTGCACTCGGCGCTCGTCTCGAGCGCGCGGGCGACCGAATCGAGTTCGACGCGGAACCCCCGCACCTTGACCTGGTCGTCGGTGCGGCTGAGGTGCTCGAGCTCGCCCTGCGACGTCCAGCGACCGACATCACGGGTGCGGAACATCCGCCCGCCTTCCTTCGCGAACGGATCCGGGAGGTAACGCTCGGCGGTGAGCTCGGCATCTCCGATGTAGCCGGCGGTGACTCCCGCGCCTCCGACCCACATCTCGCCGATCTCACCGGGTGGAACCGGCTGCAGATCCGCGTCGAGGACGTGGACCGTGGTGCCCGGTACCGGGGTGCCGATCGTGAGCGGCCGTCCGACCACGTGCTCGACGAGCGTGTTGATGATCGTGATCTCCGTCGGACCGCACGAGTTGAGGAAACGATGATCCTGCGCCCATTCGTCCGCGAGTGCCTGCGGGCAGCGCTCGCCGGCGACGACGACGGTGCGGGCCCTGCATCGGGAAGACGAGAGGGTGCCGACGATGCTGGGCGTCGCGATGAGGACGTCGACCTGCGCGGCGGTCGCAGCGATGTCTGAACCGCGGATGACCAGGGTTCCGCCGTTGACGAGGGTTCCCAGGGTCTCCCACATGGCCATGTCGAAAGCGATGTTGAGCACCTGTCCGACTCTGGTTCCCGGCGTGATGCCGAGGTTTCCCGGCGAGTTCGTGAACAGGTTCATCAGGTTGCCGTTCGTGACCTGCACGCCGTTCGGCGACCCCGTCGTCCCGGAGGTGAAGATGACGGCACACGTGTCGGAGGGAAGCGTCGACACCCGGGGTCGCGGGACCCTGCCCCGTTCGACGTCGATCCGCACCACCTGCACACCCTCCGGCATCGCGTCGACGAATCGCTCGGTGGTGAGCGCCACCCGCATGTGCGCTGACGCCGCGACCAGGCCGAGCTGGGCGCGGGGGGAGATCCGCGCATCCTGCGGTGCGTAGGCGGCGCCGGTCTTGAGCGCAGCGAGAATCCCGATGACCATGTCGAACGAGCGTTCCAGGAACACCCCGACGACGTCGCCGTGCCCGATCCCCAGCGAGTTGAGATGCGCGGCCAGCGTCTCGGCGGCGTCATCCAGCTCGCTGTAGGTCATCGTCTGCGAGAGATGCTCGATCGCGTGTCGGTGTGGATCCCTGGTGACCTGTGCTTCGAAGAGGGCCACGATCGACGATGGCTCGGGGGCGGTCGTCGCCCCGGACGAGCGCGAAGGGAGGGGCGAATTCGTCGGTGCGACCAGTGCGGCTGTATCGGTCATCGTCTGTCCTTTCGGCCCGGCTGACGGATCGCGAGGCCAAGAAGGATGACGACGGAGCAGGGCGTGATCGACAACGCTAGAGACGACGCCCGGGTGCGGGAGGACTTCTTTCGGAACGGTAATGAGCCGGCCCGATGCTCGTTCGAAGACTTCATAATGTCGCCGCGGGTCGGGCTGCTTACGGGAGCGTTCACGGTGTCGCCGTCGCGGAGAGTGGGGCCCGCTTCGGGCGGTAGGCTGGAGGCGTGGCTGCCTCCCCCACCAATCCCTATTCCGAAGCCGGCGTCGACACCGCTGCAGGTGATCTCGCCGTCGAGCTGATGAAGTCTTCCGTGCGCGCGACGCACGGCCCCGAAGTGCTCGGCGGTGTCGGCGGATTCGCCGGCCTGTTCGATGCCAGCGCGCTGCGCGACTTCCGTCGCCCGCTGCTCGCGACCAGTACCGACGGCGTCGGCACGAAGGTCGCGATCGCGCAGGCGATCGACAAGCACGACACGATCGGGCAAGACCTCGTCGGCATGGTCGTCGACGACATCGTCGTGGTGGGCGCGAAGCCGCTCTTCATGACCGACTACATCGCCTGCGGCAAGGTCTTCCCGCAGCGCATCGCCGACATCGTGCGCGGGATCGCCGAAGCGTGCTCGGCCACCGGCACGGCGCTCGTCGGCGGCGAGACGGCCGAGCACCCCGGTCTGCTCGGTCCTCGCGACTACGACGTGGCGGGAGCGGCGACCGGAGTGGTCGAGGCCGACGCGATCCTCGGTGCAGAACTCGTGCAAGACGGTGACGCGGTGATCGCGGTCTCCTCCAGCGGACTGCACTCCAACGGCTACTCGCTCGTGCGTCACATCGTGACCCGCGCCGGCATCGGCTACGGCGACAACGCCGCCGACTTCGGCACCACCTGGGGTGAGGCTCTCCTCGAGCCGACCCGGCTCTACACTCTTCCGCTGCTGCGCCTCATCGAACAGCTCGGCGGCTCGACGGCGACCGGCGGCGTGCACGCGCTCAGCCACGTTACCGGCGGCGGTATCGCGGCGAACCTCGCCCGCGTGCTCCCGCAGGGCAGCTGGGTCGAGGTCGACCGCAGCACCTGGTCGCCGAGCCCCGTCTTCCGCGTGCTCAGCGACATCGCCGGCTCCACGCTGGAGTCGGCGGAGGGCACCTGGAACCTCGGCATCGGCTTCCTCGCGGTCATCGCCGCGGAGAAGAAGGATGCGGCGATCGCTGCGCTCAACGCCGAGGGCATGCCCTCGTGGCAGGTCGGGACCGTCGGCTTCGGCCCGCGTCCGACCGGCGAATTCGAACAGGGCGCCAAGGGCGTCGACGGTGGAGCAGTGCGCCTGGTCGGCGCCTACGCGGACGGAGCGAAGTAAGAGCCCATGTGCGGCATCGTCGGAATGGTGGGCTCTGCCCCGGTCAATCAGGACATCTACGACGCACTCCTGCTGCTGCAGCATCGCGGCCAGGATGCGACGGGCATCGCGACGGCGGAGTCGAACGGGGTGATGCACAACGCCAAGGCGCAGGGCATGGTCCGCGAGGCGTTCCGCACCCGCGACATGCGTGCTCTGCTGGGCAACGTCGGGCTCGGGCACGTGCGCTATGCGACCAAGGGCACGGCGTCGAACGAAGAGGAGATGCAGCCGTTCTACGTGAACGCGCCCTACGGCATCATCCTCATCCACAACGGCAACCTCACCAACACGCGTGAGCTCACCGCCGACATGGCCAAGCGCGACCGCCGTCACCTGAACTCCTCGAGCGACACCGAGCTGCTGCTCAACGTGCTCGCGGGCGAGTTGCAGAACACGACCTCGACGGTCGACCTCGACCCCGAGCGCGTCTTCGAGGCCGTGGCACGCACGCACGAGCGCATCGAGGGCGCATACGCCGTGATCGCCGTTATCTCCGGCTACGGTCTGCTCGCCTTCCGTGACCCGTTCGGCATCCGTCCTCTCATCCTCGGACGCCGCCCCTCGACGGTGCCCGGTTCCGAAGGGCGCGACGAGTGGGTCGTCGCCAGCGAGTCGCTGGTGCTCGAGAACGGCGACTACGAGGTCGTCCGCGAGGTCGAGCCCGGCGAGGCGATCTTCATCACCACCGAGGGCGAGCTGCATTCCAAGCAGTGCGCCACGGCCGCGACTCTCGCGCCCTGCGCTTTCGAGTACGTCTACCTCGCCCGCCCCGACTCCGTCATGAACGGCATCTCCGTGTACGAGTCGCGTCTGCGGATGGGCGACCGCCTCGCCGACACGATCGCCAAGCACGTGCCGATGGACAAGATCGACGTGGTCATGCCGATCCCCGATTCGTCGCGCCCTGCCGCGATGGAGGTCGCCCGCAAGCTCGGCATCGAGTACCGCGAGGGCTTCTACAAGAACCGCTACGTCGGGCGCACATTCATCATGCCGGGGCAGGCGGTGCGCAAGAAGAGCGTCCGCCAGAAGCTCAACGCCATGTCGACCGAGTTCCAGGGTAAGAACGTGCTCCTCATCGACGACTCGATCGTGCGGGGGACGACTTCCAAGGAGATCATCCAGATGGCGCGGGACGCCGGTGCCGCCTCGGTCACCTTCGCCTCTGCCGCCCCTCCCGTGCGGCACCCGCACGTGTACGGCATCAACATGCCGTCGCGTCAGGAGCTGATCGCGCACGGGCGGACGATCCCCGAGATCGCCGAGGTGCTCGGCTGCGACCACCTCGTCTACCAGGAGGTCGAAGACCTCAAGGCCGCGATCATCGAGGGCTCGGCGCTCACCGATCTCGACATGAGCTGCTTCGACGGCCGGTACGTGACCGGCACCGTGTCGGATGAATACCTGGCCTGGGTGGAGGGGTCACAGACCTCATGACGATGCCGAGCGCACGACCGCTGTGGCAGGGTCGGGCTCTCGCACTCGTGGGGATCGTCCTGGTCGCGTTCTCGCTGCGTTCGGCGGTCGCCTCCCTCTCCCCGGTGATCGATCACGTGGCCGAGGACTTCCCGGTCTCGCCGGTCGTGGTCGGCCTGATCGGTGCGGCGCCTCCGGTGTGCTTCGCGATCTTCGGCCTGCTCACGCCCCTGTTCGAGCGTCGATTCGGGTTGGAGCGGATGGCCGTGGCAGCCATCGCGCTGATGGCCCTCGGCCTGCTGCTGCGTGGCTTCGCCGTCGACTCGACGACCCTGCTGGCGGCGACCGCCGTCGTGTTCGCGGGCGTGGGCTCAGGCAACGTGCTGCTGCCGCCACTGGTCAAGAAGTACTTCCCCGATCGGCTCGGGGTCATGATGACGATCTACTCGACCACCATGGCGGTGTCGACCTTCCTGCCTCCGCTGGTCGCGGTGCCGGTGGCCGACTCGCTCGGTTGGCGGGTGTCGCTGGGCATGTGGGGGATCGTCGCGGGGATCGCGCTCGTGCCGTGGGTGGCGCTGCTGCTGAAGAACGGCTCGCGGGCGGACGCGCCGGTGAAGACCGAGCTCCTCGTCCCCGATCCGACCGATGGCGTCGACGACGTGCGGGACGCAGTGGCCGTCGCGACCGGTCCGATCTCGACCACCCCGGCGAATCGTCGGTACTTCGCACGGCTGTGGCGGCTTCCGCTCGCCTGGGCGCTCGCGATCGTCTTCGGCGCTTCGTCGACCATGGCGTACGTCTCGTTCGCGTGGATGCCGACCATGCTCGTCGACATCGGCGGCGTCACTCCGGCCACTGCCGGGTTCCTGCTCTCGCTGTTCGCGCTGATCGGTCTACCGTGCTCGCTGCTCGTGCCGATCCTGGTCGTGCGCTTCCAGGCGACGCGGCCGCTCTTCTTCGTCGCGGTCGGCGGCGGGCTGGTGGGCCTGGCCGGTTTCCTCCTCGCGCCGACCGTCGCCCTGCCGCTGTGGGTGAGCATCTTCGGTCTCACGGCCATCATGTTCCCGCTGAGCCTCGTGCTGCTCAGCATCCGCGCCCGCACACCGGAGAGCGCTGTGGCGTTGAGCGGATTCGTGCAGAGCATCGGCTACGCGATCGCGGCGACCTTCCCCCTGCTGATCGGGCTGCTGCACGAGACGACCGCGGGGTGGCAGATCCCGCTGTTCGTCATCGCGGGTGTGCTCATCGTCGCGATCCCCGCCGGCATCGTCGCGGGTCGTCGACGCACGGTCGAGGACGAGTGGGAGCACCGGCACGGCCGCTGGTGAGTCCACGAGGCGATCTCGCAGTCGTATGACCGTGCCGAAGCCCCGGCGTCTCACTCGGCCATGCGTTCCCCGGCGGGGGAAAGCACCCACCAGATGCCGCCGACGCCCTGGCCGTTGACGTCTCCTGCAGCGGCATCACCCGCGAAGTAGTAGAGCGGCCACCCGTTGAGGGTCACCTGGGTGGAGCCGTCGGCCGTCTTGATGGTGCCGACCTCGCCGGTCACTCCCTTCACGGCGGGGGCGTCGCTCGCGACCGTCAGCGGCGGCCAGTTCGTGAGGCATTCGCCGGTGCACGAGCTCTTGCCCGAACCCTGGGTGTCGTTGTCGAACATGTAGAGCGTCTTCCCGTCGGCGTCGACGACGATCGCGCCGAGATCCGAGTCCGCGGTCATCAACGTGCCTGAGCCGGACTCCGATCCCGAGGCGGGGGCGCTCGACTCCGAGGACTGGCCGTAAGCGCCGCCCGTGTCCTCCGTCGTGCCGCCGGAACTTCCGCCGGTCGACGTGCATCCGGCGACGGCGAACGTCATGAGCAGCGCGGCGACGGCCGCGGTCTTCGAGACTCTCGAGAGCATGGTGAACCTCCTGTGCAGGACCGCGGGTGCGGTCATGGAAGACACGAGAGGTGGCGGAGAAAGGTTCACGATCCGTCGAACGAGGAGCGCATCAACACTGTTCCGGAGTCGACGGCACGGATCTCGATGGCGGAGATGTCGGATGCCGGGAGCTCGGTGCCGGCGCTCAGGCGCGCGGTGGTGCCCGGGTGCGCTCGCCAGGTCGACAGCACGCTCTCGACTCCGTCGTCGCTCACCACCACCAGCGCGTACGCCCACCCGTCACTGGGAGCGTCGCCTTCGCTGCCGTAGTCGCAGATCATGTCGAGGCGGGTGCCCCACGCGACGTCGGTGAGACTGACGGAGGCGGTCAGTGGCGCGTCTCGAAGCTGCTCGAGTGCGATCGTGGTCGACGGTGGACGCAGTTGGGTAGAGATCACGGGCACCGCCACGGCGGCCACCACGATCGCCGCAGCCGCAGCGATGCCGGCGACCCACGCGCGACGGCGGCGTCGGGCGCGCTCGGCGGCGAGGGAGAGCACTCGTGCGCGGTGCTCGGGGGCCGGGGTCTCGGAATCCGCCGACCGCAGCAGCGACTCCGCCCGCTCGGGGGCGACGCGGGAGAGCAGGCCGGGCATCGGTGCGATCTCCGCGATGGCAGCACGGCACTCGGCGCACTGTGCGAGATGCGCTTCGTACTCGGCGCGGTCGGCGGCGCTGAGCGCTCCGAGCACGTAGGCGGCATCCCAGTCGGCATAGCGCGCGTGGTCGGCGTTCATCGCGTCACTCCCTTCTCCTGCAGCCCGAGTCGGAGGGCGCGCAGGCCGTAGTGCAGCCTCGATTTCACGGTTCCCTCGGGGATCGTCAGCTCGTCGGAGATCTCCGACACGGTGAGCCCTCGGTAGTACGCCCTGACCACGACGTCGCGATGTGCGTCGGAGAGGGCGGAGAGTGCCTCCTCGATGAGGATCGCATCGAAGATCGCGTCGGTGGCGTCGCGCACGGCCGACTCGGGAGGTTCGTCTGTCGTGATCTCCCGGCGATGATGGGCGCTGCGCACCTCGTCCACCACCAGGTGGCGAGCGACCGTGTACATCCAGGAACGTGTCGACTCCGGGTCGTCGGCGAGGATGCGCGGAGTTCGCCAGGCGCGCAACAGCGTTTCCTGAACCACGTCGTCGGCCCCTGCCCGATCTCCGGTGAGATGCACGACGTAACGCCAGATCGGTGCCGCATGCGCGTCGTAGAGCGCGCCCAGACGTGCCGCATCATCCTTCGGCATCCGCCACCTCCTTCGGTCCTCTCCGAAGACACGAGACAGGGCGGCGAGAAGTTCATCTGAACCTCGCGCGATGTCATCCCGTGTCCTGAGTATGGACCTCTTCGAGATCGCAGGCCTCCCGCTGCATCCGCTCATCGTGCATGCGGTGGTCATCCTCGTGCCGCTCACCGCGCTGGCGCTGATCCTCGGCGCCTTCCTCCCCGCCGCGCGGAAGAGGCTCGGCATCGTGACGCCGATCGCCGCGCTGGTCGTGCTGGTGCTCGTGCCCATCACCATGCTCGCCGGTCAAGCGCTGGCGCAGCAGGTCGGACCGGTGCCGGCCGTCGTGCATCATGCGGCTCTCGGTGGACTCCTGTGGCCATGGGTGCTGGCGATGTTCGTCGTCGCCGCGGTGCAGTGGTGCTGGTACCGCCTCGGCAAGGGGCCTCGCAAGACGGCGCGCATGGTTCTGGCCGCACTGGCCGTGGTGAGCGGCGCGGGGAGCACCGTCATGGTCGTGCTCATCGGCGAGGCTGGCGCCCGGGCGGTGTGGGGTGGGTGAGGATTATCGGGCGGAGCGCGGCGGAGCGGTCGAGGAGCGCACGATGAGCTGAGGATCGGTGGAAGGCATCTCGCCGACCGCCTCATGGCCTTCGATCTGCGCGATGACCCGGAGCGCCGCCGCGCGGCCCATCGCCTCGAAGGGCTGGCGGACCGTCGTGAGCGCGGGGGAGGCATAGGCGGCGAGGGCGATGTCGTCGACGCTCACCACCGAGACGTCGTCGGGAACGCTGCGACCGGCCTCGTGCAGGGCGCGGATCAGGCCGAACGCCATCTCGTCGCTGCTGACGAACACGGCCGTGGCCTCGGGGATGGCGGCGATCGTGCGGCCGGCGCGGTAGCCGGACTCGGGCGTCCAGTCGGCGGGGATCAGCGGCGGGGGCACGATGCCGCGGTCGCGGAGCGTCTGCTCCCACGCTTCGCTGCGCTGCTGCGTCTCGGTCCAGTAGTCGTCGCCCGAGACGTGCCACACGGTCTTGTGCCCGAGGTCGAGCAGGTGCTCGACGGCGAGACGGGCGATCGCGCGCTGATCGACGGCGAGCGGGGCGTCTTCGTCGAGGGAGGTGCGTTCGCTCCGGGTCGCGGGGGTGCGCTCGGTGCGGGCCCGCATCGCCGGACTCTCGAGCTCGACCGGCACACCGAGGATGATGCCCTCCGCGCCCTGGCGCTCGAGTCGGTCGAATGCCTCCAGGAACGCCTCGGCCGATGCATGGTCGGCGACGGCTGCCGTCGACACGGTGTATCCGTTCGCGGCGGCGGCTTGCTGGATGCCGACACCGAGCGCCGCCGACGAGTACCGGTCGGTCGAGACCACGATCACGCCGAGCACGCGGGTGCGGCCGGAGGCCAGCGAGGCGGCGGCGGCGTGCACGCGGTAGCCGAGTTCTTCGACCGCAGCGAGCACGCGTCTGGCGGTGTCGGGGCGCACGTTGTCCTGCCCGGACATGACGCGGGAGACGGTCTGCGTGGAGACTCCGGCGAGCTGGGCTACATCGACCTGGCTCGGGGCGCGGTCGTCTCTCGGGCGACGAGGTGACATGTGCTCAATGGTAGCGATCAATCGGCGTAAATCCAGGAGGCGGCGAGTCGTGTGATGCGATAATGTGAACGCAAACACTCGTGCTTGGAGCGCTATGCCTGACCTTCTCGCCTCGGCTTTCGACGGCTCTTCCGTCGCCGTCGACGCCCCGGCCGCCGCGTCGCCGATCGGCGCGCCCACCCTGACCTGGCGCGACGGAGAGATCCTCCGCGACGGTGTCTCCCACCGCATCCTCGCGGGTTCGATCCACTACTTCCGGGTGCATCCCGACCAGTGGGAAGACCGCCTGCGCCGGCTCGCCGCGATGGGCGCGAACACGGTAGACACGTATGTCGCATGGAACTTCCACGAGCGCGTCGAGGGCGACATGCGCTTCGACGGGTGGCGCGACCTCGAGCGCTTCATCCGCCTCGCCGGCGACGTCGGTCTCGATGTGTTCCTCCGCCCCAGTCCCTACATCTGCGCGGAGTGGTCCAACGGCGGCATCCCGTTCTGGCTGTCTGGGCGCGTCGCCGCGTTGCGCACCAGCGACGCCGGCTTCCTCGCTGCGGTCGACGCCTGGTACGACGAGCTGATTCCCCGTCTCGTCCCTCTCCAGGCCTCGCACGGTGGGCCGATCGTCGCGATTCAGATCGAGAACGAGTACGGCTCTTTCGGAAGTGATGCCGCTTACCTCACGCACCTTCGCAACGGTCTCCGTGAGCGTGGAATGGTCGAGATGCTCACGACCGCCGACGGCATCACGGGCGACATGATCGAGCACGGCAGTGTGCCTGGTGCCATGGCGACCTTCACCTTCGGCACCGGTGTCGCGAGGGCCGTGGAGTTGCGGCGTGAAGGCGACGCGCTCATGTGCAGCGAGCTGTGGGGCGGCTGGTTCGACCACTGGGGGGAGCGGCACCACGTCCGCTCCGCCGCGAGCACCGGGGGCACGATCGCGGAACTGCTGGGCGCTGGCGGATCCGTGAGTCTCTACATGGCGCACGGCGGCACCAACTTCGGCCTCTGGAACGGTGCGAACCACGATCAGGTGCTGCAGCCGACCGTCACCAGCTATGACTCGGATGCGCCGATCGGCGAAGACGGCACCCTCAACGAGAAGTTCTATGCGCTCCGAGCGATGTTCGCGCCGTTCCATGCGCGCGAGCTCCCACCTGTCCCCGCATCCCCGCGGCGACAGGCCGCGGCGACCGCGGCACTCACCCCGCGCGCCTCTCTTCTGGAGCTGATCGCTGCTCTCCCGGGGGCCGGCGACGTCTCGCCGCGCCCGCGCACGTTCGAAGAGCTCGGTGCCGAAGACGGCCTGGTCGCCTACGAGGCGGATGTGTCGTTCCCGGCCGACGCGACGCTCACGATCGACGGACTGCACGACCGTGCCGTGGTGTTCCTCGACGCTCAGGCGCTCGGAGTGATCGAGCGCGATGGCGAGACCTCTCTCGCCCTGCCCGTCGACGGTGGGGCGGGCAGGCTCACGGTCGTCGTCGAGAGCCTCGGACGGATCAACTACGGTCCTTACACAGGCGAGGGCAAGGGCATCATGCGCGGCGTGATGATCGGTCGGCGGCTGGTCAACGGCTGGACTCATCGCCTGGTTCCGCAGGAGGCTCCGGTTCCGCCCTCCGAAGCGGCTCCGGAGGCCTCCGACGGCGTCGCCGTCGCCTCGTTCGACGTCGCCGAGCCCCTCGACGCGTGGCTCGCTTTCCCCGGCGGATCGAAGGGGATGGTCTGGCTGAACGGCTTCCTGCTCGGTCGGTATTGGAGGGTCGGCCCGCAGGAGACGCTCTATGCGCCCGCGCCGCTGTGGAAGACCGGGCGCAACGAGATCGTGGTGCTCGACACCGATGGTCTCGGTCCGACGGTGGAGATCCGCGAACAGCCGTCCTTCGGCGAGACCGAGGAGTTCATCGGCTCCTGATCCGGGATGCTTCGAGAGCCGCCCTGCACCTCGTGTGCGGGGCGGCTCTTCTCATATGCGCGGTGCTACTTTTGGTCAATGTTTGCGCTTTCTATCAGAAAGCGCTTGATATAGCGGCGTTTGCAAGCCTATGGTGATAGCGCAAACATCGGTGAGAGCCGATGTCATCCATCTGCGGCGCATCGGGGCGTCTTCCTCCCGGACGTCGCTCCGATCGAGAGGCAAGACGTGTCGAAACCTTCCCGACCGCCCCGCACTGCCGCCGCCCTCAGCTCGCTGCTGGTGACGGCGCTCGCGTTCGGCGGCGTGTTCGCCCAGGCGCCATCCGCGCAGGCAGCCGACCTGATCTCCGTCCCCAAGACCGATTACCGCCTGCACGCGGTGTCGAGCGAATCGGACCCCTATCCGGCTCCGCCGTCTCTCGATGGCACCGCACTCGGCGCATTCGACGGCGACTTCGCGACGCAGTGGACGTCTCGGTACTCCGCCAACGCCCCCTTCCCCCACTGGATCGTCGTCGACCTGCAGCGGTCGCTCTCGGTGAAGGCCCTCGACTACTCGGTCAAGAAGGGACAGGGCGTCGCTGCCAAGACGGTCGAGGTCTACGTGACCGACGACGCCGATGTCGCGCGCAACTCGCCGGCTGACGGCGGGTGGGGCGCCGCCTCGGGAACGGCGACGCTGCACGCCCCGACCGCGAACGACGAGAAACAGCGCATCACGCTCGACGCCGCGAAGGACGGCCGCTATGTGGCCCTGCTCGTGATCGACGCGCAGGGAACCACCGGCGGTGGGGCCGGCGAGATCGAAGTGCTCTCCGACGAGGAGCTGCCTCCCATCGTCACCGAGCCGGAGGTCCCCGACACCGACCAGACCGTAGAGATCACCGCTGGGGGTACGACCGCCGTCGTCTCCACCGAGTTCCCCCGGATCACCGGCTATCAGATGGACGGCGAGAAGATCGCCGGACAGCGCACCTCGGCGAAGACGTGGTCGGTGAACGGCACGGCCTACGCGGCGGAGACCACGTCGACACCCTCTGCCACCGGCATCGACTACGTGTCGAAGCTGACGGGTATCGACGTCACCGTGCGCAGCAGCATCCGCGTCGCGAACGACGGGACCGTCGGATTCGAAGTGACGGCCGTCGACGGCACGGCGACCGTGACCACCCTCGGGCTGCCTGACAACGCGTTCCTCTCCGCGAGCGCTGCGGATGCGGGGTCGGCGCTGGACCGCACCGTGATCAGCCCCGACAGCACGAAGAACGCCGACGAGCACATCGCGGTGAACGGCACGACGGCGACCGGTCAGAAGGGGGCGGCTTTCGCCTTCCTCGGCAACGGCGCTCTCGTGGGCAGCGTGATCACCAACGCGACCACACAGGCCTCCGGCGGTACCGCCTCGTGGAACACCCGCCTGACGACCCGCGTGACCGAGGCCGCAGGACGCACGGCTGAGATCGGATCCAGCGCCTGGCTGATCCATCCGACCACCGCCGTCGACAGCCGGGTGACCACCTACGCGCTGCCCAAGGTCACGGTGCTGCTCGCCGCCGACCGCAACGGCGACGCGAAGGTCGACTGGCAGGATGCCGCTATCCGCTACCGCGAGGTCGACACCCCGCGCCTGGGGGCCGACCGAGTCGCCGAGCGCGTGGTCAGCCGCATCCCGTTCAACTTTGCTTCGAGCGCGACGAACTACTTCGACCTCACCCTCGACAACACCAAGCGCATCGCGAACCAGACCGACGGCCTCGGCCAGTGGGTGCTCAACAAGGGCTACGGCAGCGAAGGCCATGACTCCGCGAACACCGACTACGGCGGGAACTATAACGAGCGCGCGGGTGGGCTGACCGACCTGAACAACCTCGTCGACGAGGGGGCGAAGCTCAACGCCGACATGAGCGTGCACGTCAACGCCACCGAGATGTATCCGCAGGCCAACGCCTTCGACTCCGCGATCATCGACGGCACGGCCCCGTACAAGCCGGGGTGGAACTGGCTCGACCAGTCGTACTACATCAACCAGCAGGCCGACCTCGGCACCGGCCGCGTGCTCGACCGCTTCCAGCAGCTGCGCGATGAGGTCCCCGGCCTCAGCGGCGTCTACATCGACGTGTACTACTCCAACGGGTGGGTCGCCGAGGAGCTCGCGGACGAGCTGAACGGCATGGACCTCGAGGTCGCGACGGAGTGGGGCGACAAGTTCGTCGACAGCACGGTCTGGTCACACTGGCCGAACGACCTCGCCTACGGCGGCAAGGACAACAAGGGCATCAACTCCACCATGGTGCGCTTCATCCAGAACGGACAGGCCGACGTCTGGAACGACGACGCCCTGCTCGGACAGCAGCGCCTGATCGACGCCGAGGGCTGGGTCGGCAACCGCAACTGGGACGGATTCGTCGACAACATCTGGAAGCAGAGTCTGCCGACGAAGTTCCTGCAGCACTTCGACCTGCTCACCTACCAAGCAGGGGCTGAGGCGACGCTGACGGATGATGTGGCGGTGCGCATGGACGGCAGCACCAGGGTCATCACGATGGACGGGGCGACAGTGCTGCGAGGCGACTCGTACCTGCTGCCGTGGCAGTCGCTGGCGTCCAACGCCGACGCCGGATCCCCGGTCGACGCCGACAAGATGTACTTCTACTCCGCGTCAGGGGGCGACAAGACCTTCGGCCTCACCGACGCCTTCCGTGGTAACACCGCCTTCGACGTCTTCGAGCTCGGCGACCAGGGGCGAATCAAGGTCGGCACGGTCACCGCGACCGGCGGTGAACTCACGCTCAGCGGCGACAAGGGCACGGCCTACGTCGTGGTGCCGCAGGGCGGCGCCCAGCGCGCGGCGGTCGAGTACCGCGATGCCGGTCTCGACGACCCGGGTTTCAACTCCGGTTCACTCGATGTGTGGAACCCCCAGGGCGATGTGACGATCGAGCGCACCAACCTCGGCGGTGCGAAGAACGAGTCCCGCGGCGACAACATCGCCGTGTTCGGCGCCGCCGCCTCGTCGATCTCGCAGACCGTGACCGGGCTCACTCCCGGCCAGCGGTACGCGTTCTCGGCCCAGGTGCAGATCGATCCCACTGCGACGCGTGACGTGAGCGTCTCGGTCGACACAGGCTCCGGGGCGGTGACGCGCACGTGGAACCTCTCGCCGACGTACAACTACATGCGTGCCGACTCCAAGGCGGGCCAGTACTACCAGCGCGGCTCGACGTCGTTCCTGGCTCCGGCTTCCGGTGAGGTCACCGTGTCGATCGGTGCCGTCGCTGGTGAGGCGAAGGTCCGCATCGACAACGCCCGTGTCTCGGCGGACACCACGGCCCCGTTCACGGCCGGCACCGTCTACTCGAACGACTTCGAGGGCAACGAGGCCGGCTGGGGACCGTTCGTGAAGGGCGATGCCAACGGGATCGACGATCCGCGCACGAGCATCTCGCGCCGGCATGACCCTTACGCGAGCAGCGACTGGCGCAACACCGCCAAGCCGTTCGATGCGGGGCCCCTCGCAGGTCTCGCGGTGGACACGACGATCAACGGCGAGCATTCGCTGATGTCGCACTCCGAGAACAGCGGGGTCGTCTACCGCACCGATCCGACGCTCGTTCCACTGCAGGCGGGGCATTCCTACCGCATCGGCTTCGACTACCAGGCCGGGGCGAGCGGAGCGTACCGCTGGCTCACCGGCACGGACGCCGTGGCTGGTGGCAAGGTCACCTCGACCACGCTCAGCCGCACCGGAATCACGCAGGCACTGGAGACCGCGGAGTTCTCCCAGGATGTGATCGTCGGATGCGGCGACTACACCTGGGTGGGGCTCGAGCGTGTCGGTGGACCGGACGTCGACTTCGTGTTGGACGACTTCACGGTCACCGACCTGGGCCCGACGACCGGCGGCACACCCTGCGCGACCGTGTCCGGCGAAGCGGGGGTCCTGAGCCCCGGTGCACAGACCGCGTTCACGACCACCTTCACCAACAGCGAGGCCATCGCCGCCGAGAACGTCGGCGTGCAGCTCGAGGTGCCGGAGGGCTATGTGGTCGAGGTCGCCGACGACTCGTCGAACCTGTTCGAGAAGGTCGCGGCCGGTGACAGCGTGAAGACCACCTGGCTGGTCACCGCGCCGGCGGGGGCTGCAGGCACGACCGTCGGCATCGGGATCGCGGCGACGTACCTCGCGGACTGCGACGTGCGCACGGTCAAGACGACCCAGGAGGTGTCGGTGTCCTCGCGGGCCCGCATCCCCAACGCACAGATCTCCGTGACGGCGAGCTCCGAGGAGACCTCGGGCGAAGACGGTGCGGCCGCGAACATGCTCGACGGCAACGCGGGCACGTTCTGGCACAGCCGGTGGAGCTCGGCGGCCACGTCGTATCCGCACGTTCTGACGTTCGATCTGGGTGCCGCCGAAGAGGTCGACGGCATCTCGTACCTTCGCCGTGGTGCCAACCAGAACGGTCCGATCAAGGGGTACGAGGTCGCGGTGTCGACCGATGGGCAGACGTTCACGCCGGTCTCCTCGGGGGAGTGGAAGAACGTGGCCGAGTGGCAGGACGTCGACTTCGCCGCGACCGCGGCCCGCTACATCCGGGTCACTGCCACCTCGTCGATCTCGGGGACGCAGTTCGCGGCCGTCGCGGAGATGGCGGTGTACGGCACGTCAGCGCCGAAGAGCGGCAGCGCTCCGAAGGTCCGTCCCGTCGACGATCTGAGCGCGTGCAACCCGGTGACGGATCCGAAGCTCGGACTCGACTCCGATTCGGTGCGCGCCGGTGAAACCGTCGGCACCGTGCTCACCGGCTTCGCGCCGCGCTCGACGGTCTCGGTCTGGCTCGATGACGTCAAGCTGACGGATGCTGCGGTCGATGCGAAGGGCTCCCTGACGACGCGACTGCTGATCCCGGCGAACGCCGCGGTCGGAAAGCACCGCGTCATCGTGCAGGACTCGGCCGGCGCAGAGCTCGCCAGCGCGCCGTTGAAGGTCAAGAAGGCGAAGCCGGGGAAGAAGGCGACGGTCACGGCATCCATCGGTTCGGTTGTCGCCGGAGCGAGCGTGACCGTGCAGTTGAGCGGTTTCGAACCCGACTCCCTGGTGCAGCTCTGGCTGCATTCCGAGCCGGTGCGCATCGGCGAGGTGACCTTGTCGGCAGACGGTGACGCCGTGGCGACGGTCACGATCCCGGCGGCGACGCCGGCCGGGGCGCACGCGCTCGTCGCGACGGATGCCCAGGGTGTGGAGCTGGCGCGGGGCGATCTCGCGGTCACCGCAGCAACCGGGACCGGCAGCGGCGGACACCTCGCGACGACCGGCGCGGACGGAGCCATCTGGGCGGGCGCGGCCCTCGCGGCGCTGCTCGCCATGGGCCTCGGCCTGACTCTGTGGCTGCGCAGGCGTCGCCACAGCTGACCCCTCGCGTGAGAAG